>JAFSBX010000119.1 GCA_017437065.1 Lachnospiraceae bacterium
CTTTTGATTGTTGTCTTACATCTTCAATAATTTCCATCCACTGTAATAATTGTTCCATATGCCCACCATCCGTTTTTCTTTTATTGTAACAGATAAAATGGGGTTGTTCACAATTTATTAACTCATGCGTTTATCTTGATATTTTTATATTTCTTCTTTTTCTTCTTTTTCAATTTCATCATCCGGCTGATAATGCTTTAACACCACTGCTGATTTTGGCGGAAGCGTTATCATCAGCTTTCCGGCAATTATCGGATATTCCTTTTTCTCCGTTGTAAAGCCCTCATATGATGTGAGAATCAACTGGCGAAGAATTGCTTCTCGCGGAATGCCTAACTGCCATATGGACAATTCTTTTGTAACCGGCTGATCATTATTATTTACAAGCACAACTGACTGTTCACTTCGGGTAAATCTTCCATATCCGATAAAATTATATTCACCTGCAAGATAAAGATGCGAACCTGTTAAAAACTCTTTGTTCTCTTTATGGATCTTTATCATTTCTTTATGAAAACTGATTAATTCCTGATCCTCATTTCCCCATGGATACGTACGTCTGTTATCCGGATCAGTAAATCCGCATAATCCTGCCTCATCACCATAATAAATGGTAGGTGCTCCCGGCCATGTCATCTGAATTGCTACTGCTTCCCGCAACACAGCCTTATTTACGCCCTCATTTGCTGCATAAGAACCTAATGTATTTACACGTCCTACCCTTTTATTTGTACGGGTCAGGAATCGGGAATGATCATGATTAGAAAGCTCATTCATTGCCACCATGGCTGACGGCATTGTAAAACTACATCCGTGATGCCGCATAGCACCCCAGAAACTTTCCGCATTTCCGTACAAATCTTCACGATAATCATCACTGTGCTTCTGCATACCTGTCAAAAACCAAGTAACCGGCTCCATAAAAGCATCATAGTTCATGACCGTATCCCATTCATTTCCTTCCAGCCATGATTTCGGATCTCCATAATGCTCCGCTAAGATAATAGCATTAGGATTTGCCTGTTTTACAGCTTTACGGAATTCCTGCCAGAAATGATGATTAAATTCCGGCGAATGTCCCAAATCCGCTGCCACATCTAAACGCCATCCATCTGCATTAAATGGTGGAGATACCCACTTCCGTCCTATATAGAGAATATAATCTTCCAACATTTTAGAGCCTTCATAATTCAATTTCGGCAGTGTATCATTTCCCCACCAGCCATCGTACGTATGATTATAAGGCCACACATTCTGATCATAAAAATGGAAATAGCTCCTATACGGACTTTCTGCTGAAACATACGCACCCTTCTCATAACCGGGAGCATTTTCATAAATCCGTTCCCTATCCATCCATTTGTTAAAAGAACCACAGTGATTGAATACACCGTCCAGAATAACTTTCATTCCTCTGCGATGAGCTTCTTCTACTACTTTTATAAAAAGCTGATTACTTGCTTCCAAATTTTCCTTATTGGAAACTCTGTTTATATAGCGGGTTGCCTGACTGTTTTCCGTACGACCGTCTACCAGCAAGTCTCCTTCATCACTTACAATCTTACCAAAATGAGGATCAATATAATCATAATCCTGTATATCATATTTATGATTAGATGGTGATACAAAAAGCGGATTAAAATAAATAACATCTATTCCCAAATCCTGCAGATAATCCATTTTATCCAAAACTCCCTGTAAATCTCCACCATAGAAATTCCTTACGTCCATTTGAGCCGGATATGCATTCCAGTCGTCTACATGAACAACATTCTCTCCAATATATTTATATTCATTTGTTAAAACATCATTAGATTTATCCCCGTTACAGAAACGATCCGTATAGATCTGATACATCACTGCACCTTTTGCCCAATCCGGCGTTTTAAATCCCGGAATTACGGCAAAATCATAATACGTATTTTCGTCTGTAACAACACCTCTGCGGTCATAAATACATTCTAATTTTCCTGCCTGCACTACAAAATGATAATTTACTCTTTCATTTTCCATCTGCTGGTCATGGGTGTAATAGTCAAAACTTTCATCCGAATATCGTTTAAACATTAAGTGACGTACACCCTTACATACAAAGAAAACCCTGTCTATATTATTCTTTCCGGCACGAAATCTAATCGTAACCTCTTCATAAGCACTAGGTTCAGCCGGAGATATATAATCTTCCGTCATATCGCTGAACAATGCTTTTTTATTAAAGACGGGTCTCATTGTTGCAATATATTGTAAATCCAGCTCTGCTTTCATGAATCGGTTAAAGTCCATATATGTCAGATTTCCTTTCCATAGTTACTATAATTTTATAATATATGTTATGGATATTCAATAAAAAATTATAGTAAAATTTCGTATAAAATTCGCCAACACCCCTTTTTAGGCAGTAAAAAAGACAGCCTTTCGATCTGCTGTCTTTTTTAGAGAAGGTATTTCTTTCTTATGGGGTATAGCAAAAAACTATATAATGTATTGGGGGGGGTTACGCATATTATAATAGCATGACATAGATTTTATAACAATACCTAGATTTCACAAATATTACAAAAACTTATTATTGTTTTTGTAATATTTGCACAAAACCTTTTTGTTAAAAATATACAAACATATTTTTTACTTTTCAAATAATGCTTCAAACTCATCTCTTGAAATCTTTTCTTTTACTAAAAGAAGATCTGCACATTTATGAAGAATCTCTTCATGCTCCATAATAATTTCTTTTGCTTTTTTATAGCAATCATCTATAATAGCTCTTACTTCTTTATCAATTTCACCTGCAATAGATTCACTATGACTTCTTGTATGTGCAAGATCACGTCCGATAAATACTTCATCATCATCGTCGTCATAATTTACCACACCAATATTCTCAGACATACCGTACCGTGTAACCATTCTTCTTGCCTGCTTTGTCGCCTTCTTAATATCACTGGAAGCACCTGTTGTAATATCATCAAAAATAATTTCCTCAGCAATACGTCCACCCAGAGATACCATGATATCCTGAAGCATTTTTCCTTTTGTCAGGAACATTTCATCTTTTTCGGGTAATGGCATGGTATATCCTGCCGCACCTAAGCCGGTAGGAATAATGGATACCGTATAAACCGGTCCCACATCCGGCAATACATGGAACAGAATTGCATGACCTGCTTCATGATATGCCGTAATTTTTTTCTCCTTATCAGAAATAATACGGCTCTTTTTCTCTGCTCCGATACCTACTTTAATAAAAGCTTTCTTAATATCGTCCTGTTTTACAAAAGCACGGTCTTCCATTGCTGCTGTAATTGCAGCTTCATTTAACAGGTTTTCCAAATCAGCACCGGTAAATCCTGCCGTTGTCTGTGCTACCTGTTCTAAATTTACGTCATCGCCCAATGGCTTGTTTTTCGCATGTACTTTTAAAATTTCTTCTCTTCCGCCTACATCCGGTGGAGCTACCGTAATCTTTCTGTCAAAACGTCCCGGACGCAAAATCGCAGGGTCCAGAATGTCTACACGGTTTGTTGCCGCCATAACGATAATTCCTTCATTTACACCAAACCCGTCCATTTCTACGAGAAGCTGGTTCAGTGTCTGTTCTCTTTCATCGTGTCCGCCGCCCATACC
>JAFSBX010000120.1 GCA_017437065.1 Lachnospiraceae bacterium
ATGATATGCTCCCTTTCTGAGAGACAGTGAAAAAGAAAACTGTATTTCAAGAAGGGAGTATTATTATGTCTCGCAAATCTAAAATACCATCAGAAGAGAAAATACGACTCGTTAGACAATGCTTAGCAAACGAAATTGGAGTAACAGAAGCTGCAAAAATTGCGAACGTAGATATCACAGTCGTGTTCGAGTGGGTTAGTCTATATAAGGCAGAAGGTGTCAAAGGTCTGCTTCCGTTAGAAAAGAACCGAGTATATAAACCCGAAATAAAACTTCAAGCAGTTCTAGATTATTTGGCTGGCAAAGGAAGTTATCGAGAAATTTCGAGAAAATATAAAATTCGTGCAATAGGGCAACTCAAAAATTGGGTAAAGGTGTATAATGCTCATGGAGATATAAACTCCGTAAAATATTCCGGAGGAGGAAACTACATGAAGCAAGGAAGAGAAACAAACATAGAAGAACGAATTCAGATTGTTAAAGACTGTTTGGCATCGGGAAAAAATTATGGCGAAATAGCACTCAAATATAACGTAAGTTATCAGCAGGTTCGAAGCTGGACTTTAAAATATGAAGAACTTGGTGAAGCCGGTTTGCAGGATCGTCGAGGTAAGCGAAAAAAGGATCAGCAGCCTCGCACAGAACTTGAAAAAGCTCAAATCGAAATCGAACGTTTGAAGCATGCACTGCATAAAGCAGAAATGGAACGTGATCTGCTAAAAAAATTGGACGAGGTAGTGAGGAGGGATGTTTATCGCAAGTAAGACAAAGTCATCTATATAAAGCAATTAAAGAATATTGTACAGAAAGCGGTAATGCCGTTGACGAAGCTTGCTCTATGCTGCAAGTGTCCAGAGCTGCATATTATCGTTGGCTATCCGGCAGAAAAAGCAATCGAATTACAGAGAACGAAATGATTGCGGAAAAAATCGAAAAGATACATATGAAAAATCCGGATAAAGGGTATCGACGTATCAATGATGATCTTCGACATGACCATAATATTTATATCAATGATAAAAGAGTATTGAGGATCTGCCGAAAGAAAGATATTAAATCTACTATTAAGTATAGTAATCATGGCTGTACAAGACGAGCAAAGAACCCTCAGCATATTGCTGAAAACATACTCGATCGAGAATTTCATGCAAAAGCTCCTAATGAGAAGTGGCTCACTGATGTAACAGAATTCAAATGGTATGATGGTCCCGAAATTCACAAAGTATACTTAAGTGCAATTCTGGATTTGTATGATCGTCGTATTGTTTCCTTTGTCATAGGCGATCGCAATGACAATTCGCTGGTATTTAAAACCTTTGACAAAGCAGTGACAGCAAATCCGGATGCACACCCACTCTTTCACTCTGATCGAGGCTTTCAGTATACGAACAGAACTTTCTATAATAAACTGAGAAAAGCAGGAATGATACAGAGTATGTCTCGCGTAGCAAAATGCATCGACAATGGACCGATGGAAGGATTCTGGGGAATACTTAAACGTGAGAAATACTACGGCAAACGTTTTACTAACAAACATGAACTTGTTCAGATGATTATTAACTACATCAGTTATTATAATAATCAGCGTGTACAGCGGAATCTGGGAGTTCTTACACCTATAGAAAAGTATAATCTTTTCCTCGCTGCATAAAAAACGATCGACAGCTAATGCTATCGATCGTAAAAAAATTTTTATATTTTTTCATTGTCCACTTGACGGGAAGCACACCA
>JAFSBX010000121.1 GCA_017437065.1 Lachnospiraceae bacterium
CACCGGATAAGTCCCCTGAAGTTCCCGGTATTTCTCTTCCTCCCAGATGGAAAGTCCCTCAAACAGTTCTCCACGATTGGCATAATCCACAGAAAAAAACTGCTCCACCATGCTCATGTTCAGCGTCTTTCCAAAACGACGCGGACGGGTAATTAACGTGACACTGTCCCCACTCTCCCACCATTCTTTGATAAATGGAGTCTTATCTATATAAAAGTAATTTTCCAGCCTGATTTTCTCAAAATCCTGTATTCCGATTGCTACCGTTCTTGCCATAAATACCTCCCGTACTATAAACAGATAACTTTGCCTAACCCTGCAAACCTTCTTGTCCATGCTTAAATTGTAATTGTGTGATTTTAAGCAAGGCTTTCCGAAAACTAAGATGTGATATCAGAATATAATAAATTCGTATGTGAACTCTCCATTCACCAGAAGTTCTTGCTTATTTGATTTTATAAGCTCAATATAACACATTCTCTTTTGATGTGCAATAATTCATTTTTATGTCAAAGTTTAATGCTTTTTATTCAACATTTTTCCGGTCACTGTCTATAGACCTTTTAAAAAGGACCAACTGAAACTTCGTTGGTCCTCAAACTTATTTTTCTTCTTTTTTATACTCATCAAGTGCCTTTTCCAATTTCCTGTAATCACAAT
This sequence comes from Lachnospiraceae bacterium, assembly GCA_017437065.1. Classification (GTDB taxonomy): domain Bacteria; phylum Bacillota; class Clostridia; order Lachnospirales; family Lachnospiraceae; genus RGIG3002. The sequence continues at coordinate 661 of JAFSBX010000121.1, forward strand.
GAAATTTTAATACTTTATTCTTTTTAATCTGCTTATCATATATCTTTGTGGTTTTCTTTTCTATTTCATCAGATATTCCTTCCAAAAAATTATATTCTTTTATCATCAAAAACATTCTTTGTTTATCGCTTTTGGATTCCTTACTATTTATATTAAATTTTACCTCTTGATATACACGCTTATCTACAGGAAACATTTTTCGCATATCCAGTACAGATAAAATTCGCTGTCTATAATTATTTTTCGTATCTTTTTCTAATTTCTTTAATATATCTTGATTTTTAATTTTAACAATAATATCATTTTTTCTTACCAGATCTTGTGTTATATCTATTACTTCGTAAATTCGATACCAACTGGCAGTGACATCTTCCCAATCCTTATGTTTTTCTTTAGCTGATGTTAATGGAATAACATACTGTCTATCATCATTATTTAACAATATGCCCAAATGCGGCTTTATTCTATAATTTTCATCTTCTTTATCAAACCAAATTTCAGGCTCTATTTCATGTAAATATTCAAGATAATCCATATCTATGTAAACAAACTGTACTTTAACAAATTTCATATGTAAAATGTACCTTTCTAAAAAAAACGGGAAGCAAATGCTTCCCCTTTATCGTTCCACACTTCATCGTCTTTGGCAGTGGCACGCCAACCTATATCGTTCTGCGTTTCAACGTCTTTGGTAGCAGTACACCAACCTATATCGTTCCACACTTCATCGCCTTCGGTAGTGGCACACCAATCACTATTACCTTTCGTATAACCAGCATACAAAAGACAACAGCTTCTTATACAATCATGATATGACAGAAAACCCATATTGTCAATAATTTTCTCCATATCAAGAAATAGTGTCCCCTTCTTCAATAGTTAATATACAACTCAAAAATTTTTATATCAAAATCAGATTCTCTCTTATCAATCTGCTCTACTGCATCCAACGCCACGGGAAAATTCTTCACAGAGTCACTTCTCTTTTTGCTACAATTTGAGAGATTCAATGGCGAGCGTGCCTACTCTCGCATCTCTTGTTAACCGCATAAGCGGTGTGTGGCGACACGAAATTTCCACCTCATTGAATCTCCCCTTACTGTCTAAAACTATCTAATTTCCCGACAGCCCTTAGCACCTTTTTTCATGTTCAACTCTTAAAGTCAGGTACTATAGCAATCTGCCTCTACCATATCATTACCATTGACATCGTGTTAAATGCCGGCTGCATTGCCCCTTCATTTTTACTATTATTACAACTAGAGCAAAGCGGAAGAATATCCACCTCTTCACCTGCCGCCGGTATGGCTGGTACGCTCGTTTCAAGCAATACATGTGCTCCGTATAAGTTATTACCTGCCAAACAATTTGTACAGGCTTGTGCTTGCTGCATTGTAACAAAACTCCACAAGGAAATCCATGACATATATACCGGTTGTCCCATTGGATCATGGAATATGTCATTACTTGTACCTATTGCATTTACAAAGACATCCGTTGTAGAAATATTTCTGCTCCCCCAAAAGGTCGAACCCAACGGTTTATACTCACCATTTCCCCGATAGTAGCAAAGATCTTTCATCTCATCCGGTATGCTTCTCCGTCTGATAACCGTCAGACCGTGCTCCTCTGCACACTTTATCAATTTCTCCATAAAAGTGTTCAGCTTTTCTTCTAAGACTGAATTCATACAGGAATGGCTGCTCATTTTTTTATACATTTTTCCATCCGAATGATATAAAATCAACTTTGTCTGATCTTCTGTGAAGTCATTTGCATCACTCAGCCAAATACTCTTTTCCGCCGGATTATAATAATACCAAATGCTCAGAACCGCCTCCATTTCCTCTTCTTTTTCTGAAAATGCAGCAGTTTTCCCTACATAATACTTCATTGTATGACTTCCCTGAAGCAATTTGAGGTTTCCACGACAAACAAGTTCATTTGACACTCCGGCATTTTGAACAGACGGTAGAGAAAATGCAAATGGCAATATCTTTTCTAAGCCATCATTAAGATTAGCAAACTGATTAGCCACTACTCCACCAAGTACATAAGCCACTTCTGTCTCAACCGATGCTGTAGCGGATGGTTTTGGTGCAGAAAGTGTAATTGTTGCTGTCTGCATCTGAGAATTTACCTCCACACTCTGCACTTTGTAGTGATGCTGTGAAGACGATATTCCAAATCCAAAGAAATCTATATCTATACTGCTGTCATGCTCAAAAACCTTAGAAACCGCCGATGTATCTGCTGCAGTCATTGTCAGGGTAATTGTCGGTGTCTGGCAAATCACAAATTCACTCAGATGATTAAATGTACCATTATTTCCAAACAGTTCTTTTACGTCAAACTCGTTGTTAATAAGGCAGTAGCCTGTCTGATCTTTTCCTGTATTTCCTGCAATCTCCTTGAGAATCGCCTCATCATACCAACCGGAGGTCGCCGTTGCATTTGCTGCTGCCGGATTCGGTGAAAATGTAGTAATTCCACGATACGTCATCTTCATACTGACTTTGGACTGTGATGTTACCAGTGAATTTAATGTATACTTTGTATCTGAACGTCCAAAAACAAATACCGGAAGCGGTACTACAAACGCAGACTGATGATCAATTGACAACTCACTGGACTCTCCGTTAAAATTACTAAATTCAAGAGAAATGTCAATCTTATTGGTATCCGTTGTCAGAGATGCATACGTATCCGCAAAATTCGGTACGGAATACCCTACATGATAGGATACTGCACCTGTCTGCATAGCCCCGTTCTGTGCAGAAGGTCTGTCAATATTTGCAATCAGATTCTGTAAACGACTCTGTGCATTCGAAATCATACTGTGTAACTGATAGGATTCATTCGCATGTGCACTATAGTCTAAAAGTGCATTTTTTGTCTCACTATAATAAACCGGTACCTGTTCGACTGTACCAAAGGTATTCGTTATATACTGGAAAATAGCAGCAAGTGTGGAAACATCCGGTGGAAGCACGGCACCCGGAAAATCATTCTTAAATGCGCGTATTAATTTATCGGTATATGCCTGTGCTACTATGTCTGCCTCATTCATTCTTCTCTGATCCTCAGACGACAAATGATAACCTGTATTTTTCAGAATTTTTTCATAAAGAATGGAAAGCGGCTGCTGACTGAATGTAAGCTGATTTGTACTTTTGTCCACACAAAGCGTACGGTCAATATCAACCAATGATTTCTCATTATAATACCCACTGCTTCCATAGGTAAATCCATAATGAAATCCGTTTGGGTCAACAAGCATACGGAATTTTCCCATAAGCTTACTGGCAAGAAGATCTCCTACCTTCTTTTCCATGGAAGAAATAAATTCTGCCTGTCCCGGAATATCTACACCGAGAAGTTGTGGGGTTACAAGGTTCTTTTGTTTACTCATAAAACTTCCTCCTTTGAAAAAATATTTTATAAGCAAATTATAGTACCCCTTATTGGAAATTTTCCGGAAATTATATCAGTGTTTTCTAATTTTTTCCTGTAAAATTTCAATTTTTATCTCATATTCCATCTGATACTGAATTGACCATTCATAGCACTCCTTTTCGAGAAATCCTCCCAGATACAAATTCAATGCTTCCAACCACAGCGAACAGTATCCGCCCCGATAAACTGTTCAAAAAGAAGCACATCAAGTTCCCTGACAGAAAGACAAATCCTTAATTGCTCCCGATATATTTCCAGCGGTATCCTCTTTACCAATATCTCTGATTTCAAATAGAATCGAAGAACCTTATACAAACAATCCATTGCCTGTGTTCTTCACCTGCATATTCAATATGAAAATGGCCGAAACATCGAATAAACAACGCAGTATTTTCAATTTTATCCTCTTTAGACAAAAAGATACCTTCTTTTTCTTTCCGAAACAGCAGGGTATCCTTCTCATGCCAATTCATATCGTCCAACAACTTTTTCGGCAGTTGAACCCATCCATTCTTATTTATCTGCATTTAAACCGCACAATAATTTACTTTAAGCTTTACACTTAAATTAGTGTATTTACAACGTACCTTAATCATTATAATCTTTTTTTACTTTTAATGAAATAGAGCTATTGTTCTGCGATTTTGGTACTTTTGTTCCTTTTTTTACTTCATAATCTCTATGCGTGATTTTAGTAAGCACATGTATACACATAATCAATTTTATGTGTATACACACTTTACATAACATACATGCTTTAAAATTTTAATTCCTCTTAAACCAAAAACCTGCACCCGGCATGTGCAATGTTCAACCTGTCGCGATTTGCCATAAAATACAATGTGGAGAGCGTCTCTCCCATATATCCAATATATCTGTCTTGCCTCTCCCAGCCCTTAGGTTCGCTGAGTTCTTCCACCCGCTCCAATATAGGAAACAGCCAGCGACAATAATCTCTTAGTACCTCTTTACGTGCCAATACAATATTGTAATTATACAAGTACTGCTGCCCCAGTACTTGTGGAAATTTCTCAGCATATTCCGGCTGTAACTCTTCCAATGCTGTAAGCAATGCTTTCCAATCTACCGCTTTCAGATAACGTTCATGATGTGCCTCAATATTGGGTTCATACGGCATGGGATATGGCAATACCACATCCACATCGTTTTCTTCTAATCGATACACATCTTCTTCCGTAAGATTCAACATTCTGCGATAATGTGCCAGCCCATAATAACACCCCGAAAAATCAGAGTCACATTCCAACCTGTTTTTCCACATCCAATAGAGTGCTGTTAATTCACAATAATTCACATTCTTTTTGGAAATATTGTCTCCGTCACAATCCAAAATATGTGCCACTCGTTCTTCACACAGGGAGGCTCCCACCTGAATAGGTGTCATCCACTCCGGTATCACATAGGTGCCGGTTAATTGCTTATCCTTATAAAACTTCGCCATAAATACCTGCATATCCGGTTTGTGATTTCCTACCTGCAATGTTGATAATGGTATATATTTTTTATTATCTGCAAAATATGCTTCCATTAATTCCTCAAAACAGCCCGATGTAACCCTTTTATGGCGGCAAAGTCCTTGACTATCCAATAATTGTTCAATTTCCGGCATAACCGGTTCAGGAGTAGCAATCAGCACTTCTGTATTTTCCTTTTCATAAGGAGAAAGACCTGCTGCAAACAGGTCTACCTCTCTTACAGCAAGTCCGGATAATACAGACGCATTCATTCCCAGTTTACTTACAAGAAAACATAATATGTTCTTCTCAGGATATTGTTTTTTTAATGCTTTATATGTGCCCAAGGCAATTGCCTGGGCTCCGAAGATTGCTAAATTCATATTCAATTACCTCAATTTACCACTTTTATTTAACTGTTCCTCAATCCATCTACGCATTAGTTCACCTGTCAAATTAATCCAAAAGCCCATAGGCTCTCATCACTTTTTATTAAATCTTCATCCATCAAATGAATCTTTTCAGTAGAATACATTATTGACAACTCCTTGTAAATATTATTCCTTACTTTCGCAAACGAATTAGCTACTACAATAGCATCATAATCATATTTCCCTATTTCATCTGGTGGCACTACCGGAAGCCCCTGTTTTGATAGTTCCAAGTAATTTTTATCAGCACATGCCAAAATATTACAAAAATTATTGCTTTGTATGAATTTATAAAGAAGTTGACCATATGTACCCATGCCATATAAAACAATATTGCTTCCTCTTCTCACAGACTTGTAGGGAAACAAGTAATCTAACTTCTCGATGTTTTTATACAAAACATCCGCACGTGGAACCATCAGAAACAAAAGGTATTCCTTCCACTGTTCTCTTAAATCATATATGTCCTTATACTTCTCAAAAGATTTATTTACTGAACTATATAATATACTAAATCGTTTTCTTTGTAACTCAACATCCGTGGTCTGTTTTACCATTGAGCTTGTAGACTGCCTATAGTGATACAAACATTCGTGTAAAACATATATGCTGTCGACATTAAGCAATGCAGGATATGTACAGGCAGCATCCTCACCCATTGTAAGTCTATCATCAACTGCCATCTGATACTCCTCAAGACACTCTCTTCTAAACAACTTATCCCATACACTCGGAAACAATCCCCATTCAAAGAACGCCCCATTTACAATCATATTAGGATACACCTTTTCTAATAATGCCTGTTTGTTATATCGTCCTTCCGAAATACCATGAAAGACTGGTCTATGAGTATCACCTGTATCCTCAAACCGACCACACATAACAATGTCAACTTTCTGCTCTGTTAGGATGCTATAAAGTCTTTCAATCATAGTAGGTTCAATCCAGTCGTCACCATCAACACACAAAATATAATTTCCTTTTGATTGTTGCAATCCCACTTTTCGCGTTTTAACTAATCCATCATTCTTTTTATGTATTACTTTTATGCGAGTATCTATTTTTGCATATTCGTCACAGATACTACCTGAATTATCCGTCGAGCCATCATCTACCAAAATAATTTCAATCGCAGAATACGTTTGTTTGCAAATACTCTTAATACATTCTTCTACATATGATTCAACATTATAGATGGGTACAATAACAGAGATTTTTTCTTTTGTTTCCCCCAAATCATTTTGACCTATATTCACTTTTGTCCCCCTTCATAAACAAATCATACATACCTTTATACATAGTAAATTCTTCTGCCTTACCCCATCGAGAATGTATCACAATACTTACAATTCCCCCACTTTTCTCGTCCCTCGTAAAGACATTTACGCACCATCTGGAATTTGGGACCATACCAAATATCTAACAGATTATCCTTTGATGCATCTCCCAATGTATATTTCCCCAATGCATCGTTACAGCATAATGAAACTTGACCATTTGGTCTGATAATCATTTGTTTAAACGGAAGAACACATCTGTCTTGTCCATATTCTTTTAATTCTTTTCTATTCGGTGCATCTCCACCTCGAGAAGTCAAAATTTCATTCGGCTTCCTCAGAACAATTGTAACCTTTTCTTTTAACTCCGGATGATTTTCACAATACTGTCTGATGTCCTCACACGGCTTAATCAGTCTAAGTTCCTGCTGATAATTATCAATAATTAGTTCATCAAGCACTTCAATTAAAGCGACAAATTTTTCAATCGTCAGCAAAGTACCATTTGTATATAAATGCATTCTTGCCTTTGGAAGACGTTCGCGCGCGTATCTATTAAATTCTATAATTCTATTATCCAAGAAAGGCTCGTTATTTGAAAACGTAGTAAATCTACCAGAATATTGTATTTCTGACAGCTGATTCACAATATGTTTAAATAATTCCTCACTCATTACAGCCTTTTCCCTAGGATCAACATTTTTATTGACCGGACAAAAACTACATACACCATTGCACCTATTTATGGTTTCAATTTCAATATGATTAAACAATGGCTGATTGTTATATAATCTTTCCGTTGCAGCAAAAACTTCTTTTCTAGAATACTCCAGCTTCTTGGATTCCGACCATTCACTTTCTGTTAGTGCTTCTTCTGTAACTAGATATGGATTAATAATCAATTCTTTTCCTTCATAAAAACCATGTACAGAGTCTAAATAAAATGAATAATCTGTAATTCCTAACTCCTCCAGTTGAGTAGCCATACTTTCCGAATATAGGCTCGCTATAACTACATGAAAATCATCATATTTTAATGCTTCTTGTGGCAACATAACTTCTTTACCACAAAAATAGGTACCTCTTTTATTGACGTCATTATCCAAAAAACAACAAACTGCATCCTTATATTTTTCAAATGCGAGTTTTCCATAAAACCCCGCTCCAAAAATTATCAGCTTTTTCATAAAAATAAAACCTTCACCATTAATTATTTGTAAATATACTTTCTAAAATTATCATCTGTTTCTGACGTTCTTCACTCTTATCTTTTTTAGAAATCCAACCTCCGGCACAATGATGTATACCATAAGAACCGGCACTATGTTGCATCTCTCCTGTAAACCAGTTTTTAGGCGAAAAAGAATCTCTTGCCAACAAAATACAATTATTTCTATTCTGTGACTTTCCATTTATATCAAATCCTTTATTCCTCATAAAATGAGCCATAAACACTGGTTGCACTTCAGTCAGTAACAAATTATTTGCATCAAACTTCCTACTTTCGTATGCATCTAACATTTCCTTGACAAGGGAACAACCTTTTTTAGCACCAAACGCCGCGAGTTCAATGTCTCTAAGAGGACCAAATCCTGCAACACAATCAGCCGACAACAATGGATCAATATTTCGAAGCAATTCCAAGTCCATGTCAAAATAAAAACCACCATAATTATATACAGCATCTAATCTTGCATAATCTGTTGCATAAGCCCATTTTTTCTGTTTATACGCCTCATACATATATTCATTTTTTGTAACATCATAATTCTCAGAATTCCACTCTCTAATCTCATAATCAGGACAATATTTTTTCCAACTCTCAATGCACTTCTTTGAGAGTTCATCCTTTTCAGAACCACTAAACCAAAAACAATGTATTATCTTTGGAATTTTGTCTTCCCCACTTAACTTCACACTTTTGCATGAATCATCAACTTGACCAGCAATCAACATTGGTAAACAAAAGCAACCTACATCCTTTAATTTCTCTATTGCCTCAAGCTGTTGATATATCTCATATGCATATCTCTCTGACGAAATAAGGATTACAATATTTTCCAACTCATCGTTTAATAAATATTGTAACGAATGTATTTCCTTCTTTGTACTATCAATCTCATATAACGTTCCATCCTTAAAAGGATCATTATCCGTAATATACGTGATTTTTTCTGCTAACTGTAATTCCTTGTAGTTATCCGAAATCACTTGCAAAAAAACCGATGCTCCAAATGCAACTAATTTCTTCTTTGCTGTTATATCCAAAAACGCTTTAAAGTTATTCTTTTCTATAACCATATTTTCGAACTCATCAATTTATCAAATATATTGACGAAACTCCTTTCTCCATTAAATATGACGTCATCTTCACTACATCAAAATGATTTGCCACAATATATATATTCTCACGCCTCTCATCCTGCAACAGTACATCATCAATTTTACATATATGTTCAGCACTATCCGTAGTTTTCAAATCTGTAACTGCTAAAATTATATTATTATAACCATTTTTTCTTAACCGTGCTGCCGCATCTCTCCCTTTTTTTCCTGCACCATATACTACAACATTACAATTTCCCAATTTCTCACTATATAACTTTTCTTCCAAAAAAAATTTTTTATACAATCTATTTTTAGGAGTATCAACCATGCGTAATGCATTATTATAATCCTCTCCCAGATCAAGTGCCCACAAATCTCCTTCCAAATACGGATCTACTATTAACTCCTTAAGCATATCCCTTTCGGTACTGTCAAAGAAGTAATCAATCACTCCATTTAATCCGCACAAAATATCCATTTTACGCTTAATAGTTGCATTAGTGTCATCATCCAAATAGTTCCTAATAATATAACACGGCTCATATATGTATACAGCACCGTCGAACATCATTTGAAAATTCATATACATCTGAATAAAAATCGTATCCATCTTATCCTGAAATTTAGATATATTTTTCATCCAACCATCTCGTTTAAAAATAACATTTGATAAAAAAGTAAAAAAAGCCCCGTTCTGCTTCGCATCACTCAACACATTTTTCCCTATACCATTACCAAACGACACTTGGTACACTCTCTCTATTTCTGATTCCTCAAATAATTGCACCGTTCCTCTATATACTTCGTCCGTACCATACATATTAAATGGTGTAACCAATAAATCAAATTCTTTCATTTTGATAATATCAAGAATTGTTTTTAACGCTGCCTTCTCCGGTAAATCATCATTACCTATAATCCAACAATACGTAGCATCAGCCATTTGAACGGAATTCAAAAAATTAATATCCATTCCTTGATTTTTTTTAAATCTAAAATATTTTATTTCGACCTCTTTATTTTTTTGCTGCTGTTCAAATATCCATTCAGACGGATCCTCTACTGACGAATCATCACTTATACATATTTGCACTTTATCTTCTGCGTTACATTCCTTAATCTGCCTAACACATTCAAGAACAAGTCTCTGTAATTCTTCTTTTCTATTATAATTTGGAATAGATACAGATAACTCTTTCACTTTAAACACTCCTTTTTTCCGCAAAAATTAACGCTCTTCTAAAACCAGTTTCTTCCCTATCCAGTTCCCATTCTCCTTGACAAATCACCCAACCTTCTGAATTTGAACAGCGATACCCTATCCCCTTTAGAAACTCTCCTATTTTTTTATTATCCTCCTCATGATGGTATGTACAAATTGCAAGTAGCAGATTATTTTTACATATAATATTCTTTGCTCCTGTAAGTGCTTCTAATTCCATACCTTCTATATCCATTTTGATAGCAGCAATATTAATGTTTTGAAACAAAGTATCTAATTTGATATTTTCTGAATCATCAAAGGAAGATGCTAATTTCTTTATAATAGTTACTTTTTCCATATATCTTGCATAAGTCTTAGACAAAGCTTCTATCCATTCCTCATCCACCTCTATCATGTATAAGTGCTCCACTTGTTCAATAATTTTTAAACCAAAAATTCCTTCAGCCGTACCAACATCTACTACACTTCCTACAACATCAGACAACTTATCGAAATTCCAATAGCAGTGTGGACACCTCGAATCTTGTTCCATCAACATTTGATTGACATAATATCTCGCTTTTTGTTCTGTATTAATACTTCTAGCCAAATACATACGCTTTCCACAATATATACTGTAATAAAGTCCACACTCAGCATCGTGAAAAACTTCTGTTTTTTTATTTAAATATTCATCAAAAAATGGATAACAATACATTCTTGCCCTATTGCATAACATATACTCTATCGGATACTCCATAGGATTGTTTTCAACATATTCAGCATACTTTTTTTTAAGACGTTCATCCAATACCGGCATGACCACATCTTCATAGTATATCTTTGCCGGCTCTATATTGTATTCTTCTATAAGCTGCTTTCTTATTTCTTCAAAATAGACTGTACAAATCCATATTTCATCATATTCATATTGCTTTATATCTTTTGGATCTATAACAGGAATATCCCGAAATCTATTATCTGAAAAAAAATTATCTGCGATTGCAATAATATCCACACCACTTGCATAATTCAAACATTGATTGATAATTTTCTTTCCTTTATCACCAAAACCAAATATTATGATTGACTTACCCATTTATGCACCCTCTCACTTATTCTTAAACCTCTCTAAAAACATCGTTGGACAAAACAGATATTCAATAATTTAGTCACATCCGGATATTCTTCTTCTCAAATGCACACACAATCCTTAATGCCCTTTTTACTTAATAGTTCTAAAATAGTTGCTTGATTTTTTTCATCTACACATACAACTACTCCAATATCTTTTATACATGTTATCTCAGACAAAAACAAGACATCCTTTCCATTAAATCTCCTTGGATTCGTATGTCCATCTGAAACAATATACCCTTTAACATTTTGGATGATATTACTATATTGTTTTGCCATGTATCCGATTCCATACACATAAATATATTTTTTTCTTTTACACAATGACTCAATCGCACTTTGTGAGATTAATTTCGACATTTCTAAAAAGCTAGTAAAATCACCATACTGTTTCTTTACTTGTCTTATAATATGATTAATGTAATATTCTAAATTAGTCTCATTAACTGATGCATAATCCCCATGCTCTACTATAGCAGAATAATACATCTTATCCTTCATCATTTTTTTTATCTTATGTAGTTCTTTTAATTCCAAAGCCTGCTCAAAAATATCACCTCTGTACCATCCAGATATACCTCTCTGCTCTTCTCCAAAATAATTGCCAAAAATCGCACGTGGTGGAAATAGTGCACCTAAAAATTGTTCCTCTCCAAAAATCATAATTATATTATTAATATAATTGTGATTTTTTAACAAATTACTCCATATTCCAAATATATGTGATTTAGCAATATAATTAGGACATCTGTCGGATGACATATCCTCATCTTCAAAATAGCAGATATATTGATATTCTCTAATTCTATTAAAATTTAATGAAGGTACTGTTTCAAAGCCCTTGTCTCTATATATTCTGCGAATTTCATCCGCTTCTGAAAATATCAATACACGTATATAATCTTTAATATCTCCCAGATAAGACCATACATATTCTACTGCATTCTTCCATTCGGCTTTCACGATAATAATTGCTGTATTTGTAACTGTTTCAACTTCACTTTCTAATATAATATACCTTAAATGTAAAGAATGCTGTAATTCCTGCATATCCATTGTACGAATTATATTTTTCCAAATTAAATTCACATCATAGTTCGTATTCTTGTCTACATAATCTATTGCCTGACGCAAATTTTCTTGCGTTTGTTCTTTCAAGGTATTATTATACAATGATTTCTTTTTCAAAAAAGGAAAATTTCTTTTACTAATTAACTCATATGGAACAAAATAATACTGTAAAAAATTATTTTTGATAATATGCGAATCATTACATTCTGTATCTGCCAAAACATCGTATCTATATCCAAGTTTCGCAAAATATTGCGTAAAAAGTACTTCATGTTTATGTACAACATCTTCAAATTTTTCAAAATAGGGAAGTTTTTCCCAGTATTCTCTAAACTCTTTACTATGAAACATGCACTTTTTTATTCTTAAAAAAAAAGAATGTATATGTTCTTGAAAATGTCTCTTATCCGCATTCAACACTTCTGCAAACTTTGCTAAACCACAGAAATCCCATTTTTTTTTATCTAATTCCGAAAAAATCTCTTTCATTGGCACAAATGGTCCAAAAAAAGAATCATTTACTAAAACCAATTCATCATACTTATAAACTTCATCCCATCCAATCAAATCACACAGTGCATCTTTAAAAGCACCTGAATCATATCCAATGTTTTTTCGAAAGAAGTACCGGTCTGCAAATTTACTTATATTCTCTAAACCACTAGCTATCTCTTCTTTATTCGAGATAACAATAAGAGTATCCACACATGTTTTCAACTCATTTAACATATATCCTATGTAGTCATCAACAATACCTTCTCTGTCGTATGTTACATATATACATAACTTTCTTGTATACACATAATTATCAAGCATGGTATCTTTTCTACTTATTTCTAACATTTACTGTCCCCCATACTACAATTGTATATTAATTCATCTTATCTCCCATAGTTCTTCTAAAACATCTTCCAGCGATACAATTCGACAAAGACCCTTTCCCTCATACATATTTCTAATTTCTTCAAAATGCATTACTGCTGTAACAATAACCATGTCAACCCTCTGCAAAGCTTCTACATTATCAGGTTTTATTATAGGTATTTCTATATATGGATACTTATCCATCTTATCGATGATACAAACCACTTCCACAGAGGAATCTTTTAATTCATAAAATAGATAATTGCCTAATTCTCCATACCCATAAATTGCTACTGTTCTTACATTATGTATCCGCATAAAGTATTCCACAGAATATCCGGCCACCTTTAAAGCCAACCATTTTTTATATATAGAATTATATGCTCTAAGATAACTGACACTATTCATTAATGTTTTCTCATATTTATTTACATCATAATCATGGCTTGTAATAATTTTTTTTGTTTCCACAATGTCTTGTGTTGCGGATAAAGTTTTTTCACTCACTCCTCCGAAACTATACTTACACAAGGTATAATTCATTTTTTTAAATTGATATCCTGAATCTATACACTGATAATACCAATCCAATTCTGCTCGCAATCTATATTTTGTATTAAACGAACATTTCTCAAAACATATGTTCTTCGCAAACATTGCTTGATGAATAAATCCCATACCTGCTGTTGACAGAATTTCCGTTTTATCATCCATTAACATATGTTCCGGTAGTGCATTTGTTTGAAACAATTCGTTCCCATTAGGCATAATTACAATTGCATCACCATAATAAACTTCTTTTTCCGGATATGTATCAATATAATCACTTACTCTCTGCAGAGTATTTTCATCTAAGAAGTAATCTCCACTATTTAGAAAACAAATATACTCTCCTCTCGCCCTTGCGACTGCTTTATTCATAGCATCATATAACCCCGAGTCCTTTTGTGAAAATATCCTTAAGGAATGATTCTTATATAATTTTTCACAATTCTTTACTAATTGCAATGTATTATCTGTCGAACAACCATCTTCTATTATATGCTCAAAATCGGTATACGACTGACTATAAATACTTTTCATAGTATCCGCAATACGCATTTCTTCATTATAACAGATTGTAATAATCGAAAACTTCATTAATAACCTCTTCTACTTTTATACAATTCTTTTAATCCACTGCGAAACTTCTTAATATAATTTACAAATTTTTTCATGTAAAAACCCTTTATTCTTTTACAAAATGAAATAAACCGTACCTATATTCTCCATTATGATTATCTTCATCATATTTCTGCAAATCCACATTATATTCTATTTTTTCATTTGCTGCACAGGAAAATTCTTTCAACGTAAGCTCATTAAAGCATTCTATAACTGTGGTCGCATAAAATACTCTATGTGCATTAAATTCTACTTTTTCTTTTCCAATAGGCAACGCTATATAAAGATGTCCACTCTTTTTTATCTTCTTTTGTATTTCTGCAAAACACTTAAAACAAGATTCCGGGTCTATTGGATCACCATAACGACCTAACCCAAAATGCTCTAGCGAACATAAAGCTGACATACTCTCAATGCTATTATCTTCTACCTGTTTTAAACTAGTTGCATCATCTACAATTGTATGTAGATTTTCAACCTCTCCTGGGAATTCCCTGATATCTATTATTGATACTTCTATATCCATTGCTAACAAATGCGCAATAAATCCGTCAATTCTTGATCCTATATCAAAATGTTTTTTTATACCGCTTTTATATATTAATTTCGCTGCCCACAAATCCTGCCAAAAATAATTGCTCATGGTTCCCGCCATAGCATACTTATCATACATTATCGGCCATAAATATTGCCTCTGAATTTTAAAGTTTTCCCTTGTATTTAATTCATCATATCTTTTCTTATCGTCTTCAAAAAAAGTATGTTCTGTTATACTAAATTCAGCACAATAGTTTGTATAATTTTTTTCACCTAAAATTTCTCTAATAATCTCTATATTAGTGCATCCTAACTGTGTTTTTACACCTTTTATAAAAATAAATTTATTAATGTCTATATTTCTCTTAGTACACTCTCTATATATTTCATTTACATAAGTATTAGCAACTACTACATAATCACAAGCAACCGGAATTTCATCAATACCATATATCGGCTTATCCATAAAATTGTCTGTTTTCTTATAAGTCTCAACAAAACCTATAACTTCTCCATTAAGAGAATTATTTATGACTTCCTTTGCAATAGTACCTGTTCCCCAGATTAAAATCCTTTGCATTTTATCGTCCTCCTATTCTACCAACCCCAAATATAGATATTAACCTATTTACGACTTATTTAAACAACTCTGTACCCAACACAATTTGGCTAGAATCTATACCATATTTTTTTTCCAATTCATTACTAATTTCTAGTGCAACATTCATATCTCTAATCATTATAATTACCTTACACCCTACAAAATCTGCTATTCTGGATATATCAATTATTTCTATTCCGGCATAAAATCCGTTCCTTTCTCTATCACTTAGGGCTACAACATTATACTGTAAGGCAATATTATTTTCATATTGCTGAAAAAAATTTCCCATTCCATATATTATTACATTCTCACTAATGTTTTTTCGATTATAATGTACTAAATAACTACCTAAATCCCCCTTAAAATTATCATATATACTATCCTCAATTACTTTTTCATCAGGAAGCCTATATAAATCCCGAATGGTTTCATCTAAATCATCCCGATATGTATCAATTAATCCACAATGTACCCCTGAACCATCAAAACCAACATTTTTAATTAAAGTTTTATACGGACAAATACATAAACCACTATTTTCAATTATTTTTAATCCCCAATATACTGCCCATGAATTATTATTCCCTTTTATTCTATCGAACAACATATTCGGATAATCTCTTGCCCAAGCAGCTAACTCAATTGATTTTTCCTTCTCTATCATAATCCTTTGTAAAATGTTGTTGTCTTGATTATATTGCAACCATCTGTCTTTCCAAGTTCCCCATCCCCATGAACACATTCTACCATGAAAGTAAGCATCATATTGGTCACTTTCTACATTAATATGCCACGCATAACCACTAGCACAATATACTCTTTTTTCGTTTCGATACTTATGAAAAACCTGAAGCATAAAGTTAATGAAGTCTGGAGCCGGTACGCAATCATCTTCTAAAACAATAACTGCATCATTATCTTTTAAAACATAATTAATCCCATCCACAATAGATTTGGCTAACCCCTTGTTATCTTGTGATTCTATTATCTCAATAGGACAAATTTGTACACTATGTATTAATTCACTCACTTCTTTCCAACTTTTTTCATCATGTTCTTTTTTTAATCCGTCTTGAAATATAAACAATTTTTCCGGCAACACACTGTTTCTCGAAAGACCCTCTAGCACCTGTTGCGTATGCAATGGTCTGTTATATGTAAAAAGGATTGTTGCAATATTCATCGTTAACTTCACTAACCTCTCTATTCATTTCTAAACAGATATCCTAAAATCTAAGCGCTTTCTTCAAGGCTTCCAAGCCTATTAACAATCTGTTCCTTAGCTCGCATAAATTATTGTTATGACTCTACTCAGAGTAATCCTCCGGACGCACCTCGCTCCGGTTTACGAATGTAATAAAAGCTTTTAGTACTTTTCGTCTAAAAAATCATACGGAACCTTACCTTTCTTAAGTCATTATGAAAGTAGAACCGTCCCCTTCTATCCATATCGGTCTCATCTCATTTTGTTCTAATAATTCAAACATATTGCAAATTCTATCTATTGCATTTATATCCAATGCATATTGGTTTCATCAAAATCAACACATCACATTCGGTAAATTTCCACTTTCAATAATGCTGTTAATCACTTCATATTCCATGCCTTCAACATCTATTTTAATAAGTTTAAATTTCTCTACTTGTAATTTTTGTAGCAACGTTTTGTATGTATAACACTTCGCTTCAAAATACTCTTCAGTATCTTGCAAATTTACAATTGAACACGAAACATGTTCCTCATTCTGTGAAAAATAGAATTTTTGCATCTTATCTACATATGATACCTCTACAGACATATATTTCACTTTTCTCATTGCTTCTTTACTAAATTCATATGGTATATTCGTATTATTCACATAGAATATTTCTTCTTGCTCAACCACAATTTTTGATATTTATACCTCATTTTCTTTTCTCTTTGATATAATTTCGTTCTGCTACCTATTAGTAATGTCAAATTTACTACCTTATCTTTGCTCGAGTCTATTTTATCTGAATACATGGATTATTACAAGTCAAAAAGTAATCCACATTTCTAACTCTCCCCGCATTCTCTATAAACTTCATATTTTTCTCGCAAGCCCCACTATCCATCATAGCAAGAAATAGTATATCCGTGTTTTTAATCATTTCAATATCGGGAGTCCTTATTTCTATTCCTTCAAAATAACCAATCTTATATTTATCTATTACGCCAATCACTTCAAGTGAAAGCAACCTACACCATTCCATAGCAATCTTTCCCCAAAAGCCAGCACCCCAAATCACCGCAGTTTCATACGATTTCTCATCTATCACCTGCTTTATATGAAATAAAAACCACAATGCCTTTTTAGTTTCCTCGGAATATAAGCCAATATTAACAGTCTTTCCAAACCGCAACACAGTATCAAATGAATTCCTACCCTCCCAAAACCCATTTTCATTCCTAACATAATTTTGCAAAATATCTTTATAATACTCTTCCAATTTTTGAAAACTCACTTCTGACGTATGATTTAAAAGATAAGTATCATATGCCCTATCTATAATACCTTTAATTCTGTTTTCTTCTTTGGAAAGCATATATCTTTCAAATGCAATGTATATATCATCTACTGTATATCCTTTTGTCAAAAATCCATTTTCTTCATCATGTAAAAGCTCTGGAATCCCCGCTACAGGTGTCGCAATCACAGGAACTCGATTTCCCATTGCTTCCACGATTACTCCCGGGTATGACTCAGATGTACTTGCATGAATCATAATCTCAGATATACTTAAGTATTTTTCAACATCCTTGACCAATCCTTCAAATGAGACCTCTTCTGTCAAACCATGCTCTTTCACATATTCCTTGCAATATATTGCATATTCACTCTTATCGTCTCCCAAAAATCTAATATGCACCGGAATCCCATTTAATTTACATTTTTCTACAAATTTAATAATCTTCAACTGACCTTTATGCTGAGCAATGACAGCTATATTTACCATCTCAATCTTATCTTGTCGCAAGTCTTTTTTTTCTGTATCCACATTAGTCTTCCTAATATACGGAACTCTAATGCATCGACTTTCAATACCAAGACCCTTCTGCCATTTTTCACAGTAAAAATACGAATCTCCACTTTGGTAACGTGGAAACACATTCATCCATTTAATATTGAACATTCCGTCTGAAATCTGATATATATTCATGAGATGCGGAATCCCAAATTCTTGCGAAACATATTCAACTGTAATATTTAGTTGAATCGAATGAATCAAATCTGGCATAAAAGATTCAACAATACTTTTAACACTTTCATAAGCCCTCATACAACTGCATATATCAAGATTCTCTATGCACGTCGCGATTGGATACTGCGCCGAAATATTCTCCAAATGATATAATTCGCACATATATTCATATTCCGGAATATGATTATTTTCCTCATTATTTTGAATCACTACCAATACCTGATAGCCATGCTGTTGCATAATAGATGCTTGTTTCATCAACACTGTTATTGCTCCACCCATACATTCTGGGTGAGCCAAAAAATATAATACTTTCATATTCTAAAATCCCTTATATATCTATTCTCCAATATTCCTTTGTCAGCATTCTTAAATAATATAGAAAAAATCACATTTTGAACAAATCTCAAAAGCTTTTCTTCCATTGAACAACATTTCTCTTATTGCATTAAATTTTTCTCCATACCATACATCAACAAGTGAATCAATACTAACATCTCCTAAAATACAATCCCCTAAAGTGTCATTTGAGCATAACTTTACCTTTCCATCCGGTGACACAACAAGCTGTTGATACGGTAAAGCACATGAATGATTACTAACATCAAAAAACTCTTTTCGATTAGGTGCCTGTCCCGCTCGCGAAGACAGTATTTCATCAATTCGTCTAACTCTTATCTGAAGCTTTTCCTGATAACCCTTTTCCAGATTCGCCTTACAATAGTCTACAATTTCCACAAGATTGTCATGAAGTTTTCTTTCCGTAGAATAATTGTTAATAATCAATTCATCTATATAATCTATTGAAGCCAAAAAATTGTCCAAATTTAACATCATACCATTACTGGTAATATTAATTTTTGCATCCGGAAGATTGGTTTTGGCGTATTTTATCCGTTCAATAATATTAGGATCTAAAAAAGGTTCATTAGCAGAAAACATACAAACTTGTCCTTTAAATTTTAGTTCCTTCAACTCCTTAATAATTTTGTGAAAAAGTTCATCACTCATATACTTTTTAGGCCTTTGGGGTGCTTTCGCGTTTACAGGACAAAACTGACATAAACTGTTACATCTGTTTATTGTTTCTAATTCAATTATCTTAAATAGTGGAGTATCTCTGTTTTCAGATATTGTATTCACATATGTATTTACATTATCAACCACATGTGTTTCAATCATAGTATTAAGCCAATTATCCTCTTGTCCAACACGTTCCCATTCTTCTTCCTTTGGAAGTTTAACAATATCTGTATCACTCCAAAGTACCCATAGCTGAATATCCGTCACATTCTTCTCATTTCTCAGAAGATAATAAATCTCAGCATGATGATTTCTTGAATAAATGTATATTGGTCTATTTTTTTCTTCATTACTGAGCTGCTCAAATTCGTCCAATGTAACATGTTTTATTTGCAACGGCAAAAACTCAAGATAAAAGTCTAAATATTCATGAAATTTGTCTTTTTCATTATCAGTAACAAGAATAACATTATCAACATCTTTTAGCCCTTTTTTTATGTCCGCATACTCCTCAAAGAACATCACACAATTATGTATCCCCAGTTCTGCAAGTTGTAACTTTATTTCATCATTATATTGATAATTAGCAATTACAACTTGTACATTATCCTTCATTTTCAATAATTCTTCCAAACTAAATAGTTTTTTCCCTAAGTACTCCTGTCCCCAGCGTGTTTCATCATTATCAACAAATCCTACAACACTATCACTACCAAAAAAACATAATGCCTGTTTTCCTATTAATCCAGCACCAAAAATAATAATTTTTCTCATTCTTTACACGTATAATCCAATTATCCTCTTTTGAGAGGTAATGGATTATTCTCCTTTCTCCCAATCTCTTTGGTTTTATAAAATACTCCATTATAATACTTAAAGTACTGTTGTTCTGTATCTATTTTTCTACATCTTTGGCTGTTCGGAGGTAACTCAGACCACAGCTTTCCGTCTATTACTGGTAATTAGTTTGTTAACGCTCAACGTTTCTATTTACGTGATTACACAGCCGAATTCTCTATTGAAGACATTAGTGCTTACTTCACATGATTCTCTCTTCAATTCTGAGAATATAAAAATAGGGTTTGAATCAACTGCCCATTATGCCCTCAATCTTGAACTTTTCCTTGAGAATGCCCACCACAATAACCAATGTTTTGGATCACACTTTTCCGGAATTCAAACCATTCTTCAATGAACGGCTTTCTAAAACAGCTTTATATCTTCTCGAAAACTATGGCTCTGCTGAGAAAATAGCTCGCATGAATTCTGCTTCCTACGATAAACTTCGCTGTATTTCCAGAGGGAAGTTTTCTATCCAGCAGTTTCTTCGTTTAAAAGAACTTGCTGCCAACACGGTTGGTGTCAATAACTCTATATTTGATTTAGAATTAAACAGTTTGTTGACGCTGTATAAATCTCTTTCCAACGAAATAAATACTTTGGAAACGGAGATTATTAAACTCATTGAAGAAGTACATCCACATTACATGTCCATTCTAGGTATCGGTCCCATTTCAGCCGCTGTCCTTTACGCTGAATATGGTGATATATCCAACTTTTCAAATCCTGGTCAGTCAGCTGCTTTGGGGTATTTGCAGAAATTAAACCGGAAATAAACGATTCTGGATAAAACTACACGGCAATCGAATGGTAAAAACACGGCTCTTCCCAACTCCGTTACATACATCTTAATGCCTACCTTCCCTTAATTCGTTTTGACTTAACCTTTGCAACTTATTACATAAAGAAACTGATTAGAGTTATCTATACATTAGAGAAACAAGATATAGTCTTTAGCACTCAAAAACTACGCTAATATCTACTCTCTACATATTTATCAGTCTCACCTGAAATACGATGTATTCAGATGGTCTATTAAAGTTACCTTTTTTACAAAAAACTCTTGACTATTTATAATCACCTATGCAGAATATTTCAATCTGATTTCTAATTTTATCCATAATTTTCATAATATTGATTGTGTGTTCATGCGAACATTCGAAACACTCTATCCTTTTTTCCTCTATTGATTTTTTTGCTACCATCATTTCATTTTCTAATCCTGGTTCTTTTGTTTCAGAAGTGTATTCTGCTACTAATCGTTTCTCATTATCATAAACCGACAGTTTGACAGGGTTATTTATCTCATCAATAACAACGTATCCTTTTTCTCCATACACAATTCCTTGATTGTTTCCTGAACATCTTGTATCACAATACAATTCAGCTGTCTTGCCACTTTTGTACTGAATTATCAGCATCAAATAAACATCCGCACCTATTTCGAATTTATCACACTGTGCAATTATATTAGCAATGTCATACCCCAAACAACTTACCATAAAGTTAAGATTATATACACCCAGCTCATACAACGCACCTCCACCCAAATCGATATTTCTTATTCTCTCTAACGAATCAACCTTGTAATTAAAACTCGCATATACACTCAACACTTCGCCTATAGTACCATTATGAAGAATATCTTTCAATATCGTATAAATTGGATGATATCGAATAGTCATTGCTTCTGCAACATATACAGAATAATCCCTAGCCAACATAAAAATTTCTTTCGCTTGCACTTCATTTATTGTAAAAGATTTTTCACACAAAATATTTTTACGATACTCAATACATTGTTTCATATTAACATAGTGTTCTGATATAGGAGTCGCTATGTATATAAGATCTACTTCGTCGTCCTTAAGCATATCTATATAACTTCCATACGCTTTTTCAATACCATGCTTAAAAGCAAACTCATCTGCTTTTTTTTGATTTCTAGAAGCACACGCTTGAACCTTTATATTTTGATGCATATTGAGTATTGCTATCGCCATATAAGAAGCCATACCCCCACATCCCATTATTCCTACCTTAAAGCAGTTACCTTCATCACTATAATTCACCAAATTTACGCCAAGCACAATATTGGCCCTAGGGATTCCATATGTAGAATTTAGCATATTTGCAATATTCATACATATATCTCGATTCTCTATCATGATAATAATATTTTGTGTAGTTCTACTATCTAGATATTCCAATCCATATATTGGCACATCTCCAAACTGTCCACGCTTATTTTTGTCAACAATTGCTTCTACAAAATAATTTTCATTGAGAAATTTATAATGATTTATCAAGCACTTACCAGCTCCATAAACAATTACATGCGGTTTACAAGAAGTTCCCTGTTCAAAATCATCATTGACTCCTACTATTATTTTCATCTTTAACCCCAGCCATCTTTTCATTCATTTCTGAACATATATCATAAATTAATTCTTGTATAGTTATTAACTTTTTTACCCCCCATCCTTCCAACTCTCTTTTTATTGTTTCTGCCCACCCCATAGGAGTAATTATTACTAATGTATCTTCTTGTACATATTTCGTTATCCTATCAGGGGATACACACGGAATCCCTTGATAATCATACATTCCCTCACAAGTTATCAACTTGTCCGATATTGCCTTAATGTTACGCAATTGTTCCGCACGTATAAATTCTTCCACTAACCTTATCGCAAAATCTGTAGCTCCATAGATAATCACTGAAGAAATATTTTTGTCTTTTAAATAATTAGGTATAGTAATTCCATGTTGCAATAATCTAATCCATCTCATTGCAATATGAAATTTACTGTCACATACCTCTTCAAACTTTGCTTCCATAAACTATACCTCCATTGCCTTTTTCCAAATATATGGCATCACCGCATTCCATATATCTGACCCGTCTACAAAATATCGTTTATCTTTTTTATAAAACTCATTTAGCCTTATATCAGCCGTTATTGGATTAACAATATCACACTCTATAAAATCCCTGGAACGAACAATATCCCAGACGAATTCTTTCATCCTGCTATCCAGTAGCCACTCCGTCATGGGCGAATTAAATCCTATCTTATCTTTACGATACACTATTTTACTTGACATATACGGTTCTGACATATCTCGGACAATTTTTTTACCAAATCCATCCTTGATTTTGGATGTCCATGGTATTGAAAAAGCAAAGGAAACAATCCTGTAATCCATAAACGGCATCCTTATTTCCAGACCATTACTCATACTATAATGTTCATAACAACGCAGCAAAGTAGGAAGTGTTTTTTCGTGGGTTTCCTCATATAAACAATTATTCAAAGTGTCAAACCTATCGTCATATACTTTTGCAATTGGTTGCAACATCTTCTTAAATTCTCCCATGGACACAGTCTTTACCACTCCCTCTGAACACATGTTTGAATATACCTCATATGCCCTTCTGATATCTTCTTCTGATGAATCTAGAGAAACAGCAGTCAACACATCAAAACTATATCCACCAAACAATTCATCTGCACCATGTCCGTCCAGCGTTACCTTAATACCTGTCGATGCAATCTCACCATATGTTTGCATAAATGGTACGGGACTAGTAATATACGGATCCTCACACATATACATATATTTATATAACTCTTGTGGCTCTATGTTTGGATTAATCTCAACCCTATTTATATTTAGACCAACATACTCTGCTGCTGTTCTTGCATACTCTGTTTCATCAATGCTTGTTCCCGGCATACTTGCCACAAAAACGCTTTTCCAATTTTTATTAATATTTGCTGTATTTTTGTCTTCTATATGTTTCATAAAACCCACAACCGCACTGGAATCAACCCCACCACTTAAGGCTGTGCCAACCGGCACATCACTTCGCATTCTGATCGCACAGGCATTTTCAAAAAGTTCTCGAAGCATTTCTACCTGTTCACCATAATTCGTCGGCACCTTTATCAAGTGTTCTAATGTATTCCACCAACGTTCAATCGCTAACGAATTATTGGCATATATTGCACAGTGTCCGGCTTTTATTTTATGAATATCCCTAATAACACTATTTTCTGTTGCTTCATATGAAAAATAGTCTTGTCTGTCAAAAATAGTATAATTAATTTTCCTATCATGCATTATCGGAAACAACGCTTTCATTTCCGAAGCAAAATAAAAATTTCCACCATCTTTATAATAATATAATGGTTTCACACCAAATCTATCTCGACTCAAAAATAGCTTTTTCTCAAAATCATCCCATATAGCAAGTGCCCACATTCCATTGCATTTGTACTGAAACTCCTTTCCCCATGCTATATATGCATATAAAATAACTTCTGTATCACTATTTGTTCTAAAACTATAACCAAGTAACTCTAACTCTTTTCGCATTTCTATATAATTGTATACCTCTCCATTATATACAATTGTATATCGACCACTTACATCCACCATTGGCTGTAACGCATCATCAGAAGTATCCAATATAGATAACCTAGTGTGCGCCAAATGAGCTCCTAAATATTCCGTAACCGCCCATGAATCAGGACCTCTATGTCTAATTTTTTGTATGCACTCTTTCGTCTTTTCAATATTTGTTTTTCCTATACAACCATAGATTCCACACATATCACTCTGCCCACTCTCGTATATTAAATGTTGTAGTTTTCCATTCTATTCCCGCTGTCCAATTTTGAGGTTGACAATAACGACAAGCTGGAATAGGATTGGTCAAAAATTCCATAATTTCTTCTGCGGACTCCGCTTTATAAATATCAATATAATCTTTCTCACAAACCTGCACATTCTGCTTAAAATATCTGTTAAATACATCAATATTCGGAACCACCGTACACGGGTATAATTTGCCATTTTTAAGCATATTGCACAAACCATTTCCCATATAACATTCCATATAACTAATATACTTATCCTGGCTCCCTCTTAAATCTAATGGCTTGTGCAAAGAAGTTTTTACTACATTTCCGTCTTCTGCAAATTGAAACTCAACACCATTATTTACAACGATTTCTTTTGCCTTATCATAATCAAAATTAATTGGATACTTAGTCACTACCATCCTCACATGATATTCTCTACAAATATCCCAAAAATACTGTTCCTGCTTAGGTATAAGCAGACCATTTGTAAATATACAAATTTGGGTCTTCGGCAATTTCTTTCCTACTATTTTTATAAATTCTACTGCATTTTTATTTAGCAAAGGTTCACCACCCTCTAAATAGATTTCCGAAATGCTATACATTTCATCACAGAATAACTCAGCCATTCTCTGCATGTCGTTCTCAAACACCCCAATATCCGCATACTTCTCATCTGCTAAAGGTGAAAAGTGATCACAGTTTTGACAATTCAAATTACAATGTTCTGCCAAATCTACTACGAATACGAGCTGTTTCCTTGGAAATCTCTTTCCAAGCCACATATCTTTTTTTTGTAATATTTCCTTAGTATAATATATATCTTTTTCTACAACACCTAACTCACGCAGCTGCTCTGACAATTCCAAAAAAAAACGCACACTGGCAATTATACAACACTCATAATCGATTCCCTTTATTTCATTTACACCAATTACACGATACCCGCCATTTCCATTCTGTTGCTTAGCAACATCATTATCAGCAAAAATTATTCGTATTTCCTCGCTCATCGCTTTTATATCATCTGCTAGTTTATTCCCAGATAATGAACAGCCAACAATAACCACATATTTATCATTCTTTTTCGCCTGTATTAATCGTCTCAGCATCTTTGTTTACCATCCTATCTCAAAATTTAAAATATACAGAACCAAATCATTATTTAAAATAACTGCTATATTCTAAAATTTTTTTGAATTGTGTTCCGACATTATCACCCACATATGCATACTATATTCCTTTTCACTGTTACCATCTTTTTTATCCATCTTGAAATATAAAGAATTTCTCCAGCACACTACTTGCTACTATAACAATATTATGTTGCGTAAAAAACACTACTAATAATAACACCACATAACCAAACATCACCACTACATCTGCAAAGATTATTCCTCGTCTTTTGTTTGCAATAAATCATTTTGACACCTTATGTTTATCGGCACTCTTCCTGTTATTGTTAATATTTATTATGGGAATATAAGCTCAAAACAACCCTTGTAGTACTACTCTTCAACATCTAAACTCAACATAGGCATTGCTACCTTTTTCTTTAGCTTCATCAAAATCAACACATAGTACATCCGGTAAATTTCCACTTTCAATAATACTGTTAATTACTTCATATTCCATGCCTTCAATATCTAGTTTTTTTAGCTTAAATTTTTCAGCCATTCCACAATCAAAACTTATATCTTCGCCTGCGCCATATAATACTATTTTTTCATATCATTCCTTCTCCCTGTAAAGTCATTCTCTCTAATATCATTTTCTTCTAACATATTTTGTGTTTGATAACGAATTAAGTTACCTTATGATATATTAATAACCCGTTATTATTTTCTAAACTTAAAGCTCTACTGTGATAGAAACCATCATTTTGAAACTGTTCTAAATTATTAATATCTTCTAAACACATTTCAAAATCCATTCTATTTAATTTATTTTCATTTATAATATATGCGTTATCGTTCTGATACGGTGTTTCTTTATCTTCTTGAATATATACCCCTTGCTTTTGTATATCCTTCATTACAAAACATGTTTTTTCTACATTCTTAACCTTTATCAAGGCACCAGTTTTTAAATCTATCCGCAACATCATATTAGCTTTCAGTGGTGCTAAGTAAATACTATTATTACGAAGCAAACTTCCAGAAAATAATTCTTTCCAACAACAATCGGGTTTAGTCACTTCAAATCCTTCTGGAAAAACATCGTAAATTTTTATGTTATTACTTTCTTTCTCCCATCTAACAATAAAATTCTCGTCACCTGTCAACCAGAAAAATTTTCCATCAAAACATATTGTATTATATTGTATTGCACGTTCTCCCACATAATAAAAAGAATAAATATTTTTCTCCATATTGTACTGCATAATCATATTTTTTTTATCTAATGCAATCCAAAAACTATCATCTACTATACATATATCTGCATGTGTAAATATTCCTGCTTCTACACCATATTGTTCCATAAATTCTGTTTTCCACTGCACAATTGGGGTAATATTATAATTGTCCATATTCACACACAACATTACACTATCTTTTTCCCCTAAAAAAAACGCCTTATTCTTATAACAAGCTACTACGTGGTAGTGCTTTAAACCTTTTTCGCTAATTCCTAGCTTTTCCGATAATGAAATGCGGTTAAAATTATTTTTTTTCATATCATATATAACCATTTCATCTGAATAATATGGTGCAACAAATACTTTATTGTCATACATACACATTGCTACACTCAATTTATTATTCTTCTTTCCTCCCCAACCTAAATATTTCAACCTTGCTTTTTCAACAGAATATTCAAACAAACCAATAGGATTTGTAGTCAAAAAAATTATATCTCCATCTATACTTTTCAAATCAGTGACACTCAACTTCATTCTCTCGCATTCTTCATTCACATCCTGTACCATGGCTAATTTTCCAGTCTTCTGGAATAACCATACCATAGAACTTCCATCTCCATAATAAGCATCACTCAATGCCACAGCTCGATCCATATACGGAGTATCATCATAAATTCCCCAACCTTCTTCCTTATACTTCTTTACAATCTCCTGATACTCCTCCAAAAATCCTGGACGCATAGATTTCATTGTTTTTTCAAGCAATGGATGTGGACGCCACAGCAATGCCGTCTCATCTTTCTTTCCTTTAAACAATGATAATACACTCTTTATTTTTTTCAACATCTTATCTTCATACTTAAGAAAAGCAGCAACACCCGTATTATACAAAATAATCTTCTTCCAAGTTCCTTCCGGTTTCTGAATTACCTTCATCCACTCCTCTGGAATTTCCAAATCTTCTCTTGTCATACTCTGTACCTTATCAAATTTCGGTGCCCCCAGTCCCATAAACTTCTCTTCCAATTGTTCCCGGTCAACCTCTGCCCCTTGTTCTTGGGCTGCCTTAATATACTCATCAATATAGATTTTCTTTATCCCCTCCGACTGCACGATTACCTTATCCGCATATATCGTTCCCGGAAGAAAACAAAAATGCTTCATATTCTCAATCGCTGGCAGATTATCCGGTTCAATCTCATCCAACACAAAATACGGCACATACACCAACTTTTCCGTATAATTCCGCAAATTTTTAGCATAAAATCGTGGTTCCACACTTGTCACCAGATTCCAATCATCGTATGGATTATGTATAAAGATAACATCCGGCTTTCTTTCCTCTAATTGATATGTCTGCCAGTCCGTTACCTTTATATTCTTCGGATATTCCTTCTGCTCATCATGCAGTTCACCAAAGGAACGATCTGAATTCAAATCATAATACGGTATCGGCACACAATAAGCATCACAATCAGGATCCTCTTTTGCTGCCAAATAAATACTTTCCAACGAATCCCACATTGCTGCTTTATATGGTAGAAACACTACCTCCAGCCTATCTGGTATCTCCTTTTCCATATGTGACTTGATTATAAGCAACTGGTCACCTGCCAGTGCATAATTCTCCTCACAAGTAGTAACATCTTTACTTTCTGCCAAATGAAATAGTATTTCACAGTAAGACTCTAATGCATGTACGCTTTCTAAACCTTCTCCATATATCGTTTCCATCTGATTTCCAATTGCAATAGCTCCTTCCTGACAATCTGCCAACAGCCCACTCATCTCTTCCCACTGATTTCCAGCAATCAGTCTTCCCAATACCTGCTGCGCTTCCTGTAAAGATTCCCATATAGAAAATAACTGTTTCCTAAGTAATTTGCTCATATATGTTCTCCCTTCTCTCCACATTTTTCAATACTAATCCTTACTTAGTTAATAGGAAAAACTCTCTATGTATTTATTACAATTTCGACGAATCCATTTCAGAATGTCATAGTATGAATAATCGTTTGCAGAATACCACAGCACCTTTTATAAAATTACTTTTGCTTGAACTATCAAACATTCATATCCATTCTATTAAAAAATTGTGTTTCTAAAGACATTATTTGTATTTTTTAATAAATTCTTCAATAGGTAAATAAAAATCCTCGTATCGTTCTCTTATTTCATCATCTGACCAATCCCACCAGGCAATTTTATTCAATGCCTTTATCTGTTCCTCGGTGTACCTGTATTTAATAATTCGTGCTGGAACTCCTGCTACTACCGCATAATCCGGAACATCTTTTGTTATCACTGCCCCCGCTGCCGCTACTACACCATTTCCTATATTCGAGCTATTAGTTATAATAACATTTTGTCCTAGCCATACATCATTTCCTATTGTTATCTTTTTTTGCTTTTTAATTTTTTCAGACTTAGGATCTATTCCTGGGAAATAATACGCCTCATGTATAAACAACTCATTTGGATAATCTTTTTCCTCGAAATATTTTCCTTGATATATCATAGGGTGCGTTGTCACATAATTCATTTCATGATTTACAACACATTCTACTCCCTGAGCAAAACTACAAAACGCTCCAATCGACTTAATCATCACATGAGGTCGACAAAGTGAACCATAACTGTGTTTTCCTATTTCAGTTTTAATATAAAAGTTTGACAGCAACTCCATCTGCTCAAGTTCTATGATCTTTTCTTCCTGAAAATACTCCAAGACTCTATTCTTAAGTTCCATATAAATATCAAGATTGGTCGAGGTTAGAAAAAGAACATATTCATCTATATTTATACTCTTTAAAATTGATATATCATGAATCTTTTCACTATACTTGCACTTATGATTATCTATAAGGTATGCTGGTTCAATTGAATATATATCTTTCAAGATGTTAACTGTCTGTATTCCAACATCACCACATGGGTAAATTATTATTTTCTCTGCAAGTGTTCGCCCCCCCATATCAAAAATACGTTCGATACTCCGAGTAATCTCTGCTGTAATTGTCTTGCTCATTGTGTTATTTTCCCTTCAAATTTCTTAATCTCTACACCAAACAGTTTTTACTGTAGTTCGCAAAGTTTGCTTTCCATCAAGCAAAGAACCCACACCACACGTTCTCCACACAAAAAACTCACCAACATACCTACGCAATTATATTTTTCGTAGGATTCCACAGTATTTTCTTTTCTTCAACTTCCTGTTGAACTAGTTCATATTTAATTTTTTCAAACAACCATTGAGCCTCAACAGCAACTATCAAATAATCATATTGATATTTACATATTTTATCCACTGTCTCCACCGGCCAATGTTCTTTTTTCTTTATATCAACGGCATTTTTATCTACCCATGCCACAATCTCAGCCTCATTATCATAAGCTATAGACTCATAGTATGATATCCCTACTTTACCAGCTCCATACAAGATAACTTTTTTTCCTTTTAATCTTCCATAATATGGATAATAATAGCGCGTATACTTACTTGACAACCCTATTGCCATTTCCCGTAAATTAACACTATCTCTATCTATTTTTCTAAGCCATAACCTTTCATAAGTATGTCCACTAACTGCTTTAATTAATGTTTCTTTAATTAAAAACATATCATACAAACCAAACTTTCCCCAATCATATCTATCTTCCATTGGATGTACTCGATAATAATAGCCACATTCATCAACTAATTTAATTTTATTTGTTTTTAATAAATACAACGAATAAAGAAGATAATCTTCCCCTAATGTTAGACTTTCATCAACTAATTTGTGTACTGTCCTAAGTATATCCGTTTTAAAAATCTTATTCCACAAAGTCACACTCGGTCTTCTAACACAAGTACTTTCAAACAAAAACTTCTCTATTTCTGTTCCGTTATATTCTTTAGCATTCATTTTTATTTTTCTTATTGATATTTTTGCTTGTTCTTTTATGAAAGCTCCGTCATAAGCAACTACATTCTCATCAAAATCAAAATATCCTGAACAAAGCAAATCCGCATCACCCATTTGTTGTATTAGCTTTTCAAAATAATCTATATCTACGTAATCGTCTGAATCAACAAACGCTATCTTACTACCTTTTGCCTCATCAATTCCTGTATTCCTTGCATTTACAACTCCTTTATGATCATTTTTTATTATTCTCACGTTTACATTCGTAGTATAATTCTTGATTATTCTTTCACATATACTTATAGATTCATCCGTAGACCCATCATCAACTAAAATAATCTCAAGTTCCTTATATGTTTGTAACACTAAACTTTTCAGACATCTTTCAACATATTTTGCCGAATTATATATTGGTACTATGACGCTAAGTAATTCAGTACATCCATTTGTTATCTTTTGTATCTCACTGTTATTCGAATAATCATTATTTAAAAGTTCTTCATATTCCAAAGGCGTTTTGGTTTGTATATGTGCCTTTATAGCCGCACGTTGCAGATTTCTACCATTACAATATCTACAAGCCTCCAAATATTTTCTTTCAAATAAGAATTTCATTATATCTTCACCTGAAAGTTTATCTGAAATTTCCAAACTATCTTTTTGCATTTCTTCTTTATACATTGCTCCTAGATTTGCCGCGTTTGCTGCATATGCACAATTATACAGTCTGTTATTAAGTATTGTCGGTATATTACGACATTCACAATTTGAATAAATATCCATTAATTCATATCTATCACATTCATGTCTTTCCAATTTACCACAATCCTGCCAAAACTCTTCTTTTGAAACAAAATATCTTACCCTATTATCAGTACACCAATCTATCCACTGCTCTAATTTTCTTGATAATTCGCCATAATCTGAAAAGAATATAATAATCTTTGATTCCTTTAAATATTCAAGCACTTTTTCATCCGGAAATATTGTTCCATTAGAATATATTTCGATCCGTTCAATTTTAGGATTATTTTTAAATTTTTGAATTATTTTTATAAATTCAGAATTAACAAATGGTTCTCCACCCAAAATTCTAAGTCCCAAGAGCTTATCTATCCTATTTAAAAATATTTCGATACTGTCACATAATTCATCAATATTTATATTTTTTGGTTTTTTATAATATTGCATTAAATTTGCACAACTTTCACATCTTAACGAACAACGCTCCGTAACCATAGCATCGATGTTAGGAACGTATTTTTTTTCCGGATATTTATACACATCTTCAACAAAATAATAGCCTTCTCTTACAGTATATATTTTTTTATATTTCTCATCAGCACCTATCATAACTTCATCATAATCAAACTGTTCAAGCAACTCTCTTGTACTATATATTTCTTCTATCCCATATTCATTAAGTCTCTTTATTTCTTTGTACACATTATTATTTTCAGCAAATAATATAATCATATCTTGCTTTTCCCGAACCATTCTTAACATATCTTCAAACAAAATGTTCTTATAAAATATTGTCTCACTTGTATCCGTATCATTCACATAAAAACATCCTTTAATATTTAGTTTTTCGAGGTAACATGTTACTATAAATTGCATTTCTAAAGAACCATACAATATAATTTTCTCGTTCTGATATTGATCACTTTTAAATGTTTTGATTTTCATTTTCCTTCCTCCCGATTAACAAGCTAATTTCTCGTAATATTTTCATATTTATATTCCGCCTTTCTGCGAAAGGCACCGATGGGGTCATGAAACCCGCCCACTGACTTCCGCTTTCTAATCTATTTCCCTTCTAATATTATTTTCTTAATAAGACTGACACACTACAGAACACGTGGAGGTGAGGGCGGGGCTGTATAGCGGCGACCTCGCATATTTATATGTTGTCGGTCATCCGTTAAGGCATCAATGAATGGCGCATAACCATAGCCCGCAAACTTATCTCTTCCAAAGTCGACTCGATTTTGCCGGATGGCCAGTCACTGTCAGTTTTATTACTATAAATCTCTGGAGGTTCTTATATTGTCTTTTAAAATTTTTCGTTTTAATTGTTGTGGACTTGATGTCCACAAAACGTGGATTTATGCTGGCTCATCCTGGGGAATTGTTTGACGTAACATCATTTGTTGACGGGCGGTATAAAACACCAGTTGAAGAAATTCAGGCTGCTCTTGATCTGATTCGTACTGTTCCCGTATTCGACAAAAATCCTATGACTGCTATCCAAGTCCTTTCTGAAATCGGTGGTGATATGTCTGTTTTCCCCTCAGCCAAGCACCTCGTTTCATGGGCAGGATGTTGTCCACGCAATGACCAAAGCAACAATAAAATAAAATCGACTAGAATTTCCCGTGCCGGTTCTTATTTTAAACCAGTTCTGGTACAAGTTGCAAATGCTTTATTGCGTTCTAAAAAACATCCTGAAATAACCGACCGCTACAAGCGTATCAAAACACATCCTGTGAATGAGTCGAAAGTTTTGACCACTTCACAGACACTTAATCTCCTCAAGCAACGTGGTTACACCATCAAAGATGATGCTATTCCTGCTTCCTGATTAGGTGTTGTGTCTATATTTATTTTTCAAAACCACCCTCAGGATGGTTTGTTTGCTATGCAATTTTTCTTTTCTCTAACCACTACCTATTTGTTTCAAACTTTATCCTCTCCATGTATCGTACCATCATACTATTTCTTATAAACTATCCTTTCACCCAAGACCGGCAGGGCAAATTTCCTTGAAGTGTCCCTCTCCCAAAAACTCTCCACAAAATGAAGCGGATTACAGGTGTTACCTTTTATCATATCGTAATGCATGGGTATCGTTAAATCCGCTAAAATCTCAATTGCAAAGATAGCAGCTTCTCCAGCTGACATATTACCAATGATTTCATTTCGTTCCCTATAATAATCTCCACCATTAATGGGAATCATTAACACATTTGGTGCACCCATACTCTTTACGGATTCCAACAATTTATCTGTAATATAGGTATCTCCCATATGGAGTAAGTGAATCCCATTCACTTCCATATCATATGCCAAACTCCATGCCTTACCATTCGCATCTGTTCTATGTACCGGATGGGCGGTAGAAATCGCACGGATTGTTATATCTTCCAACTCTACACTTTCAAATGTATCCAGTTCAATAATCCTTTCCGAACTTAACCCCAATCGAATCATCTGTTCCTTACAACTTCCCGGAACAATAAATACTGTATTGGAATTACCATTATTCAACCCTATTATTGTATCTTTCGCCATATGATCTATATGTTCGTGTGTACACAGAACATAATCTGCACAAACTTCACCTACACTAAATGGCGGTTCATAACATCGAAGTGATTTTCCTACATCATCAACAATGTCATTAAATACAGCATCAATAAAGATCATTTTTTTTCCTTTTATTGCAAAACCACACTGCCCTAGATACCATATAGCGACCTCACCTTCAGACACTTGCGTACTTTCCATCTCATATACTAATTTTCTTCCTTTTTTATACCACTCTCTTCGCACGTCTCTTATTCCTTATACCTCAATCCTTACTCATATTTCCCTACTTGGGGAACAAAAAAAACAACTATATTAATTTAACACCTGATGTATTTTTCGGTAAAATGTCCTGTTTTCCCTATGTTCATAAATCGAGATAGGCGCCTTTCATGGGACTCACTGCATGTTCACTGAATATCCTGAGAACACCCGCTTTATAACGAGGTTCCCTTGGTTTCCATTTTACTTTTCTTTCGTTCAAAATTTGTTCCATTTCTTTCGGTGTTTTGAACTCTCCGTTCACTCCGATAATATTGAGCTTTCTATCTATAATGTCGATTTCTATCAAATCTCCTTCTTCCACCAAGGCAATCGGACCTCCATCTGCTGCCTCCGGACTACAATGCCCAATTACCGGACCTATGGATGCTCCCGAAAAACGCCCGTCTGTAATCAGTGCTATACTACACCCTAATTCTTTATCACTGCTAATTGCTTCAGATGTATAAAACATTTCAGGCATTCCACTTCCCCTGGGACCTTCATAGCGAATAAATACAGCATCACCTTTTACCACTTTATGCTTCAAAACTGCATCCCGACATTCTTCCTCGCTATCAAATGGTCTTGCACGGAGCACTGTTTTAAACATTTCTTTCGGACATGCGGCATGCTTGATAACAGCTCCCTCCGGAGCAAGATTCCCTCGAAGGATTGCAATACTTCCATCCCTACTGATTGCTTTCTCAAAAGGATGAATAATGTCTTCTCTGGTTATGCAAACTCCATAACGTTCATTAAACTCATGCAAACCTTTTGCACATCGCTCATAAAAACCATTTTTTCGTAATTCAGCAAGGTTTTCACCCAGCGTTTTTCCAGTCACGGTCATTACATCCAAATGGAGAGATTCCTTAATCTCTTCCATAATTGCCGGCACACCGCCTGCATAATAAAAGCATTCTGCCGGCCACTGTCCCGTAGGTCGTATATTTAATATATATCTTGCATTTCTGTGAATACGATCAAATGTATCACCTGTAATTTCAAGCTCAAGCTCATGTGCAATTGCTGGAATGTGCAACAGGCAGTTTGTACTTCCGGATACTGCTGCATGTACCAAAATCGCATTTTCAAAACTTTCCATTGTTACAATATCACTGGGACGCATATTACTTGTTTGCGCATACTTTACCGCCAATTTTCCAGCTTCTCTTGCATAAGTTAAAAGCTCCTTACTGGTGACAGGCACTAATGCACTTCCGGGAAGTGCAAGTCCAAGCGCTTCCGCCATGATCTGCATAGTAGATGCTGTTCCGATGAATGAGCAGGCACCGCAACTTGGACATGCATTATATTTTGCCCATCTTAACCTAGCCTCATCAATTTCTCCTCTTTGAAATTTTGCATTATATTCTCCCAACTGATTCAAGGTAAGCATTTCCGGACCGGCATTCATTATCCCTCCTGGCACTACAACTGCGGGAATATTGACACGACATAATCCCATGAGAATTGCCGGCATTCCCTTATCGCAACTGGAAAGATACACCCCTGCATCAAAAGGCGTTGCATTTGCCTGAATCTCAATCATATTAGTAATCATTTCACGGCTTACCAGACTATAATTGATTCCATCCGTTCCCTGGCTTTCACCATCGCACATATCAGTACAATAATATCTGGCTCCATATCCGCCAGCCTCGGCAATTCCTTTTCTTACTTCGTCCACTAATACATTCAGATGTCCACTTCCTGGATGACTGTCACCATATGTACTTTCAATAAAAATCTGCGGCTTTGACAAATCCTCCGTTTTCCAACCTGTACCGATTCTTAACGGATCTGATTCCGGTGCTATTTTTCGCATTTCTTGACTCTTTAATGAACTGATATTTCTATGCATTTAATCATCCACTTTCTTAAAACTCGAACTTATACTTTTTTGTGCATACTATTCAAAAAATTCGATTCTTGGAACAGTCTCGGAATCAAACCGGCATCTCCTGATTCTGTCATCTTTTGAATTAGAATTAACAACTCCGCTTATTACTTACTGTCTACTACGATAGGCTCCATCGCTTCTGTCAGCAAGGATGTCAGCTTCGCCATCCCTTCCGTTGTTCCTTGTTGTGATGCATGTGCCGAAATACTATATGTTGCTTTCTGTGTATTGCTATACGAACTACTGGAATTACTTGATACTTTTCCTGCTATAGAACTTTTTAATTTCCACACATCCAAACTAAGATTCGAAGATATCTCTGCCACTTTCGTTTCATTACTTGACGTCGCAATATTTACTTCCATTTCGAAACTTACGTCTGCTGAATCCATTAAGAACGCCGGAAGCGGTACTAATGCCAACAGTGGAGCATTTATCTCCATCTCTCTTTTAGTTACTGTTCCATCAGATTCAACAATAGGTTTATCAAACTTAAATTTTAAAATTCTTGTCTCATTACTGCTGCCATTAGAGCCATATGTCGCATTTTCCGGTTTATCATATGCCAACTGAAACAAAGTCTGCAAGTACACTTCACATAATGCCGCCTGTCC
This sequence comes from Lachnospiraceae bacterium, assembly GCA_017437065.1. Lineage (GTDB taxonomy): Bacteria > Bacillota > Clostridia > Lachnospirales > Lachnospiraceae > RGIG3002. Next base: position 38,309 of record JAFSBX010000121.1, read on the forward strand.
CTTTGCAAGTTCCACAAATGGTGTAGCAATTAATTCTCCTATCGGAAGATTAGTAAAATAACTACTTACTTTCTCTTCTCCACCTGCTTTCAAACTACCACCCTCGTTAGTTTCATTTTGAGCAGTCAATGCACTCGCCTGATTTATAATTTCTGTTGTCTTATGGATAATCTCATTTGTCTGAACCTCTCCTACACCATTATTTTCAAGATTATTACTCATACCGATACCTCCTTACAACGTTTTTTCTAACATAGTTACAATTTCTTTCTTACCGCTCATCGGCTCTTTATTCCTAAAAACTATATTAATGTCACAGTTCCCTTTTTCTTTAAACTTCCCTTTTTTAGGTCTCCAGATACCATTCTCCCCCTGTCCCACTTCTGCATGCAATTTGTCATTTTCTACTGTCAGGCTGGTATGTATTTTTACCTCTACAGATTCCATAATCAAATTATTATGTGGTACCAAAGTAGCTAATGGAACATTAATTTTTCCCACCTTTTGTTCGCCTTTATCAGAATATTGAACCACAATATCTTTAGCCTTTGCACTAAGCTGCCCGTTATCATTATCAAAATATTGCAAAAAACCGTTTAAAGCCTGTTTTTCCAACATATCCTGTGTATTCTGCAACGCCTGTGTAACCCCAACTATCAACGATTCAAAATCAACTTTTTCCAATTTCTCACCTCCTACAAACGATATATATTTTCCTGTTTTACCTGATACTTCTTCGCAAGATATGTTAAATCATCGGATGCCTCTACGATAGCATGCTTATCATTATAAGGTTTCCACACGGCATATTTCTTTACACCTCCTCCGCTCTCCTCTGCCTTTTGTCCTAAATCTGTTATAATAGTCTTTCCGCAGGTTAATTCTTCCCATCGAAACATAACAACTTCACCTCCCACTTTATGTACCTCCTTGCTTATTACGCCTCATCCCCGTTTTGTTAATTTCACTTCATAAAAACGCGGTTCTCCGTTTCTAATATAACCTCTAAATGTTCCATCGGTAAATGTTCTATCGGCCACTTTTTTCAATAATTCATCAATCAGGACAGAAATTTCTTTTTCCTGAGTTTTTCTTACACGTATCGCACCTATGTTAGGATCAAACAAATATGCCACACTATCCGATTCATAGTATAATGCCACTCTGTGTCCTTTACTCTCTACTTGATTTGTTCCGTTTTTTGTCAGCTGCACTTCAATTTTTATCACTCTGTACTTATACGTTGCATCATAATTCCATTCTGCTACTCTACTTATCTCCTTTAGCTGTCCTGACAAATTTGTTAATAAATCCAATTTTTTCTTTGAATGAGAATCAGAATTTCCTATACATTTTTCCAACAATTCTTTCTCCAATTTTAAAAGGTTCGTCCTACTACTGTCTTTTTGAGCATCTTCAAAATATATTACAAAATTTTTCGCCAAATTGATAAATCGTCGCCTATTTGCTTTCATATCCCTTGCGTTCCCAAAATTCTCTAAAAGACGATGCCTGTCTCCCGGCTTACATTGCCTGATTCGTAACAGCCAGTCCATACTTAACGCCACACACATTCCACCTTGTAAAATCCAATACTTCTTACTATCCAAAGCGTCTCCTTGAAAGTCTATTACACTTGCATCTAAGTTGTTTTCTCTTATAACAAAATCAATTATTTCTCCCTGTAAATTTGTTCTGATTTGTCCTAATGCATTTTCCGGATAATTTATTATCATACCCCATTCTCCTTTCACAGTAACACGATCTACTGTTACTACATAAAAGAAATAAACCCGTTATTCATAAAATAATAGTTCTCTGTTATCACCTTATACTTCCACACACTGTATCATCACAGGTTTCCCAGCCTTCCTGCACAGCTGCACCAGACTGCTTGCATCGCCATAATACGCATCGCAAAGAGCTATGGCTCTATCCAACTCCGCCGTATCATCATAAATCCCAAAGCCTTCCCTTTGATACCCCGCCACAGCCGCCTGATTGTCCGGACTTATTTCATCCAACACAAAGTAAGGAATGTACACCAGATTTTCCGTAAACCGCTTGATATTCTTGGCATAAAAGAAGGGATGCACACTGGTTACCGTGTTATGTTCATCATAGGGATTATGAATGTATATCTTATCCGGATGTCTCTGTTCAAAAGGATAATCCTTATAATGGGTAACCGGAATATAATCAGGATACTCCGCTCCCTCATAATGTTCCTCACGAAAGCTTCCATCCGGATTTTTATCATAATATGGAATTGGTATCACATACGCATCACATTCCGGATCTGCATCCGCTGCCATCCATACACTTTCCAACGAATCCCACATGGATACCTTATAAGGAAGAAATACGACTTCCTTACGTATCCGGATATCTTTTTGGATGCTTTTCTTTACCCGTGTCACCAATTCATCAAAACTTACCTGTATCTCAACAGTATTTATAGGTCGGTTTTGGCACAGACTTTCATGTATCCTGTAAATCAGTTCACAGTACTCCTCCAAAACAACTACTGTCGCAACCCTCTCGCCTTCCGATTCCTCTATCGTTGTACCTGTTTGAATTGCTACAACCTGACAATTTTCCAACAGCTCCAATACGGAATCGGTTTCTTTTCTCTCCAATTGTTTCAGAATTTCTTCCTGTGCTTCTTCCAATAACCGGATATTGTTTTCTATCTGTTTTTTGGCATTTGAGGTCATCTCTGCTCCTTATACTCCTGCATTTTCTTACTCATACAATATATCCACATCCTGTACCATCGCCGGCTTTCCTGCTTTCTGATACTTCCATACCATGGAGCTTTCATCTCCATAATACGCATCACTCAACGTAACAGCCGTTCCATATCCGGCGTATCATCATAGATTCCCAGTCCTTCTTCCTTATACTGTCTTACAATCTCCTGATACTCCTCCCAAAATCCGGGACGCATGGATTTCATCGTATTTTCAAGCGACGGATGAGGACGCCACAGCAACATTACTTCATCCTTGTTTTCTTTAAACAATGCTAATACACTTTTTATTTTCTGAAGCATCTTATCTTCGCGTGCAAGAAAAGGAACAATCCCTGCATTATACAAAACAATCTTCTTCCAACTTCCGTCCGGCTTCTGAATCACCTTCATCCACTCCTCCGGAATTTCCAGTTCTTCTCTTAGCACATTCCGTTCTTTTTCATATTTCGGATACCCTGAACCGACAAACTTCTCTTCCAACTGCTCCCTGTCAACCTCTATCCCCCGTTCTTGGACAACATTAATATACTCATCAATATAGATTTGCTTCATTCCTTCCGACTGCACAATTACTTTATCCGCATATATCGTTCCCGGAAGGAAGCAAAAATGCTTCATATTCTCAATCGCAGGTCTATTATCCGGTTCAATCTCATCCAAAACAAAATACGGCACATACACCAGCTTTTCCGTAAAATTGCGCAAACTCTGAGCATAAAATCTTGGTTCCACACTGGTTATCTGATTCCAGTCATGATACGGATTATGTATAAAGATAACGTCCGGCTTTCTCTCCTCCAACGAATATGTCTGCCAGTCCGTTACCTCTATGTCCTTCGGATATTTCTGCTGCTCGTCATGCATCTCTCCAAAAGAGCGATCCTGATTCAAATCATAATACGGTATCGGCACACAGTAAACATCACAATCCGGATTCTCTTTTGCCGCCATATAAAAACCTTCCAACGAATTCCACAGCGATGCTTTATACGGCAGGAACACTACCTCCAACCTGTCCGGTATTTCTTTCTCCATATGTGCTCTGATTACAAGCAACTGATTACCAGCCAGTGCATAATTCTTCTCACATGTAACAGTATCTTCGCTTTCCGCCAGATGAAACAGTATTTCACAGTAAGACTCTAATTCATGTACACTTTCCAAGCCTTCTCCATATACAGCTTCCATCTGATTTCCAATTGCAATGGCACCATCCTGGCAATCCGCCAACAGTCCAATCATCTCTTCCCGCTGATTCCCTGCAATCAGTTCGCCCTTCTATCTATATTTATTGGATAATCAGACAATAAAGAAAGAAGCTACCTATACATATGTGCCATATATGCCAGCTTCTCAAATTGCCCATCCGGTAACTGCTTCCAGTCACCTGATGGGCATCACTATCTTTACTTTTACCTTGCTTCTGTTATCCTCCATGATAATTAACCTGACCTTCCTTGTCACTCACATAGTATAATATTCGAATTCATTATACCATTTGATTTATTTATCGACAATAATCCTTATTTTGTTAATAGAAGTAAACATTTTTCTCGATTTCCTATTGAGTGTAATTCTAAATTCCACTTCTTATTTCTCCAAATGGAATTTAGTGGTACAGAAATTCCATTTTAGTTTATAATGTTTCCTGATGGTTCCTGTTCCCAGAAAGAAGTACATTATGTCCAATTTAATTCCAGGTAACCAGAAACATTTAACTCTTGATAACAGGGTATTTATTGAAAAATGTCTTGACCAAAACATGACCATGAAGGATATCACCAAGCCTCTCTGCAAGGATCCTTCCACCATTTCCAAGGAGATTAAAAAGCATCGTACCTTTCACCCTCACAATGACCTTGCTTCAAGCCCTTTCCTTACCTCTTTTATCAGTTCCTGTCTACATTCTGCTAGCGCAATTATATCCTCATCCGCCATTCCACGTTCCAACATATTTCTGACAATCTGCCTTGTTTTTTCATCTAATCCCTCTTTTATTCCTTCTTTTATTCCTTCTTTCCATCCGTCCTCAATCAATGCTGTAAGTGCCTCACACATGTCTACTTTCCCATCCTTTCCATAATAACCTTTCACTGCTATCAATTCTTTCGCATTCGTATACTCTACCGCCATATCATATGCATCCTCGTCCATCTCTTTATACACAGGATCATTTTCCACAAGTTCTTTTAGTTTCTCTTTATCCTTTGCATATCTGATGAAATCAAAGATCTGTTTCAAATCCGGCTGAAACACTTCTGTATTTTCCAGCTTTCGTATCTCCAACAGATGCATCTGATAATTATTCACATATTCTTTCATTTCCTCCGGAATATCCGTAAAGTCCAGTATTCCATGTAAATCTTTGCTTCCGTCCCATGTCTCTCCAAAAAACAATACCAGCGTAATACACGGATAAAGTCTGCTCTCCCGTTTGAATCCGGATAGAAACTCAGCCTTATTTATACCTTTTTCCTTCCGCACTTTCTGTTTGCCTTTAAATACCACTCCATTAATCAAATCTGCATATCTCTCATTATCCGACAGACACCGTTTTTTTGTTACATCCTTCTTCATATTCTTTTTCTCCTTCACAGGAGACATTCTGAAAATCTCCTGCTTTTTTAGTTTTATTTGTTGAATTTAAAGCATAGATTTTCTGAATTGTTTATAGAACATTAGAATCCCTTTTGGGAGAAAATGTAGAAATATATGCCTTTGTTAGAATATATCATAATTATCCTATGTCCGCAATAATAAATATCCTTGATTTCTTCACTTGAGTCCTTCTCGGTTACTTTTCAAGGGGATGGGGGAATAGTCTCCCCCTCTGCTTCGTGTAATCCAACACGTAGTAAGGATAATCCTTATTTTGTTAATAGAAATTTATACACATCTACACTGCTTCTTTCTGACATCAAAATTCAACATATGCACTACACTTATTTTCCTGTAACCCATTTAATAGCTTTGTATCTGCCATATAATCCCTATATTCCTCAGAATATCTATGAAATTTCTTTACATATTTCATATTCACTTCTGACAATCCTACATATTCAGCATATCTCTCCCACGCTCTTACAGTCGCTATAACCTCTTGTAAAACCTTCTTAACTTTTCGTTCCGATAAATCCATATTTAATCCGCATGTTTTCATATCCGCTAATGTCAGGCTTTCCCTTTTTCCATTAATAGACATTTGATGCGCAGATGTCCAAACACTATTTGGGTTATAAGAAAATGTCATATCATATGCAGGCGCAAGTCTCCATTTCCCATATCTGTCCATCAAAAATGACACATTTTTGACATGATCATCATAATTTTTTGCCACCTCATTAAATACCAGCCTACGGAAAATCTGTTCCATATCATTTATTGGCAGTCCCAATCTTTTTACTATTTCTGCCGCCTGCTCATAACTATGCACTCCCGGTGCATTGAAATCAAAATGTGCAAGACCTCCCAAAGATTGCATATGTATTTTTCTTCCACTATCTAACTCCCTATCGAATCGTCTGGTCATAAAATGCATGCCTTCATCACTCTTCAGCAGTCGGCACTCCGACATTTTTATTCCTGCATCCTTTGCCATCAACGAATACGCAAATTCTATCTTTGAATACTCCTTCGAATCCGCTTCTTTATCCTTATCCCTGTTATTTAACACCGTTCCAAATTTAAGTAACCAATAACCATATCCGTCTCCTGCATCAATCTGTCCCGAACGAATATCCCTCGTTTTTTCATTCCACGCAATAAGTGCTTTTGCTCGTGCTCCACCGGCGGATGTTCCAACCTTAATAAGCTGCTCCATTGCCTGCTCGTCTGCTTTAATTTTAATATCTTTTCTTTCAGACAAAATTTTATCAGCAAGTTTCGCCAACTCATCTATATCTATACTTTGATCCGGAATGCCCATTCCCATTTGAGGAATAAATTCCAATGCTCCCATTCCTCTACTGCCTACATAGCACAATCGTTCCACCGCAGTCAGGCTGTTTTCTGACCGCCCGAGTTTTGCAAGATAACTATCCATAATCCTTGTACCAAATTTATCAGGTAGTGAATCTGATAATAATCCGGGCAAACCATGAAAAGTTTCCTCCCTTAATCCCGGAAATGAATATACCTGTTCAGACAGTGGCATGGTAATCGGTGATATTTGAATCCCACTTTCCACAAAGTTTTTATTATAATTAAATCGTGGAATACTATGTTCATCCTTCTGAAACACCGTACCAATTTTACTTCCCCACAAATAAATCTCCGCTCCACTACTCATTCTTTTCGTCCCCCCATTCCCACTTTACATTTTTCCGCTTTGGCTTAGAAACTCTTTTTCTCTTAGTTTTCTTTTGAAATAAATCCTCAGGTAACAACTCTTGTTCCGGTATCAATAAATCAAAATTTTCCAACAACCCCAGTGCTCTTACTATTCTTATTAAGTTATTCGTATTAGAACTCTCACCATTTTCTATTCTAACTATCGTATTAAAAGAAACTCCTGCTTTCTCACATAACTCATTCTGAGTCATTAACTGCGCTATCCTAATATCCTTTATACGCTGTCCAATTTCCATCAAAACAGCTACATTACTATCCGTATTTCTTATTTTCATACTCGTTCCTATTACCCTTTTTTGAGTAATAATATACCATATGATTGTTTAATATGTCAATTTAGGCTAATTAAAAATTATCTTTCTGAAAAGACCATTTACAACTTCTTTAATGCATTTATTTCCTTTTTTACCTTATCTATGATGTCCAATAAAACGGTCTTTTACTTATACATCTCTTCCAAGGATACCAATCTAACCTCGCCTTTCTCTGCAAGTTCCTTTAGACCATTCATAAAACCACTCTTTGAGAAAATATAATAATAATATTTCTTTCCTTTTCCAAAAACTCCCGCATACTCCTTCAGCAGTTCCAATTCATCTATACCAATCGGTTCATTCTTATACTTACATGAACCAATAATATATTCATCCCCCTCAGCCGGAGTACCAACAATATCTATTTCCACTTCCTTTTTACGTTTTGAATCTGTTCCCCACCACTGACCAACATCAGATAGTAAAACAGGCGTATCTTCTGCATATAAAAACAAATACTCTCTACACATCTGTTCAAAGATATGTCCCATATAATCTGCATAGTGCTTTTTAATAACAGAATCATAAATATGCTCTATTCTTCCGGCACTAATGGAAGATGTGTTCTGAGGTACAAAACGATACCAGAATTTAAAGAAGTTATCTCCAACCGCATATACTGTTTTCTTTCCCGGTTTCTCAGTAATCGGCGTTTTCTTTATCAAAACACCAATGTCTAATAACACCTTCAGATACTTTGCACAAATCGGTGCTTCTATTCCAATCTTTGTAGCAATTTCATTGGAACGTGATGCTCCACCTGCAACTGCTGTAATAACCGAATTATAGATTGCAGGCTCTCGAAGCTCTTGCTTCAACAGATTTTCAGGCTCCTCGAACAAATAGCTTGATGTATTAAACAGATTTTCTTTTAATGCCTCATCTACATCATCTGCAACAGCAAGTTTATTGATATAATGAGGAATTCCACCGGTAATACCATACACAAATGCCTGTTGCTCGGCTGTAAGTGACGGATTAAATTCTTTAATTTCCTTATACGACAATGCCTGTATCTTAAACTGTCCGGTACATCGTCCATATAGTGGACTTTCATATCCCAAGACTTGATATTCCATGAAACTCATGGATGAACCACATAGAATCAAAAACAGTTGCCCATTTTTCCAAGTATGGTCTATGATATGCTGCAAACGGGATGATATAGATTTACTTGCCTTTGCCAAATATGGATATTCATCAATTACAAGCACTAATCTCTCATTTTCTGCCATCTGCGTAATCTTGGTAAATGCCGCATTAAACGATGGATAAACAGGAGCTAAGTCTGTACCCGGATGCTCTTTTTCGCATATTGCCTTTGAAAATGCCTCAAGATTTTCTTGTGCCGAAGCATTCAATGCAGAAAAGAAAATAGTAGGCTTATCCTTACAAAATTCGTTAATGAGGGCAGTTTTACCCACACGACGACGTCCATAAATTATAATACATTCAAATTCTCCTCTATCGTATCTTTTATTTAAATCTCGAAGTTCTCTTTCTCTGCAATAAAACACAAAACCACCTCTTTATCAACTTATAAGTTTTCAACTCACGAGTTTATTGTATTGTTTTTAATTCTAAAAGTCAATATAGCACAACATCTTTCTCTACTGAAAAAGTACCGGCAACAAAAAGAGTGCAAAAACACACGTTTCTTCAATGTTTTCTGCACTCCTTTGAGTTTTATATTTAATTAAGTGTCATGTCATCGGAAAGTTGACATGATAATCCTTTTGCGCTTCGATATTATTTTCAAAGCCCTTTCCTTACCTCTTCTATCAGTTCCTGTCTACATTCTGCTAGCGCAATTATATCCTTATCCGCCATTCCACGTTCCAACATATTTCTGACAATCTGCCTTGTTTTTTCATCTAAGCCCTCTTTTATTCCTTCTTTTATTCCTTCCTCTTTTCCTTCTTTCCATCCGTCTTTTATCAATGCTGTAAGTGCCTCACACATGTCTACTCTCCCATCCTTTCCATAATAACCTTTCACTGCTATCAATTCTTTCGCGTTTGTATACTCTACTGCCATGTCATATGCATCCTCGTCCATCTCTTTATACACAGGATCATTTTTCACAAGCTCCTTCAATTTCTCTTTATCCTTTGCATATCTGATAAAATCAAAGATCTGCTTCAAATCCGTCTGAAACACTTCTGTATTTTCCATTTTTCGTATCTCTAACAGATGCATCTGATAATTATTCACATATTCTTTCATCTCCTCCGGAATATCCGTAAAGTCCAGTATTCCGTGTAAATCTTTGCTTCCGTCCCATGACTCTCCAAAAAATAATACCAGTGTAATACACGGATAAAGTCTGCTCTCCCGCTTGAACCCGGATAGAAACTCAGCCTTTTTTATACCTTTTTCCTTCCGCACTTTCTTTTTTATTCTATTTGCCTGTCTCTCGTATTCTGCCACATCATATGCCACACTTCTTAGCGGCATCAGATAGTGTACCTCTTCCTGATTTTCTATTCCTATTACCGCAAAGTTAATTCCCATCGCCACTTTTCTGATTAAGTCACGATATTTCTGTCTATGCTGTCGCTTTCCATGTAGCCACAGATTGCTCCATAATCCTGTCTGAGTATCCATTTCCAGCAAGTCTTCTGCATGCACTTTCTGTTTGCCTTTAAATACCACTCCATTAATCAAATCTGCATATCTCTCATTATCCGACAGACACCGTTTTTTTGTTACATCCTTCTTCATATTCTTTTTCTCCATTACAGGAGACATTCTGAAAATCTCCTGCTTTTTTAGTTTTATTTGTTGAATTTAAAGCATAGATTTTCTGAATTGTTTATAGAACATCAGAACCCCTTTGGGGAGAAAATGTAGAAATATATGCCTTTGTTAGAATATATCATAATTATCCTATGTCCGCAATAATAAATATCTTCAATTCGTTTGATTCATCAGGAACCGTCTCCGTCTGATTGCCGTGCCTCTATGCAGTTGCATGCACGCAAACACGCACACGACATTATGTACGTCGTGTGCGCATCCTATATCTAAAAATCATTCACATTTTACCATTCGATATATTCAATAGAGCTTTTCATCCTTCTTCTCACTTATTCGTCTATGGTATCTGCGTCTTTTCCCATTTTCTCCAACTCCGCCTCTAGCTGATCCAGTTTTGCTTTTAATTCGGCAGAATCCGCTTGTGCCTTTCGAAGCCACTCCTTCTGTCCTTTATAGAATGGATAGTTGTGGAAATCCCACTTTTTCACAGGAGTCATATAATTAGGTCCATAGCTTTTCGTCAATACCTGATGATAATCAATTGGAACAGGTAAAGTAATATTTTCAAAAGGCAGTCTCACGCTTTCTCTATACCACTCTTTATTTTTCAGTGTATTCACATAGGCTCTGAATTCATCTGCATCTGCAATAAACGATATATTCGCCAATACACCACATTCTTCCGGTGAATAAAGCGCAAACAATTTTTCGGTTAATTGTGTCAACTGGTTCATCAAACTCTTTTCCCTATCAAATTTAAATCGACAAATTTCCTCCAACTCCGCTACTACCTCTTCCATCTCCTCTTTTCTATCCGGATGCTTTTCATGTAAAACTTTTGCATACTTAATCTGGTATATTAATGAAATAATTGTATCAATTTCCTCGTTCGCCTCTCCATTTCCCGGCAAATAATCCAACGGAAAAATATCAACTCCCACCAAATATGGGCATCCATGAAAACGTTCCAAATGCTCCGAACTAAAATTGAGTCCTGCACCATTTACCAGACGTGCAAACGGCTGATCCCATTCAGGATGTGCAGTTGAACTTAAATACATCCATGTATCCGGTATCTCCTGTGCTACTACACTGGCAAATTTATTATAATCCTCTCTTTTCATGGCAATATCTAAATCATCATCCCACGGAATAAACCCATTATGTCTTACTGCCCCTAACAATGTACCGGAATCTGCAAAGTAAGTAATCCCATGTTTCTGACAAATTCTGTCTATCTCCATCACAATTTCCATCTCCGCGGCCCACGCACACTTCATTTCACTGGCAATAAAAAAACCATCTCTTACTTCATCTTCAAAAAACTCTCTTTTAAACTCTATCATTTAACACAACTCTCCTTATCATCACTTATGTATATCTGTTTCCAAATCAATGTCCTCATTTTTTATATACGCATTGTTCTCCGCAAAAAGCCCGCAAAGTGCATATTTTAATTCATTCTTCCACGCCGCATAGCTAAAAGCATATTCCAACAAAGCATTACATTCATGCATTTCCTTCCACCAATCCCGCATCACCTGATTTAAAGTTTCATCCCGATGACTCCTCAACATCAGATTCGTATTAATCAGACCATAATGTTCCGGAAATCCTTCTTTGCGATATTGCAGAAGTTTCCATCTTAATTCAATATTTCGGTCATCTTCCGTCATGGTAGTACTTACAGAGGTATAAATATCATCTTTGTCATATGCCGGAAATCCTAAAAAGCTTGCATTTCGTCCATATATTTTATACCACTGTTCCAAAGGTCCCACAATCTGCACCTGTGGGTCAATCCAAATACTATAATCATATTCCGGCAATACTTCCCATGGTTTCACCTTGTATTTATAAAAAGTCTCGGCTTTATGCTGCTGTTCTTCTTCTCGTATCAGTCGAAATTCCCACATGCCTGCAGTTTTTCCCGCCAAATCCTGTCGGTTTGTAAAGCAAATATAATCCCAAGCCACATTGCGATATTCCGGTAATGGCAACCTCGCTTCGTCTTTCACAAGACAGGTATATACCACTCCCTTACCACTCTCTAACAAACTCTGTTCGCCTTTCCAATCCTCCTGCCTTAGATTCAGCTTGCGACACTGAACCTCTGCATAGGCATCACCCATTCGAAGCACCAGTTTTCTGAGTGTTTCTTCTCTATACAACTGCTCATCTCTGCCCAGAGCTGTATAAAAGCATCTGTATTGATATTCCAGTAAACTTAATACTCCGATACACTGTTCCACATCTCTGTTTTCCATGCAACGAGATAACATTTTGCGATATTCCTGTCCAATCAGTGAAAAAGCCGGCTCCGGTCTGCTTCCGATACTTCTCCACACGTTCTCACCCAAGGCGGATTCAATGAGATTAATGATGTCCTCTATCGGAAATTGACTGATTTCCAACTCACCGCGTTCCAGTGCTCCTTGTATTTTATGTATTATATCGACTAACTTCTGTTCGAACTTAAGCATCCTCACTTCCTCCGAATACAACTGATATCATTTCTTCCAGACGATTTCTGTATGTATGATATTTTTTTACTTTTTCATATCCATTCCGGGCAATTTCCGCTCTTTCTTTCTCATGGGTAAGATAATACTCTGTCTTATCCAATAATTCTTCATTACTGCTATAATAATCAAAATCCTCTCCCGGAACAAAATGCTCTTGAAACTCTTCCTGATAATTTGTCAGAAGAAATCCGCCACTTCCCATTATCTCAAAAGCTCTAAGCGGTATCCCTGTTATAATGCTTCGTAAGGAAATATTCAAGTTAATTTTAGAACAGCGGTAAATATACACCGATTCTTTATAATAACCTGCCGGTCCACGATTGTCTACCAATGGCAACGACGGCGTACTTCCATGCGTATATAATACCGTCTGATACCGCTCCGACAACATCTCCAGTATCTCCTGTCTCTGTTCAAAAGCAATCTGACGTGCCAAATGATAATTCGCATATACCCATGATCCGCGTTCAAAGCCATCTTCGTTCGGTACCCATGGTCGTGCCTTCAATATCTGCTCCATAATATCCGGTGTTAACATATCTTCCAACAAAGTCGCACCATAAATTTCTTTCTGTGCCTGCATCACACCTTCCAGATATCCCCGTGTATAGGCATTCACTCCCTGCAATCTCCGAAACAGCTGATTCTTTCTTTCCCAATAAGTAGATCCGACAAAGGAAATCTGTGCAGAATATATATCCCGAATCTGTTCATTCATACCATAACTGTCATACAAATCCACATCTGCAGCCAGTGGTAAATGATACACCGTATCTACACCGCATCGTTTTAAATCAAACCATGCTCCTCTGTCAAAAATAAAAACATAATTATATGGGAAACGGATTGTGTTTGAATACAATGAAACAAACGGACTATCATATACCCACGACACATATTTTACCTGACAGGAATTGCAGGCAAGCGATACTACCGGATAATAATTATAAGAAAAAACCATATCATACTTTCCTACCGCAATCCTTCGTATCAGTTGCTCCGCCAATTCCTTGTTTAACTTTATGGCACTTTTTCTGTCTAATTGAAAAGTTTCCAGTACATCTCCACGTTCCTGAAAAGCACGTATCATCCCATTGTTTCCATAACTATCCCATAATATATATAAAACACGCATTCTTTTTCTCCTTATTTCAGCCCTTCCAAAATCGTTCTTACGCGATGATGGTATGTATGTGCTTCTTTTACTTTCTGATATCCATTCATTGCAATCGTAAAACGCTCTTCTTCATGTTCCAGATAATAATCTGCTTTATACAGCAAGTCTTCATTATCTGCATAATATACATAATCCACATCCGGCTGAAACCAATATCCAAAGTCTGCCTGATAATTCGTCAATAAAAATCCTCCACACCCCATAATATCCATCGCTCTAAGTGGAATTCCAGTATGGATACTCCGGAGTGTCATGTTTAAATTAATCTTTGTATTTTTAAACACCCGTGGCATCTCAGAAACATAGTCAATCGGACCTCTGTTGTCCACATGAATCAGTTCCGGTGTTGCTTCCGGTGTGTATAGTCTCACTTTATGATTTTCTGATAATAATTGTAATAACTCTATTCGTTGTTCACCTGTTAATCTTCTAGCAAGAAAATAATTGGCATAAATCCAGGCTTCTGATTCCCATTCGTCCTCACCTCTGTCGATAGGACACACTCTCCTAAGCTCACTTAGTACCGGTTCTCGTAATAATTCTTCCAACAGAAAACTTCCATACACTCTTTTCTGTGTGCCGATAATGGCATCGATATAACCTCTCGCATAGGGACTAATCCCCTCAAGCAACTGATAAAAATTCTGCGAATCTTCTTTATAAGTCGAACCAACAAAGGAAATATCTGCTTTATATTTGCTATCACTTTCTCCTGCCAATTTATCATATATATCTACAGGTGCAGCCATAGGTAAATAATATACATTATCTATTCCATTCCTTTTAAATTCGGCACATAACGAAGAGTCAAATAAATATACCTGATTGGTTTCATATCTTATATGCTTTGAATATAAGAGCAAATATGGTGTGTCATATACCCATGATACATAACGTATTCCACAATTATAACAGGCTTTCGCTGCAACAGGAAAGAAATTCAGCGAAAATACAAAGGAAACATCTCCATTATTCAGTCGATGTTCCAATTCTTTACAAAGCAGATCATTTTCCCGCATTTCCTGTTTACCGAAAGGCCATGGATACATCTCAACCATACAATCTGCATGTCTAAATGCATCTATAATATATTCTGTCCCAAAACTATCCCATTCCAGCATTAAGATTTTCATAAGTACTCCTGTTTTCTGATAGATTTCTTTTTTAAAAGAAAAAAGAGGATTGACGTAATGTCAATCCTCCCGGTATATCATACACTAATTAACCTAACAAGGACAGAACACCCTGGTTAACCTGATTAGCCTGAGCAAGCATAGCCTGACCAGCCTGAGCAAGAATCTGGTTGTTAGAGTATTTAACCATTTCTGTAGCCATATCTGTATCACGTACACGGCTTTCAGCTGATGTTGTATTTTCAACAACGTTATCTAAGTTGTTAATTGTGTGCTCAAGACGATTCTGAATAGCACCAAGTGCTGAACGCTGAGAAGCAACTTTTTCAAGACCGCTCTTAACAGCTGTAATGAATTTACCAATGCTTGCGTTAGCTTTAGAAGCTGTTGTATACTGTTTCCAATTAAGTGTAGCTGTTAAGCTGGAACTAATTTTAGTTGCCTTCATATTACTAATAGTAACAGTCATTGTTTCGCCAGCCTCATTACCAATCTGAAGTGTCATTGGTGCTGTAGAAAAGCTACCTTTTAACAGAATCTGATCATTGAAACGTGTTGTAGATGCAATTCTGTTAATTTCAGATGTTAACTGGTTAACTTCGTCAGCAATATACTGTCTCTGAGTAGTAGTATATGTACCGTTAGCTGCCTTAACTGCTAACTCATTCATTCTCTGAAGCATATCAGTTACTTCACTCAAAGCACCTTCTGCTGTCTGCACCATGGAAATACCATCTTGTGCATTTGTAGAAGCCTGTGTAAGACCTCTGATCTGACGTCTCATTTTTTCAGAAATAGAAAGACCAGCTGCATCATCTGCTGCACGGTTAATTCTGTAACCTGAAGATAATTTCTCTGTCTGTTTTGCCTGAGCGCTTGTTGTGATACCTAACATTCTGTTAGCATTCATAGCTGTAAGATTGTGCTGTACTACCATAATTTATTCCTCCTTGAATAACTAACGGCTTCCTTGCCGTTGTTGATTGGTTTAACACCTTTCCGGACCGTACGCTTCCGTACTAAATGTTTTGTTTAAAGTAAGTATTTTGTTTTACTTGTATATTATATCGGAGTAATCTCCGAATACTTTATACCTAAATTTAATTTTTTTTATTTTTTTTTGTCCATAAATTGCGGGGCTACCACTTTTGACTGACTCATGTTGCGATAATAGTCTATTGCCGCCCTGGAACTTCTTCTGTTTGACTTAATTTCTTTCCTTCTGTTTATAAAGAAAGTCTCTGCCAGTGCTTTATTTCTCGTTTCTTTCGCCTGTATGGATACACTTTTATCAGTTACTTCTGTTATGAGCTGCTGAAGAACTGCAATCTGAATCCGATATTTTTCTTTGCCACCTGACAGTTGTTCTTTAATGCGATTATATAAATTTTCAAAACCATCATCTAACCGGGTAAGTTCCTCAATCAGCTTACCTTTTTCGTCTATACTGGCATCAAACTCTTCTTCCGGCACCGGTTCTGTCCGCAACATTTTTTCCTGTCTGATACACAGTTCTTCTATTCGATTCAGCACCTCCATTTTCTTATGAAGGCTTTCTTCCAGGACTTGCAGATAATTATTTATCATACCGCACCATTTCCTTTATTCTGTCGCATTACTTCAACCCATGTTTCCCTTAAAGAGCGTAAATGCGTACAAACTTCTTCTAATATTGCTTTGTCTTTTTTGGTATTGGCCTCTACCAGACGCCTTTCCACATAGACATATATATTTTCAAAATTTTGTGCAACCGGATATTTCATATCCAGAGTTTCCCGCAAATACTGTATAATCTTCTCGACTTTTACAATATTTGTATGTGCTTTCTGGACATTTTTCTGTTCAATTCCCATAATGGCAATATTGCAGAATTTAATAGCACCATCATATAACATCAATGTCAACTCTGCAGGCGATGCATTTAACACTTTGTTATTATTATATTGAGCATACTGTGCATATGCATTTGGTAATGCCATATTTTATAATCCTCCTAACATGCTGGAAACCGCACTCTGGTTAGACTGCATTTTTGCCAACGCAGTTTCCATTGCTGAGAATTTGCTATACCATCTGTCCTCTAAAGCTTTTAGTTTGTCTTCCTGTTCTTTTATCTTGGTTTTATAGTTATTGTAATCTTCTTCCATCTTTTTATCATCATAGAATTTGCCGAAAGTTCTGACTCCTTCCACGCTACTGGACATTTCATTCATTTCTTTATACAAATTCATACTTAATTGAGAAAAGAATTCAATTACTGTATCAGGATCTGACGCAATTGCAGCTTTTAGCTTATTTTCGTTTGAGCTAACTGCACTATCGTCTTCATCTCCATTAATGTGATATGCATTTCTTTCATTTTCCTCAGCAGAAAAATATCCTAAAGTTTCTATACCAAACTCAGACAGATACATCTGCTTACCATTTACAGTCGCTCCCTGCAACATAATATTCTTCATTGCCGAGGACACTGTAGACAGGTTAGAATCTCTACGAAGAATAGAAGTTTTAATCTTCTCTTCCCACTTTTCAATTTCCTTATCGGTCATTTCTGCTTTTTCATCCTCAGAAAGCGGATCATAGCCTTTACTGGAAGCCGCGTTATACAACTTATCCATTTCGTTAATCAGGCTATTATATTCCTTCAGGAAATCTTTAATCTTATTATAAACAGCATCTGTATCACGACGTGTTGTTAATGTTATTTCCTGATTTTTGTCTTCCTTTAAAGCAGTAATGGTTAATCCATTAATTTCAAAAGTATTGCTGGTTGATTTGTAAACAGCACCATTTAACTCGATTTCCGCATCACTTCCATCAATATTGGATGCTCCTGATGTTTCTGTCAGCTTAAGTGCACTTAAAGCTCCATTGTCTGAGCCATCCTCTATAAAGGAAATATCGTTGGCTTTTCCCGCTTCTTTGGATGCAATATGGAATCTCTGATTCTTTGCATCATAGCTTGCTTCAACACCGGCTTCCTGCAGTTTGCCTACAAAATCATTCACGGTCATATCTGCCGTAACTGCGATTTCTTTTTCCTGACTTCCGACCTTTAACTTAATTGTACCATCTGTTGCAACACCAGCTTCCGAAAGTTTACTGCTTCCACTTATATTTTTTACTATGTCTCCATTTGCATCGCTTCCCAACGCACCACTGGTAATATAGGCATTGGATGACAGACTGTTTACCTTAAGCTTCTGCGTTACATTCATCGCTGAATCACCTGTAACAACACTTGCAATTGTTTCATTGGAAACATCTGTTGTCTTTTTGCTGTAATCAGCTGAAAATCTCATATTATTTAATGTTCCATTAAATAATTTATAGATTTTTGAGTTTAATTCCTTCCATGCATCCTGTTTCCATTCATGTGCAGTCTGCTTTTTTTTCACACTTTCTGCTTTTGTCTTCTGGGCTTTCACTAATTCCGTAATAATAGACTCGGTATCCAACCCGGAATTCATACCTGTAATTCTAATAGGCATACTCTTTTCCTCCTATCTTTCCTACGCAGGTCATACGACCAATTAGCGTTTCTCATCTACTAAAATTCCTGCTTCTTCCCACACTTTTGCAATCATATCAAGTGTTTTTTCCGGTGGGAATTCTTTAATGACTTCTTTGGACTTCTTATCTACAATCTTGATTGTAACTCTGTTTGTTTCATCATGAACTCCAAATACTGCTTCTGAATTCGCCATCTTCTTATTTAGTTCCTCTACAGCCTTTTTAATTTTATCATTAGATGCCTGACGCTGTTCTTCGGAATTCGCATTTGTGTTTGTATCATTATCATCTTCTACTTTTGCTACAGATGCCGTAACCGGATCCACATATGTATCCTGTCCTGAATTAGATACCTCCATGTTTTCTACTTCTGGCTTTACATCAACCGGTTTCTTTGCTGTCTGTGACTGTAATGTCATGATACTTCCTAATGGTTCTATCGCCATTGTAATCACCTCCGTGTGATATTAAATTATTGTTTAACTACGAATTTAAATAAATCCATAGTATATGTCTAGTAATTATATCGGATAAATTTCACAAAAATTTACACCCGTATCATTTCTTTTCCATAATTTTCTGGGGAATTGATGCATTTCTTTTCCAAACTCCTCTATAATTCATATATTACCATAAACAAAAATTTCGAACATGAAAGTTCCTTTATTTATGCCAACATTGTATTTTTATAGTAAAGTTTTATAAGGATAAATTCAGCATATTCTCCACGCTCATTGCCTCTTTATTTGCTTCCTGTATCTGCACATAAACTTCCTTGCGATATACCGGAACTTCTTTGGGAGCGGTAATTCCAAGCTTTACCTGATCGCCTTTTATCTCAAGTATGGTTATTTCCACATTATTATTTACAATAATGGCTTCATTTTTCTTTCTGGATAAAGCTAACATCTCAGATTCCTTCCTCCTCTGATTTTTTCTTTCTTTCCTGCAATATTTCATATATCGGAAATTTTATTTTATATTCTTTTCCTTCTACAATAATTTGTGCCGCTTTTCGTTCATCTGCATTAATGATAATCGGTGCCTGTAAATTTACAGTCATCTTTTCAACTTCTCTCGGCACGCTTACTGTTACGAATACCAACATATTATCCGGTGTAATTTCTCCCAACGGACGAATCAGTTCATCATCCACTTCCGGACTATAATCCGGTACAACTACAAGTGGATCCATCACCGGCATGGCAAATGCAGGCTCATCCAATGACTGCATATAGTGAATTCCGGCATTCGCACCATCTCCCTCGTCATGAAGCAATGTAAACCGCTTCATATCCGGAAACCCTATAATCCCTTTTTCAAAAATAATAATTCTTGATTCATCTATATCAATTTCCCCAAATATTCTTGTATTAATACGCATAGTTATCACATACCTTTCTTAAGTATTAAAACGTCACTTTGTATCCATTTCATCGTACGAATTTGATGTATTGCTTACATTGTACTTTACTAATTGTAAATATATCCGTATACATGGCACTCCACATATACGGATATCATTTTTAATATCTTTCGTAACAATTCAAAGATTATACCTTTAACAAATAGTTAACATCTCTAAATAAAATTCAACAATGAAGTCTGCATAATCTTACCGGTTGCCATCAGAGAAGCCTCATAGGTTAACTCTGCACTGTTAAGTTTGATTGCAACCTCTGTAATGTCTGCATCTTCGTTATTAGACTGTAAGGTTTCAAAAGTTGTCTGCTGGGACATCAGTCTGCTTTCGATAAGATCCAGTTTAGCTCCTCTTGTACCACAGTTTGTCAATGCAAGATTTGTTCTGTCTAGATATCCCTGCATTGAAGTAATCCCTGATGTAAACTCTTTCTCTACCTTCTCCTTCGCAAAAGCATAAGCCTTGTTAACAGCATCCAGCTGTGCCTGTAAAGTTTCTTTTTTCGAAGCATAATCCGGGTCGGATTCGGAAAGAGTTTTCATAGTAGTCTCTACGGTACTAATCGTCTTTTCGATTTCCACCATCTGCTGCATTGTATTAATCAAATCATCCACTTCTCTGCCAATATCATGTGTATAACATTCATCAGCAGTGGTATTAATTTCAATTGTCTGATTAAATCCTACATCATACCGCATGCTCTGTCTGGAATGTCCATAAGTCAAATATCCCTGATTGTACTCAATCACACCACCATTTCCATCTTCTGCTTCACATGCAAAATAGTGTTCCGGTCTCAATTCACCTTTATCCCATTCAGATTTTGAATAAGTAATACGAATTTCACTTTCATTGGCATTTGATGTAACAATATTGTCTTTTGTATTCAGAAGATTACTGTACGCTTTTTCTCCCAATAAGAGTTCTCCTGTATCTGCAAGGAAAACAACTCCGTCCTCCGGAACCTGCTCATATGGATCCGGAACATCATAGGAATGCTTTACTTCTGCTCTATAAGAAGCCTCTTGTGGCGGCGTGACCGTTGTATCCGTATAACTAATCACCGGTGCATCTGCTGCTTCCGCTGAACAATCGCTGTATGACAGACGAATCCTGTGCAAT
Source organism: Lachnospiraceae bacterium (assembly GCA_017437065.1). Classification (GTDB taxonomy): domain Bacteria; phylum Bacillota; class Clostridia; order Lachnospirales; family Lachnospiraceae; genus RGIG3002. The sequence goes on from JAFSBX010000121.1 coordinate 59,381, forward strand.
GTAGTAGCATTTACGGAATTCTGTTCTGTAATTCCACTATAGTCATTTCCTGTATAATTACTGTCATTTAAATCAGTAAGATCATTTGATGTATTATTCACCTTAGTGTTAATATGCATAATCTCATCAATAACAGAAGAATTTACCTGTTCCGTAATTGTATATTTCTTCTCTGTCAGTTCACCAAAGCTCAATGGTATATCTGTTCTGTAACCGGTAAAAATATAGCGTCCGGCATAATCCGCATCTCCGGTTGCATAAAGCTCATCACGAAGCTCTTTTAACTGCTCAATGATAACCTCTCTATCAGATGTGGTCAAACTTTCTGTAGAACCTTTTGTAACCTGACTGATCATATCTGTCAACACGTCTGTTACATTTTTCAAAGAATCTTCCGTTACTTCCAACCAGCTTCTTGCATCCGGTACATTCTTCTCATGATACTGTGTAATTGTTGTAACACTGCTTCTGAGACGTAACGCACGAATTGCAATAACCGGATCATCGGAAGGTTTTGTGATTTTTTTCTGTGTAGACATCATTGTATTCAACTTATCCTGTGATACCTTGTTGCCGTTGATATTGGATAAGGAATTATTTTGCATAATTTTATTCGTAATTCTCATTTGTGCTCCCATCCGTCCGCTTTCGCAGACATTCCATTATACTCCGGTCTCTAAAATCAACTTGTCATATACTTCTGTCAGAACCGTTATCATTTTCGATGCTAAATTATAGCTGTTCTGGAATTTTACCAGATTCATTGCTTCCTCATCGGAATCCACACCGGATATGGAAAGTCTCTGATTATTAATCGTTGTAGCTATTGTTTTATAATTTTCATGGAATGTATTTGCAGCATTTGCATTCAGGGAAACATCCGATAAAATACATGTCAGGAAATCACCTGCCGTACAGTTTCTGAAACTCATTTTATCTTTGTTACCCAACATCTGTGTTAATTCTTCAATCACATCATAGGCTGCAATACCGTCACCGAAATCTTTTTTCGTTGCAAGTAAATCTGCATTATCCACCAGTGCATTCAACACACTGAAATTCTTTGCTGTCACTCTGTAGTAGCTGTCATCTCTGGTGCTTATAATTCCACCATTTGTCCAGTTATGGTAATCATTATCGGCTGTACCATTTTCACCATTTGGTAAATCAAACTGTTCATCCACATTTGGTTCATTCCCTGTGAAAAGATTGCATCCTTCATCGCCTTTACTGCCATAACCACTGCAAAGGATATCGTTCACAGCCTGTGAAAAGCTTCTTACCCACTCATTCATCTGCGCCATATAATATGGAATTCCCTGATAATCTACAGCCTTTCCTGTAGTAGCTTCTTTACCAAGCAGGGATGTGGTTGGCGGTGCATCGCTACGTTCTTCATCAATTTCAAACGTAAAGAAATGGGATGTTTCTCCATTCGCCGGATTCTTCTCCTGTGAATAAGACCAGCCGCTGTAAAAGAACAACTGATTACCAAGCACTGCAGTACCCTGTTCGGAAAGATTTACCTTATTCAAGTTAGTAAGAAAATCATCTGTTACCTGAATCTTCACATTATTTCCGGTTACTTTTACAACTTCACCATTAAAAGCCTCATCGTTGTTACCATCTCTCAAATCCAAGAGACCTTTCAATGCACCCTTTGCATTTGTACCCAAACTGAATGACTGTCCGTCAACCCATTGAATATCAAATAATCCATCCACGTCACTCAAGTGTACTTTTTCACGATTTGATCTTGCAACACATTCAAGTTCGTTATAATTGCTTGCATTAACAAGAAGCTGATTACCGCCGATTTTAACAATAAAATTGGTAGCTCCCGTGTCTCTGTCCGGATTATTTGTGTCAATCATATCCACTTCTGTTACTTCCACGTCTACGATTTGTGAAAGCTGGTCTATTAATAAAGCTCTTTTATCACGCAATTCGTTTGCAGAACCGCCTGTAGCGATTTCTACTACGTTAATCTGCTCGTTCAATATAGCAATTTCAGATGCAATTGTATTAATTTCATCTACTTTTACTTTTATTTCCTGATTGATGCTTTTCTGTAAATCTTCAATATTACCGGCCAAATTGTTGAAGTATTCACAAAGGCTGGAAGCATATCCGATAAACTGTGCTTTTGTCGTTGTAAGATCCGGTGTCTTCTTTACTTCTCCAAGACCTGCCATGACATTATCAAAAATTTTCTTAAATCCGTCTGTTGTACTGTCATCGATAAAATACGCTTCAATCTGTGAATAATATTCCTGTTTCACGTCGTATTCTCCAACCAGTGACTGATTGTTCCAATATTTTACATCATAAAATTCATCACGGATTCTTTCAATTGCAATCGTATCTACACCGGCACCGGCACATCCATATGTAGTAAAGGTACGGAGTGCTTCATATGCCTCCTGTACGGTGTGCTGACGGCTGTAACCTTCCGTATCCGCATTTGAAATATTGTTACCTGTTGTATTCAGGGATGCATTCGCTGCACGAAGCCCTGAAGAAGAAATCATTAATCCAAAAAATTGTGACGGCATATACTCCCACCTCCTACATTGCCAATGTCCTAATTATATGTTCAATCATTTCATTTACTACGTTAATGTATCGGCTTGCCGCATTATACGCATTCTGATACATAATCATATTTGTCAGTTCCTCATCTGTGGAAACACCAACAATCTGTTCTCTTGCCGATTCTGCTTCACTTACGGCAACTTCCTGATTTTCCTGTATTCCGTGGAACACATATGCTGAGTTAGCTACCTGTGAAACAAAATCTTCATAAAATTCTTCCAGAGTAGTTTTCTTCTTTACATTCGGATTTAATGTATACTCCTCTACCGTAAAGAGATCTTTTAATGCATCTGCCTTCTGATGGTCAATTTCTCCATCTACTTTTCGGAAACTGAGAAGACTCGGCTCTTTCATAAGTTCCGGATTTACCTGAATGTTTCCGGTACTGAATTCACCGCCCACATCAGCAATTTCCACGAACAGTGACCATGGATTCTCTCCACTTTCCAGTACTTTGTTCATTTCTGTAGTTACATGATGAATCAATCTGTCAAACTCTGCCTGTAAATTCATCAGGATGGATGGTGCAACTGTTTCATTATAGTAATCTGCGTCCTCTAAATCTTTGTAAGTCGCACGATGGTCACCGCGTGCAAGAAGCATACTCTTTAATTTTCCCACGTCCGTATTGTTGCCTGTGGAAATTGTTCTGCTCAAATCAAATACTTCCGCGCCTTCGATATCATAAATTTTATTACCATCTGCATCATAGGAAGCTTTCGCATTAATAATCCAGAAAGGTGTATGGAAACCGGTAGCCTCATCCGTCTGTAGTCCGATTTGATACCAGACATCACCTTTTACGAAATCATTACCTTCAATTCGTACACTGACTGTAGTATCTGCATTTTCTTTATAAGTAATATTTGCATAAGTGGCCAACTCATCTAACAAAGAGTTTCTAACGTCCCTTAAGTCATTTGCTCTTTCTGTTCCGCCACATTCGATTTTACGAATCTCTTCATTTAATGAAAGAAGCTGTTCACCAAAAGAATTAATTTTATCTACTGTCTGCTGTATCTGAATGTTTAAGTTGTCCTGATATTTTTCAAATCCTTCATATACACTGGTTGCTCTTTCCAGAAAAACAGCGGAGTACTGCACGAGCATACCCTGTGTAACCGCATTTCCCGGATCTTTTGCAAGTTCCTGTACCGATTCCCACAAATCAGCATATGCTGTCTGGAAAGATACGCCTTCAAATTCACCAAGCAAGCTTTCTGCTTCTTCCAACACTTCATAGGAAACCTGATAGAATGCACTTCTACCCGCTTCCCTTCTATATGTCTGGTCTAAAAAGACATCTCTTATCTGTTTTACTCTGGAATAATAAACACCACTACCGATTTGCTTATTGGCTACGGCATCAGGAGTTATGGCTAATGTTTCATACTCCGTAGTACCAAGCATTACCTGCTGCCTTGTATAGCCCTCGGTATCAAGATTTGTCATATTGTGAGCTGTTGTATTTAACGCGTTCTGACTTGTTTTAAGTCCGGAAGTACCCACATACAAAGTTCCAAAAATAGATCCCATATCAATATCTCCTCGTTCTTCTTACTGCTTTGCGTCAAATCTGCCCGCATTTACTCCCATAATGTCTCCGGAAGTATAAGCACCTTTTGTATAATTGGCAGTTTCGGGGGCAGCCTTCATGGACTGGAGTATGTTCATATCAAACTCTACCATTTCCATTGCGTTTGTTAAAAGCTCTCTGTTTTGTTCATTGACGCGTACCATTCTGCTTAGAACATCTTTCAACTTGTCATGAACTGACGCAAGTTTTCCGCTTTCCTCCGGTCTGTCCCGCAGCATTTCGATTAAATTAACCAGTTTTAATTCTGTAACATCCTTGTTAATAACGTTGGCGATATCTCCAATTACTTCTTCCCTTTGTTTTTCCAAGTGTTGGATTCTTCCTACAACGATTTGTTCTTCATCCGTGATTTGCTGTAAAGCATCTAAATCGCCTTTTATGATAATCGGCGTTTTCTTTGTTGATAATCCTACCAGAATCTCGTATTCAGAGGTCTCTGTTTCCAGAATACTGATTAGGTTTTCCATTAAACTAGCCAATAGGATTACCTCATTTCTTCATATTTTGCCAGCAGCTTATCCGCAAAAGATTCATTACTTACCTGATAAGTACCTGCATTGATACTCTTTTTCAGAGGAGCTGTTACATCTTCACGTACGTCCGGTGCTGCTGCAACTGCCTGTTTTGCCACTCTGTAATCTTTACCCATTGTGGACAGTTCTAACTGATCTGATGCAGCCTGGCTTTTCTTTGTTGCACCTGCTTTTGTTGTGCTGGTTTTATATAATTGTTGTACCTGGGTGTATGCTTCTATACGCATATCGACTCCTCCTTCCCTGTACAGTTTTCTTCCATTATAAATATTTAACTATAATGAATATCGGATTTTTTTTAATATACTTTAGACGTTTTTTAAATTTCTTTTCAACAAAAAATGCACACGCAAAAAAGGCTGTATGCCCTGTAATCGAATTACAAAAGCATACAGTCTTTTTTGATTTTAGTGAATCAGGTTCCACCACCATGCCATCGGACGGCTTGTAATCTTAAATGTTACTTTCTTCGTTCCACCATAGTTTCCGATACCTTTAATGGTTACGGATGCGGTTCCTTTGTTCCTGTTATTTTCATAACTGTCTTGTAAGATTTCATAGTGTTTGCCTGCTTTTAACGAAGTGTCACCCACTTTAATCTTTGTAATATCTTTTTCTGTAATTGTAATTTCGCTTCCGGTATAAACCTGTGCATTTACAACTACGGATGCTTTAGAAATATCCTGTACTTTAATCTCGTATACCGCACTTGTGCTTCCTGTGTAGTTCTTTCCTTTTGCAGTTGCAACAACTTTTACGGTTGCACCTGCATCCACTACATCATTCTTTGTTAATGGTGTTTCTGTTTCACCTTCCACAAGGAAATAGGTACAGGTAAAGTCTTTGTTATTTGACAGCTTTGTTCCGTCTGCATCTTTCAATACAGGTACGACTTTGTATTTTCCTTTTTTGTTCTGATATACCGCATCAGCTGACGTAATGCTCACATCCTTGCTTAAATCAGATGCATTGATGGTAAACTTCCTACTGAATTTTCCGCTAAACACACCAATACCCGTAATGGTTGCCACCGGTTTTTTATTTTCCTTTGTTTTTGCTGTGGTAACTGCTTTGTTGTTACTGTAGGTTACCTTGTAGTCTTTTCCTTCCACAAGGTCAACTCCATCATATGTTAATAACACATTGATTTTGCTGCCTTTTTTTGTGTAGGTTGCTTCTGTATCCTGTGTAACAACCAGATTTTCTCCGGCTTTACTTAAATCAATCTTTCCAACCTTAAATGTTTTCTTAATGGTTCCTGTATATTTACCGATTCCGGTAAATACCATGGTTGCTGTACCCGGCTTATCGTTTTTCAAATAAGTTACTTTATAATCAACGCCTTCGGTAAACGTTAAGTCCTTATTTTTATTGCCCTTGTATGTCAGCTTCACAAGATTTTTGCCTTCTGCGTCCACAGGCTGTACTGCTTCTCCTGTATTTACGTTAAAAGGAACAGTTTTTTGCCAGATGATCTTTCCGTCCAGTTTTTCCTGGTCGTTCACCTTGGCAACATCGCTTAATTTTTTACCTGTAATCTTGAAGGTCTTAGTTACTGTACCGATAATACCTTTTTCCGGTTTACCTGTAATGGTAATGGTTGCCGTACCGATATTGATATTGTTGTCATAAGCTACGGTATAGCAATCCGGACTTATTGTTGTTTTCTTAGCTCCCTTCGTTGTCACTTTTACTTCAGGTTTGATTTCACTTCCGGTATATGAAGTACTATAGTTTGTTTTTCCTCCCACGGTAATTACCAGATTCTTCATATATATATTACCCTGTTTGGAATAAACTTTAATCTCTTTCTCTATCGTTCCTGTGTAATTTCCATTATTTTTTGCTTTTGAAGGATCATACTTACCGGAAATTACCATTTTATAGGTGCCGGCTTTGTTCACCTGTGCAGATGTTTCTGCCATGTTTCCTTCTTCGTCAACAGGGAAGTACTCCACTTTATAGTCTGCCGCTTTCAGTTTCACACCATTGTAAGTAATATTTCCAAGAGGATTCAGTTTCTTACCGTTTTCTATGAATTCTGCCGTGTAATTTACCGTAACGTCTTCATCACTTAAGTTTTTCGGCACAACATGGAAAGTTACCGTATCTTTTCCGCTGTAATTTCCTTTTGCAGTTACAGTCACGGTTGCAGTTCCTACTGTTTTATTATTTTTATAAGTAACTTTATAATCTGTCCCTGCCGTTAATTTGGTAGTTCCGTAGTATACTTCAAGTTCATCCGCGTTAAGAGTGATTGCTTTTCCTGTGTATGTCTTCTCAGCAATACATGTTACATGGAACGGGTTCTCGTCAGCACTTTCTATGAGAATGACTGTACCGCCCTCTGCTGCTGCCGGAATTGTCACTGTTACATTTCCATCGGCATCGGCCTTATAGGTCTTCTGTCCGTACATATCAAGCAGGAAACTGTTCGGTTTCTGACCTGTAAATGTATACTCAACTTCTGTATCTTTCAGGTTCAGACCTGTATAAATTGTCTTTCCGTTATAGCTTCTTGCAAAGATATCGATTCCCTGTGCATCATCTGCACAAATGGTTGTACGTGTACCTTTTGCCAGTACTTCGGAGTATTTATTACGAATGGACAAAAGTTTCTTGTAGTGCTGAAGCATTTCGTTACTGTCATTTGCCTGTGACCAGTCAAAATCATAACGGTTCTCCTGGTATGGATAGTTGTTTGCTCCAGTCATACCAATTTCTTCACCGTAATAAATAACAATCTGACCTTTTGCCGTCATCTGTAAAGATGCTGCTACCTTTGCAAGTGCTTCTGCCTGTTCTTCGGAATAATTGTACTTTTCATAGTCTGCACCATTCAATAAAGTATAGATAAATCCGTCTTCATCATGGCTTCCGAGGAAAGAGCCTAATGTAGCTGTATTATCAATTGCAGCATTTCTTGATGTCAGGAAGTTTTCCGTATTTACAATACTTCCTGTTACAAAATTCAGTGCCTGACCGTTAAAATCAAAATCCAATAAGGAGTCCATACGGCCGGTTCTTAACATTCCTGTATCTGTACCATAGCCTGCGCCTGCCCACTCACCAATCATCTTGAAGTCGGGATTGATTTCCGTAAGTGCATTTTTAAATGCGGACCATGTAGTATCATCTACATGTTTTACCGTATCCACACGATAATAATCAATATCGTATTTGCTAATCCAGTTAGACTGCCATTCTACCAACAATTCTCTTACTTCTGCATTCTCCGTTAAGAAGTCCGGTAATCCGGAAAGTGAAGACATCTGGTCGCTTCCGTTTACAATTTCGCTTCCTTCACGAATCATTCGTACCGGATTTCCTTCTTCATCTTTTAAAATACTGTTGAAGTAATCTTCCTGTCCATAGCCTGAATGGTTCAATACCACGTCAACCATGATTTTCATGCCGCGTTTGTGTGCAGCATCCAAAAGTGCTTTAAATTCTTTTTCTGTTCCAAGATGGGAATCCAGTTTTGTAAAGTCACTTGCCCAATATCCGTGATATCCCCATGTGAGAATGCCCGGCACATCGGTTGTAAGACCTTCCATCTTATTCTCTACAATCGGTGTAATCCAGATGGTGTTTACACCTAAATCCTGTAAATAATCCAGTTTCTTTGTTAAACCGGCAAAATCACCGCCATGATAACTGGAAGGACCATTTTCGCCTATATTATAACCTTTTCCGTTATTTTTGGTATTTCCGTCAAAGAAACGGTCTGTTACCGTAAAATAAATTACTGCTTCATCCCAGTCAAAGTCACCACTCTTATTTCTGTCCGTAACTTTTACCGTTGCAGTTGCTTTATATTCATTGTTGTACTGGTCATACACTGTTACAGGAATATCCTTTTCACCAGCCGGTGTTCCCTCTGTTACAGCTACTGTCAGTGCTGCCAATTCTGTACTAATTTCTGTAATTCCGCCGCCAAGTGCTGTTAAATCTGCTGTAGCACTTGCAACTTCCATTCCCTCAACTTCCGCACCGTCTTTTCCTTTAAAGATGATACTGAGCACGTTGTTATCATTGTAATCCATAGACGCATTGGCAAATTCTGCTGTTACATCTACTTCAAATTCCTCGTATTCACATACGGAATATTCTACGTCATTTTCAGTTACTTTTTCTTCGTTAAACTTATCCAGTACATATTCCGCTTCAGCATCTGCTGTTTCTTTTAATATGTAACGATATTTGTATGTACCCGGTTCCAGATTTTCAAAATCATATGTATAACGCTGTGTTTCTGCATCAAAAGCCATATCATATGCCGTACCGTTAATTTCTACCTGAACAGATGCACAACCGCCTGTGCTTCCTGCCAAAAACGCTTCATCATTTCTGTAGTAGAAATGAATTTTATGTTCTAACGGTGCAATTTCGTATCCGTCATTATATGGATATGTTTTTGTGATTCCGTTTCCTTCTTCCATGCAGATTTTCACAATAGCCTGATCTGCCGGCATTGGGCAATTGTAATCATTTCCGTCTTTTTCAGCCCAATGTGTTACTTCTCCGTCGGTTACTGTAGCTCTTTCAATACAATAGCTGATAGATTCCAGTCCTTGTTTTACCGGTACTTTTGCTATCCATTTTCCATTTTCTTCTTCAAACGGAACAAATACATTTCCGCCATAGCCACTATTCCATGTATAGAAATACCAGTTTTCTGCTGACCCGTCATTTCTTGTATACTCTACTACCAGATAACGTTTTTCTACCGCTTTAATTTCCGGAAGTTCTGTATATACGTTATTGTCTTCATATACAAGATAAAGATTTGTTGCTTCTGCTTTATCTGTGTTGTTATATGTTCTTGTTGCTTCCTCCCAATTCCAAGAACCTAAACTTTTGGTAATAATGCTAAGATCCGTATAGCTTAAATCCACAGTTGCTTTAAACCATGTCTTTCCGTCTTCAAGCACTTCCGTTTCCGTAAACGCATATTCTGTACCGCCCACACCTGTTGTCCAAATCCAGAGTGCTGCTGTATCAACAGTGTGCTGTTCATCATAATAATAAATGGTGTATGTATATTTTGCATCCACTACATCTACGGTAACTGTGGATGTATTATTGTTTACATCTGTTGCTGTTAAAGTAAAGTAGGTTACCTCTGTTGGGAAATCTGTTGCAACACTTACTGTTGTAACACCTGTTTGTGCATTTTTTACAAGTGTAATTTTGTCTGCATATGCTGCTTTAGAAGTTTCCTCTGATAAACTATAAGTAACTGCTGCATCTGTTGCTGTTCCGTCTTCTGCGTAAAGTGATAAAGTACTTGGCAATTCTGCTGTTTTTCCGTCTCTTGTTGCTTCTGCTTTACCGCTTGATAAGCCGGCAACCCAAAATACGCTGTTTCCGTCTTTCAAATCATTACTGTTCAGCGGGTCGGTTGTCCAGCCGCTTTCGCCAACAACGAGTTTGTACTGGTATTCTCCTGCTGCCATGTTTTCCATTGTCAGTTCCCAGTAACCGGATTCCTCGTTTTTCGTCATCATATCCTGATTTGCTGTCCAGCCGTTCATTGTACCTGCTACGGATACTTTTTCTGCTGTACCTGCTGCATCTTTGTAAAGGAATGTTACATTCTTTCCTTCAATTACCGGACTCTTTTGAGCTGCTGCTTCGGTAATGGTTACAACACTGTTGCTGCTTCCCTCTGCCGGCGGATTTAATGGATCTGTTGACCATGCACCATCTACCATAAAGCCATATTCATAGCTTCCCACCGCCATTGACAATGTAATATACCAATAGCCTGTTTCCTTGTTAAAGGTCATGTCTACGGTAGGCCAGTCAGAACCTGTCATCTGACCTTTAATCTGTACCTTTGTTGCTGTAGGTGCAAAATAGTAAAAAGTAGCTTCTCCTTTTCCTACTACAGGACTTGCTACATTGGGGTCTTCTTCGTAAACTTTTGATACTACCTTCACTGTGACTGTACAGGAATTTGTATTATCACTTGTATCTGTTGCTGTCAAAGTAAACTGTGTAACAGATGCATCCAAATCCTGTGCTAATGTTACTGTCTGTTTGCCTTCATCATTTGTTACAAGTGTGATTTTATCACCGTAAGCCTGTGTTTCCGCTGTTAAGCTGTAGGTTACTGTCTTAGATTCTGTACCGCCTTCACTTGTGCAGGCACTTAAGTTGTCTGCTAATACAGTACTTGTCCCAAGTACTGCACTGGTGTCTGTATCCATTAAACCGGCCACATAAACAACACTGTTTGTATTTTGTGTTTTTGTATTCAGCGGGTCTGTTATCCAATTGTCAGCACTCAAAACAAATTTATATTCATAAGTTCCCGGTGCTAAAGTTTTCGTAATTGTCCAGCATCCTGCTTCCTCATCATAAGTCATCGGATCTGCAGTTGCACTCCAGCTATTCATACTTCCACCAAGGCATGGTGTTGAAATAGTAGAATCTGCCACATAGTTAAAGGTAACGTTTTTGCCGTTAACTACCGGGCTTGCCACGGACTCTGCCGCAGTGTTTTCTATTCTGTCCGTCTCCTCCGTTGTTTTTTGCTCTTGTGAGTCCGGCTCTGTTGCTGTTGCAGTTTCACTTGTTAATGTTTCACTTGTTGATTCTTCACTTGTTTGTGTTTCACCTGTTTCTGCTGCCTGCACCTCTACTGACTCATCTGCCCAAGCTGCTTCCCCTGTGTTCATCGTGGATTGTTCCGCTTCTTCAGTAATCTGTACTGCTTGTGCCGCCATCGCTGTGTCTGCCGGTGCTGCGGTAACAACCATTGCTGCTGCCAGTACGGCACTCAATACCGTCTTGAAGCATTTCTTCAATTTCATGTTCTTCTCCTCCATATTATTTTTTGAAAACGCTTTCCGTTTTCTCCCGAAATATTTTTGCTTTCATATTTTTTTCTTTTTTGTATTCTCTGTTGAATACTTTTTCGTAATATTTCGTTATTTTATTATATTCTAAACTTTGCAATTTGTTCAATTAGCTTAATATTACAAATTTCTTTTGGAAAGTTTATGTATTTTTACTAAATAGTGGTTGATATTAGTATAAACTTATAAGAAAAAACAGCTACTATCTGATTGCTCTGCAATTAAATAGTAGCTGTTTTTCTTTACAAATCCTGTTCGTTATATCACACTTTCTATTTCGATAACATTGACTTTTGTACTTCCTTAATTGTCTCCTGAGTGCAATCTGTCACTTCTAAAATATCTGACTCCGGTATTCCTTTTTGGAGCATCTTTTTTATGATATTCCATGTTGCCACTCTTGCCGCTTCACGCGCTTCTTCTCGCGCTTCTTCTCGCCCCTTTTCTAACCCTTCCTCGTACGCATCTTCCATGATACCTTCACCTAAATTGCACATATGCTCTATCTCCTCTCCAAAATCATCCTTAATGTTAATCCCGTAGTCCGCTGACAATATTTTTGCTTTTTCATCTTTTTCTATATCTGTTGCCAGCAAAGTATTGAGTAAACCAACTATTCCCTCTCCCTTTTCTCTTCCTTTCTTAGTTCCGTTCAAACATATCATAACTACTGACATTTTATCATAGTCTTCCATTTTATCCGGTATTCCCGTAATAATATCGCTTTTCTTTATACTGTACTCCGAAATAGCATTTCCAATATAATTCGGTGCGTTCATACATATCCATATGGAATAAACCTTTTTCATTTCCGAATAATCATTTGCCAAAAATTCCGTATCCATCTGTGCTGAAATCATTCTTGCAGCATAAAATATTCCTCTGGTTACCAAAGCATATTTCAACTTAAACTTCTTCTGTGCTTCCACATTCAATAGAATTTTAATTACCTCTTCCTTATCCGGTGCATAGGCGGAAAAACGCATATCGTAATAAATCTCACCTTCTCCTGGAATCTTATCCTCCGTATTTGTACCAACAATTCGTTCTCTTGTTTTTTCTACATCCGTATTAGTTTTTCCCGGCATTACCCTTACCTTGGAAATGGAAATATCTTCCGAAATACATTCTTCTGCTATTTGCTTAATCGACAACTTACTAAACTCTGATGTAGTACACTTCAATATCCATGCAAGAATATATCGGTTACTTAAAATACGTTTTACATGTTCATCATACTGAACTGCTGTCGTTTCTAATTCCTGTAAAATACTCATCTTTTACTTCCTCCTGACTTTATGGCAGGAGATGTCAAAAAATCTCCTGCATTTTTATTATTCCAATAAGGCGACTGGCAGTGCCTGCCGATGTTTGGTGTGAATAAAAAGCATAGATTTTCTGAAATGATATAAGAATATTTAGAATATATCTCTTAGAAATACGTAGAAACTTATATGCTTTTAACTGAGTTTAGCATAGTTTTTTTACGATTGCAACTTAATAGTAACTGTTTGAATACTGTTTCAGAAATAAATTCAGCCCGGAATTTCAAGTTTCCTTTCATTCCGGGCTGAATTTGCATCGTATTAATCAAGTTCAAATAAATACGCCTTTAATACTTCTAGTTTCGCATACGTTTTATCCGTAGTTATAACTTTGGAATTTGTTGTAATAATACTTTGTGCTTCAAAATACAACTCTAAACCACTTTCACATTTTGCCATAACGGTTTTCGGCACAAGAATATAATAAATGCCTCCACTTTGTAAATTATTTGCATCCACTGCCTCGTTTGTTGTAGCATTGTACATTCTGTCTGCCAGACGAGTAACCGGAATATCCGAAATTCCATTTACCGCAATTTTTTCACTTCCGTTCTCATCACGGTAATATACATGGCTCATAATATTTCTGCTTCCTTTTACAAAGTTAATATCCTGCACCGTGAAATATATTTTTTCATCCGTTTCGGTAGTGGCAGCGTCACTTAATGAAATTCCATTAGCATCATCATAGAACCGATACATGGTTGAAATTTCCGGTGATTCTACCAGCTCATTTTCCTTAACGCTGATAAACGGTGGCTTTACACCTGCCTGATAAGAAGCAATCATCGTATTAATAAACAATTTTGCCTCTTCAAACGTATAGTTCGGACTGGAATGTCCCATACCTGTGTAGGTAATGTTTCCTTTGTTGTAAATGTAATAGTTGTTTCGCACATCATTCGGTGACTGAGAATAAACCGTATCATTTCTTCCTCTCGAAGAGTTTCGTCCACCCAAACAATACCATACAACCAAATCGCTCTGTCCATCATGGTCATCGTCTGCTGTATAATCCAACTCGTAATACTGTGCATGAGTTTGTGCTACTTCAAACGTTTCATTTAACTTATACGGATACTCCGTAATCTGTCCCCGATTTACCTGCGTTACATTTACATTGTTTACCTGTCCGTTATCCGGATTTACAAGCTCTCCATACGCATTTTTATTTTCATTATCATTCCACTCATCATAATATACTTTATCATAGCGGATATTACGATACTCATTTGTAAATTTCCACTCCTTTGGTAAACTGTTTGTATTCTCATATTTGGAATAAATTTCCCATTTTGAGTAACTTTGAATCTGTCCCTTGGAATCTGTTACCTTGTGATCCTTTGCACTAATTAACGGGTAAGTATAACCATGTACCTCCGGAACAGTTTCTGTCTTTCCACTCTTTGGCTTATAGGCTACATCTTTTCCGGAATTTACTACAGCATTCCACTCCTCGTCCTCCGGCTGTAACGCTTTTCCAAGCTGAAGTTGAGATATTTGCAAAATTCCATATCGATCCATTCCTACTAACGGTCTGATATAAGTATTTAATGTTGCCGCATTTCGAATACCGGTATGCATGTTCCTTGCATCCCTATGATTATTTCTCCACGGATATCCCTTCTGGCTATTCCCGCTGATTGGATTGTTGAAGAAAGAGGTCGTATCGTGGGACAGCAGTACACTTTTTCCACTGTCAATAAATTCTACAATGGCTCCCATTGCTCCACTGTCAGAATCTCCACTAAAGTCATCATACATATCCGAAAAACCAAGAATCAACATGTTAAAATCTTTTAAATAATCATTATTTTTCTGATACTTCTTTTCAAAGTCACTGGTGTTCATGGAGGTTACTTCAATTTCAAAGTCATCAGAAATACCCGCATACTCTACGCCATTATGTTTCCCTCCATAAATTAAAATGTGGAAGAAACTGTTTTGATTCGCAATTTCCTTTTTCAAATCAATTACACTAGAGTTTTTCTTATAAATCTGACAGATCTTCAGTATTTCTTTCTCCATTCCCTCCAATTTAGTATAACCGTTTTTAGAGGCATAAACATTATCATTATTTACCTGATAAATTTCCACCTTCCACGGTAACACACCCTTGTAGCCTTGTGGTACTTCTCGCGTCAGTGTATACTCTTTGCCGGAATACAATTTATCTGCTGCAACTGCACTTCCTTTATATGTCACATTAATATCACTGACTTCTTCCATATCTGAATATTTACCGTCTGCATTGACATCAATGAAAAGTCTGCATTCATATTGGGTATCTGCCGTAGCTGCACCCTCGTTCTGAATCACAAAGCTATATTGTAAGCTGTAACGTCCGTTTGCTCCTGCCTTAATATAATATACGTCATTAATCGTCGTTTCGTTTTCTGCTCCACCCTTTGTGCCATTTGCCGTAAAGTTTGTCAATTCCGCTTTTGGGCGGTTCAAGTAAAATTTCAACAGCTCTGAACCATTCTCATCAATATCACCTTTAACATAAAAGTTTGTATATTTTTCGTCAATTGCTTCTTCTACAAACTCATAAATGTAAGTACAGTTATCAATATGATCCTCATCCACCGCTATAGCAGACTGGACGTTATCCACTTTTTCTATTTTTATGGAATTACATTGATTGTCCCATGTTTCCCGACTATCCTTTATTTTTATTTTACTTAAATCTGCTACGTCCTTTGTAAAGGTAATAGAGTTGCCACTAAAATCCTTTCCCGTATAAAGTGTTACCTGATAACCTTCTTTTACCTTTAGGGAGGAAATTCTTTCTGACTTTTCCTTACCTATATTGCCTGCGTATATTTGTCTATCCCGAAGCGCATCTGCAGTATACTGGTTTACCTCTAAGGTGCCTCTTCTTCCCTTATACTCCTTATCTTCAAATACCGTTGCAGGCTGTTCTATAAATTCATCCGAAACAATAATCGGATACGAACCATCTAAAAAGGACAACAAAGCCTCTTTTTTCTCTTTTGTAATATCATTACCACCATAGCGAACATAATTATAATAATATGGCCAGTCCTGACGATTTCCATTCCAATATTCTGTATCCAAAAGTCCTGCCATTGCCACATATACAACTCGCAAATCACCAATATTGTAGTAAATCAGCCCTTCCATATCTGTATCATTAAATACCGTACTTCCTACATATGGATTCTTCTTTATCAGCTGCTCATCCTCCACCCAATAATCCAGATTCAGATGCTCTTTGGATGTACCGATGTAAATCAAATCATACTTGTCATTTAATGTTTCAATCTTACCTATAAACTCGGCAGTTGTCATAATGGTAGTTTCTACCTCTTTTACCTCCGGTGCCCATTTTTGTAGCTGCTCCAGGGTAATCTCTGCTTTGCTTGTTAATGCAGGCTGAATTTCCAGTACTTTTATTTCTGTTTTTGTTTCTACATTTCTGCGGTTTTTGTAGTTAATGATATGACGAAGTACTCTTGCCTGAGAAATATCCGTACTTAGTAGTTCATGATGCTCCTCTGCGTTATCAGACTCCCTATAGAGGTTTTCTAAATTTATTTCGTCCAACACTCCCTGAAATCCATCTTCCACTTCTCCGTCGCCTTTATGTATGGTTGGATTAGCAAAATCACTATTTACAATAGAATCTTCTCTAAAACGACAGTATGTCTGCGATGTAGAAAAATTCCTGTCCGCATCTGCAATTCCTGCAATTAAATTATCAATTGGTACTGCACTTAAATTTCCTGAATACTGTGCCTGTTTTTCTAAAGACTGTTGACATAAAAAGGCCGCAAGTCTAAAAATCTTCGTTTGCTTTAGCTCACTTCTGACAGCAAGTGCATTTGTTTCCTCATTTATTTCAAACAGAATACCACCGTCTACCAGGCAAGGTGTTCCTTTTGCAACCACATCTACAAAAATGCTTGTCATTACCTCAGCATCCAAATCCATGGTTTCCGAATTATAATCTACCGACTCCTCCGGATTGTCAGGATTCTCCGGTTTTTCGGGATTCTCCGGTTCTTCCGGAGTTTCCGGTTCTTCCGGGGTTTCCGGTTCTTCCGGAGTTTCCGGCTCTTCGGGAGTTTCCGATTCTTCCAGAGTTTCCGATTCTTCGGGAGTTTCCGACTCGTCAGGGTTTTCCGGCTCGTTTATATCTGCTGTGTTTATTCTACGCAATCCGGAATTTAAATACAGGAAGTCAAACTGAGGCAATTTTTGCATTTCATTTAACTCCGCCGGTGTGTAGGTTAATACCTGCACCGGAAACTGCTTGTACCCCTCTGCCTCCATATCCAATGCGTTTTGTTTAAACCACTCATTATTTGTAAAAGTGTTTTTACAATAAATGGTAATCCCGCCAAAAGTATAAGTCTGTTTTTTCTCGTTTTCGTCTGTACTTTCTACAAAGGAATACTCTCCATTATCACTTTTGGTAATTCCATCATTCTCTACAATATAAATTGTGTCTGTATCTGCTAAAGTTTCCACATCCGTGATTCTTTCAAAGGAAACCAAATAATAGGTTTCCGGCACAATCACAAACTCTTCCTCCACAGCTTTTACTTCCTGCGCTGTTTCATTTTCCTCTACCTCAGACTGCGTTTGTGTTTCATCCGTCTGCTCTGTTTCCGCGTCTTCTTCATCTGCCTGTGTCTCGTCCGTCTGCTCTGTTTCTGTTTCTTCTTTATCTGCCTGTGTTTCGTCTGTCTGCTCTGTTTCCGTTTCTTCTTTATCTGCCTGTGTTTCGTCCGTCTGCTCTGTTTCCGTTTCTTCTTTATCTGCTTGCGTTTCTTCTTCCTTCGCAGCTTCTGTTTCTTCCTGCTCTACCTTTGCCTTTTCGCTTTTCTGTTCTTCTTTTTCCGCTGTTTCTGTTAGGCTTGTCTGAGCTGATAGCTTTTTAAAATTTTCTGTAGAAATACTTTCTGAAGAAGCACTGTTTGTTTCTTTAGAAATCTCTTCTGTTTCTTTCTCTACAGTAGTTTCTTTTTCTACTTCTGTTTCTTTCTCTACAGTAGTTTCCTTTTCCTCATCTGCCTCAGTTTCACTTTCCGTTTCTGATGAGCCTTCGCTTTCCGTTTCGGTTTCCTCTTGCGTTTCTACCTCTGTTTCATTTTCTTCCGTTTCAGAAACAGTTTCATTTTCTTCCTCCGTAGCGGTTTCTTCTTCCGTTTCAGTTTCCAAAACAGTTTCGCTTTCCTCCTCAGTAACAGTTTCCGTTTCTTCCTCTGTTTCTAACTCGGTTTCCGTTTCTGTTTCAGTTTCTGTATCTGTTTCAGTTTCTATTACGGTTTCCAACATTCCTTCTAACAGGTTGTCACCGTTTATTAACTCACCCCAAACACCTTTGATAGAGAATACACCCTCGCCAATCTCCTTCTGATAAATGACTGTATCCTCCGGAAGTGCTGTTCTTTCTTCTTCACTTAAAGTACTAATGTCTATCGGTGTTCCTGTTACTTTGTAATAAACCCAGCCACTCTCATCCGTATAATTTTCTTTCGTACCTTTATAGGTAAACTTTAACTGAAAAGTTTCACTTCCCTCTACTGCCGCACTAAACCAACCTGTTTTCTCTACTGCCGCTGCAGTGATTGCACGAAATCCATTTCCTGCCTTATCACTTTCTTCGTATTCACCCTTTGCAATAGATACAGGCACACTGCCTTTTATTCCTTTTTCATCGTAATATGCCTGTAATTTTATTTTTAAATCTTCAATATACTCTTTTCTTTCCTCAAAGGTTGCAAAAGAGCAAAGGGTTTCCCTCCAACTTTCCAGTTTTTGTTTCTCTTCATTCCAGCTGGAAAGAATTGGTTCATAGCCGTCAAAAAAGAAACCAATTTCTGCTCCGTTTCTGTCCGGTACGATTTCTAATATTGTATAAGTTCTTCCACTTTCTGCTACTTCATTTCGAAGCTTTTCTATTCCAAGGAAGGTTTCCGCTGCTTCCGCCTCTAATTTCCTGCTAAGTACTGCCGTTATAAGAACAGCAGCAGCAAGCAGTCCTGACACTGCCGCCGCTGCGAAACGTTTCCCTTGTATTTTTTTTATTTTATTCATGATTTTTCCCATTTTTGTACTTCCTATCATGCTTTTACCCTACGTTTCTAAACTCTCTTGTCCGATTTACGGAAATATAACCGTTGAATATGTATAAATACTCGGATAATCCTTATGACTGATTTTGATTGTAGCACTCTTTACTTTCGTTTCTTGCGCTACTTTCCAAAATTCCATTCCTCCGGTATCTACATCAAAAAGAAACCTTGCCCACAATCGCCCTTCGTCTCCTGCCGTTTCAGTCTGAATTACATTTGCTCCGATAACAACACCCGCCGGTGCCTCATAGTCCAAAGTCACTTCATAATTTACCGGTTGTACATTTACCCACGCAATATTATAATAACCGACAATCGAATAATTTGTATAAAATCCATCATACAAATTCGCCGCTTCTGTTATATAGGTGGTTTCTCCCTGTATCCGAAGCTGCTGTATATAATGAATACGCTCATATTTCCAGTTATTTTCTCCAACAAGATCGTGATAATGAATAATTACCTTAATGTAATATGGTCTATCCGGCGGCAAATCCTTTGTAAAAGTCAAAGTATAAGACTCCGCATATGCATCCCCGAGCAATTTTAACTCCACATAAGGTTTATATTTATCCAATGCCGAAATATGATTTCCGTATTCATCACAGAAATAGTAGTCCGGTGTCATTTCCACTTTTTCATATACCGGTGGTTTCAATGTATATGTATTTTTCGCATGGTCATTGGCATCGGTAGCGGTTCTTCCTCGTTCCATATTAGAATCTCCACCAACCGTTCCTTCGTTATCAATCCGATATACAATACTATCCGATACCGTCTGTCCTGTAATATTCGAATGCACCTGCAATGTTATTGTAAAACTCTTTCCGTAATTTTCACTTTCCTGCTTTACTGTCAATGCCAGCTCTTTTCCTGTACCATTAAAGCTTTCTACTCTTTCTGGAGCACTAACCGTCCATGTATAAGTTAAAGCAGCAATTTCACTTTCCGTAAATCCGATGGTCGAAACCATTGAACCATACTGTGGTGCAAAAGGAAGCAGACTTTTCGTTGTAATTGAAACACCATCCAGTGATTTCAATGTACCGCCTTCTACCCTCACAACACCGCTTACTTTTTGGCTTGGATTAGATTTATATTTTGCCGTAATAGTTAAAAAAGTACATGGTTCATATGTCCCTACCGTGAGTTTCCCTGAACTGTCAATAGTACTAAGGGTATTGGTTTCTCCGATTTCCCAGTCCACCAAATCGTTCACATTAGAACCATCATTAATCATGGCAAATACATTATACATATTGCCTCTTGTTACAGTGGTTACTCCATCCTGAATCGGTACAACAGTTGCTATTTCCGAACCGGAGATATAAAGCCTCAACGTATCTGTCTCTTTAGGGGTATTATGCCATATATGCGTAGGATTCGAACTTCTCATCATACGATTACGTAATGTAATAACAGGTGATGTTGCATACGATGCCTGACCGCTGCTGTCTTTATACCCTACTTTTATCTGTACGGATTTTACAATGTCAATCTCAGTTCCATCCTCTGCCGTATCTTTGTATATGTCTGACAAATCCACTTCAAATTCCGTGACATTTTCTGCCAACAGTTGATCGGTATATATAGCACTATCCACCGAATACGTATCTGAAGCAGTGTCATACTTCATATTCCATTTTGAGCAAACAATCTTTTCATCTGTTTTTTTATATATTATAGACTCTTTAGTAAATTCCACCACGCCGCCTGCACCACCGGCATTGTACAAAATCAGCTCTCTGTCGCCGGTCGAATCGTCCTTCAGCATATCCACACCGCCGTTCACATCAATAATCATATCTTCCATCTGATTTACGGCAAGTTCTGCTTCCTTCTGCACCTGTGCATCCGCATTACCTTTCGCAAAAGAGCGGCTTCCGGTCATCATAAAGGATGTGGCAATAACTAACACTATAGATAGGATGGCAATTGTTACCAATAACTCCACTAATGTAAGACCTCGGTTTTCTTTCATATACATCCTCCTTTTGATCACAGACTTTTACACTTCACTTTTACGTAAATTAATCTGTTCTCTCTAATGTATGTTTTCCGGTAGCCGTATACAGCTTAATTACGTAAGTTCTTCCTTTTTCAATTTGAATGACATTAATATCACTTTCACTGCCAAGCTTTATTTCTTTAATCTCTCCATTGACACGATTATATTTGATTTTAAGTATATTGGTATCTGTAACCATCCCCTTAAAAGTACCTACATTACTATCCTCAAAATCATCATCCTTATAGCAACTGATAATAACCGACTGTTCGCCAAGACTTTCTTCTTCTATCTGAACCATATCTGAATCTTTTTCAGTCACTTTTTTCGGGACAGAATACCTCGCAAGGTAATTGTCTGTTGTCTGTACAATCTCCACGTAACAATCTGTCTCTCCCGATCTCACCAGTGCATAATTCTTCTCCTTATCCAATGCAGTACTTAAATTACTCGCACATTCTCTGGCATCCTGTCCGCTTAGCAAACCAAAGGAAATAAATATGAAACTACCCATAATAGCCATAATGGCAACTACAACAATTAATTCAATTAACGAAAAGCCTTTATTATTCTTCATCCTCACGGACTCCTATCTCTTGCTCCAACGTTCATAAATAATCAAATCTGACATGGATATTGTCTCTGTTCCAATATCTTTTATTGCACTTGTGTCATCTGAATAGTTTACACCATCCCGAAATACATCCAGCACAAAATATTCTTTACCGTCAACGTCCGCTATTCTCGCCTTCAGCATTTCCTCAAATTCTTCCAAAGTAGCAGGTTGAATCACTACCTCATGGCTATTATCCAGTGAATCCTCTACAATAATATCCTTCGCTGAAATAATCAAACCATTAAAGTCACTCTTTACCGTCACATCTTCCAAACTGATAACCATATGAGGCCTCTTCCATTTTGGGTCAGCATCTATTACAAAATCATCTTTTGCAAGAATTACACTCTTTACATTTTCTGGTGTATCCGCTATTGTATCAATCTGTACAAAACCGGCACCATATGTATCAAACTTATCGATAACTTCTTCTACTCTTGTACGATAAATAATATTTGTAAATGCTGTGTGTCCCTGCTCTGCTGAGGATAACTGTGCAATATTTGTAACCATTTTGGCACTTAACGCCTTAAATATATCACTCTTTGTAATGGAAATATTTTTTGCTTCCTGTTTCTGTGCATAAGAGTCCTTTGCCGGCTCCAATGCTCCGGTCTCACCGGAAAACCGCAATGCATTTCCTGCCAAATATAGTATAGACTCTGCATTTCCCAACTTGATTTCTTTTGCATATAACTTTGTAAAAGCATCCACTTGTGCAGCATTCACATTATAATAATCTGCAAAATACTGATTGGCTGATTCCTCATCTTTAAATCTTAAGTAACAGTATACTAATGTCTCCCCGTTTGTTGGTTTAAACACAACCTCAGGCACATAGGCTTTTGTTACACTGCCGGTTACCTCTCCTGCCACATCTTCCTGCTTAATATAATTATTCAGACTTTTGTATCCTAAACTCGCTATCTGTTTTGTTCCGTCAAGAAGTACATATTGCTCCGGATTGTTTATAATTTCCTCATACTGGGTCTGTTTTAATGGATTACATCCATACCTTGATTCTCCTACGGAACCATCTGTATTTATCACGCATCCTAATGCTTCCGGCGGCACGAGATAAACAAGCTGATTACTCTTTACCGCTATGGACTGTCCCATCGTCACATCTACTGTATTCTTTTTCACTGTTTCATTTGTTTCGCCTTCCTTTGCCGCCGTTGCCACATAGGTGCGTCCACTTATATTCATGCTTGTAACACCGGATAAGTCAAGTAAACTGTCTTTTCCGTTTACTACAATGGCACTGCTTAATTCTGCCCCATCTTCTGCAATACCAAATCCTGCATATTCGCCTGTTAAAACAGCTGTACTGTCTGTTCCATTCAGTACAAGATCGTCTTTCAGATTTGTACTTCCCTGTAAATTCGCTTTCGCGGACTCCAGTATCAGATTTTTACCCCAAAGTTCTACTTTTTCCGTACAAATTTCACTGCCATTTACAACTTCTATATCTTCTCTGCTGATTACAGTTGCAAGTGTAGCGTCCTCTGCTTTTTCCGGTTCTGTCCATTTTTCAAACCGAATACTACTCGGAAGTACTGTTTCGTATTCATCGTCTTTATCTTTCTTTATTTTTCCGACAAACATTTTCCCTGCATAAGCATCCCCTTTAACAGTAATTTCTCCATCAGGCAGAGTGGTACCCATCGCCAATGTTTCATCTGCAATCAGAGAATATCCGTTAAGACTTGGAAATGCAGAACTTTGTGCAAAATTTGCCGCCGGAAGTACTATATGAATATCCGTACTGATAATAGAAATGTAGCCGCTTTTATTCACATAGGAGACTTTTAAATCTTTTAAAACAATCCCATCACTTTGCACTACAAGGGTATATGCTCCCGAAGACACATTGGATTCTACGATAGCACCGTAAGTACCAAAATTCGCTTTACTTCCATCCGGTGCTACTCCACCACCTATACCATCACCAAGCACATTATCCGAAAGATACCCTCTGAGTTTTGTAATACTGTACTGATTCGGATTCGATGCATCGGCTAATACCGCTTTTAATTCATCCGTATAAACTTTATAAAACCACTGACTTCTCTCTTCTGCTGTTTCATAAAGAGCATAGTTTACCATAACCTGCTGGTAGGATTTTGACAACGCATTGGATACTTCAATCTGAAGTCCTGCGTTTATTTCATCTAAAACTGTTTCTGCCGAATAAAAGTTGTCTGTTCCCTGCTTATCGATTATCCGCATCTGATATCCGCTATAAGACGCAAACATCAAAACACTCGCCAGAATACTAATGAACGCAATGATAATAAGAACCATAGCCATGGCTCCACCCCTATTATCCTGATGAAATTTCTTCCATTCCCCTGTCTTCATCATTTTGTTGCATCCTTTCCGTTTTATTCCATTTTAGAACCTGTCATTGTTACAAGCGGTGCTTCCGTACTTGGATCCGCACCGGTTTTATAAACCTTCACTTCCATTGTATAAATATGGTCTTTTGCCTCTGCCTGACCGAGATTTTTTAATTCCGTCATTGTCAGAATATCTGCTTTGGGTGCAATAACTTTATTCTTTGTATCAACATCATACAATTCCACCCCAATTTGCTTCCCGTTTCCTTCAATTTCCACATCATTTATATTTAAGTTCGTCCAATATTTACCGTATGTATTTGCACCGTCCATCCCATCATATATAGAAATTGCTGCCTGATAATCAAGCGGTACTCTCCACACTCTTTCGTCCTCCGGCGTAACTTCAATATCCGGTGGCATTACATCTGCTTTTTGCCATATATCTTGTCTGATTACATAAAAATCTATCGGCAATTTTGCCTCATTTTCTATAATGATTTCATCCACTTTTCCTATGCCATAACGTGGCGCATAAAACAAGTAAATACTCTTTAATTCTATCCGATTACCGTCGTCATCCCGCTCCTGCGCATTATCATAAATTACTTTTTCTTCTGTATATGTTTCATATCCTGCAGGCATAACATGAAAAGCTTCACATGTATACTCATATGTTACCTTTGCCTTAGTAATCATTTCCGAACCATCCGGTACCTGCGAGACATTTATTCTGATTTTACGAATCAATTCTTTCTCAAAATCTTCAAGCTCCCAAGCAGCACCAACTCCGGAAGCATCTCTTCTTTCCTTGAATGTACCATATACTATGCTGTCATAATCTGTTGCATTATTCTCGCTTCGTATAGTCTGTACATAACTTCCGCTATCCAGATTGCTGATAGTATTCATCTGCATAAGCGGTATTGTATTAAAATCATAATAACGATCTCCGGCTCCCGTTCTTTTGGGATTTAATGTAACAACTACATCGAACATTTCCCTGCCTGATTCGTCATTAATCGTCTTCTTCCTTTCGAAAGTATAACACCCATCTTCAGAAGCATCTGTGGGATCCGGCATATCAGTAACTGTATATCGTAATTTGGACGGATCACTCTTCTCCGTCATTGTCATTAAATCTTCAATTTTCTCTTTTTCGAAAATTTCCATTTCATTTTGTGCCAGAGCTGTAGCACGCATCATTTGTTTACTCTTGGCATTCACACGGTGAGATGTTACAAAACCATGAAGCATCGGAACAATCACAATTGCAAGAACCATAATCGCAACCAGTAATTCAACCAAAGTAAAACCCTTATTATCCTGCTTTTTCATAGTTTTCCCCCCTCGTGTGCTGCTTTTATCATGCTATCCTCACACATTTACTCTGCATCGTCAGCTGCCTGTTCGGCATCTGCATTATTGTTCTGTCCACCATTCATAATACCAAAAATATTATCTGTACCAATCGGTACTCCCGGAATACTAATATATGAATATGGCACATCCGTACCTGTCATACAATAGAAATTCAGATTCATCGTTCCTGACAGATAACCATCCTCAGAAGCCGCTAAGCTCACAGAGCTGATAGCTTTTCTTGCCGGAATCTCATACACATAACGAACCACATTTTTTAAACCGTTGTAAGTAGTTGTAAAGCTGACTGTAGTTTCGGAATTATACAGTTTAATTCCTTCATCTACCGGCTGGAAAGTTTCCGTTGCAGTAGCTGTATCTGTTGTATTTGTTGCTGCTGTGTCTGTACTTGTAGAGGCTGCAATATACGGAACTTCCGCCGCTTCGCCCATACTCACAGTAGGTACTTTTACATCATTCGCATCTACCAGTTCCATATTGTAAAGATACATAATCTCATCTTCTGCAAGAATCCCTGATACAAAGCTGTTCGTAATACCTACACATTCTGTTTTCATCTTTTCAATTTCAGACAAAAATTCATCTTTTTTTGCATCCAACACTTCTAAATCGTGAACTGTTGCCTGAAGACCTGTATTTTCTGTTTTTATTTTATTTGTTTTTTCCTCATTTGCTTTATATACAAACTGCCATGAAGAAAAAGCAATCAGAATTCCGAACACAATAAGTAATAACTGTATATCTTTCTTTGACATAATTTTGTCCCCCCTATTCTGCCTGTGCTTCCGCTTCAGTTTCCGCTTCTTCCGCTACCGGCTGCGGTGCTGCCGGTGATATCGCTTCATATCCTTTGTAAGAAACAGTAATGGAAAAACTTACCTTCGGTTCTTCTTCTAACGGTTGCCCTGTCATAACAGCACCCGCATCTGCTATACTGCTTACTGCAATGCTTCCAACACTGTCAAAAGAACGGAACTGCTGAATCAACTTTGCGGCCTCACTCTTATCCCTTACTGTCAGCGACATGGTAACACCTTCTAAATTTGCGGAAAAGGACTGTACATTTAAAGAAGAAGGCATCTTTTCTTCCATTTCTTCAATAAATTCCACCAGTTCTTCGTTCGGTGTAATTGTACTGTTATAGAAATAGTTCAATTTATCGTATGTGTATTTCTGCTGTAAATACTGTTCCTGAATCAGTTTTGCAGGCTGTAATTCTTCAATTCTTGTTTTTAAGCGTTTATTTTCCTTCTGTGCGGACTGTAAACTGAGTGTAGATGTCAGAATCAGCACTGCCGCAATCAAAATTCCTCCTGCCATTACCAGCATGGCAATCTTGTCCATATCCTGGGATTTCGGAAGGACATCCATACTGCCTTTTTTAGATTCCTTTTCTCCAACGAAACCAATCGGTGCAATCGCCGCTCCGATACAGGTAATATATTCACCAAAGCTCGCATCTTTAAAATACTTGTCAAGCTGCAAGCCTTCCATCTGCGTAAGCGGAGTCAGGGAA
Source organism: Lachnospiraceae bacterium (assembly GCA_017437065.1). GTDB lineage: Bacteria > Bacillota > Clostridia > Lachnospirales > Lachnospiraceae > RGIG3002. The sequence goes on from JAFSBX010000121.1 coordinate 86,269, forward strand.
ATCTCTGTATTTTTGGAAATCAACTCTGCAAGTCCTAAGAAATCTTCACCCATACCTGTCAGATAGGCTTTCTCAATCGGTGCACCACCGCTTCGTGAGTAATAATCTACCACTCGGGAGATACCGCCCACCAAATAGCTTAAGGACTGCTCAATTTCTTCCTGTAATACATTCTGCTCTCTCATTAATGCTACGGCACCATCGTAGTCCTGTCTGCCCAATGCTGCAATATTCATAACAGTAAATACCGCATCTTCCACACCATATGCTACGGTTCTCTGCATACTGATTGCCTGATTATCCAAAATGGTAATCAATGTAGAATTTTCATCTACTTTAATTACCATTTCTACACCTGTGCCACAATGATTACGCACCGCCTGATAAATACTGTTACCACTGTAGTCCATCGCTGCAACCGAACATCCCATGGCATTTGCAAGCTGATAATAGCCTTCAATCATCATTTTCGGTGCTGCCAGTACAAGCACTTTATACTGCTTGTCACCCTTTTCATTTTCCATTGTAGCCAGAATGGTATGCCCAAGTTCATACTGTTCCAAATCTACCGGGAAATAATCGGATGCATTTGCACGGATTAAATCACTGATTTTATTTTCTTTTACAAACGGAATTACAATTTCACGACTTGCAATTTTTGTAGAATTCATAGAGAATACAATCTGTTTTGTTCTGATTTTGTGAATCTGTAATGCATCCCTCATTACCGTAATCAACTGGTCATTTAAGAAGATTTCACCATCATTTACCACACCTTCCGGTGTTTTGATACTAATTGATTGATATACTTTTGGATTTTTCGCTTTGTAATCTGCCTCACAAATTCTGATTTTTGAAGCTCCAATTTCTATTCCAAGTACTTTTGCCATAATAAACCCCTTTTCTTTCTCTCCTCATTTGAGTGCTTGCTTTATATAGGAAACAAACTTGAATCCTACATGTTCAGCTTTCCTGCATAAAGCAGGCATTCAAACAACTGCTTTATAAACCAAGGTAAGATAAGTACCAGCTTATAATCTGATTTCCATACAAAACTGAAATCATCACACCAACAGCCAGATACGGTCCCATGGCAAGGACATGCCCCTCGCCGCTTACCTTCATGCGGATAATATGTATCACTGAACCGATAATACAGCCCAGTACAAAACCTAATACTGTCAACTTCCAGCCTAACAAAAGACCACAGGCAGCCATCAGCTTAATATCTCCGCCGCCAATACCTCTTCCCTTTGTCGCCAGATAAATAATGTATAAAAATCCACTGACACAAAAGAGACCGATTCCATACCCCAGCCAGTTCGTATAATCTGTCATAACCCGAACCAGTCCCAATGTCAGTATAAAAATGTTGATTCCAAGTGGAATCTCATAAGTACGAAAATCGATTACACTAAGTGTAACCAGTGCGGAAAAGAGCAACGCATATAGTAGGGTTTCTATGCTGAATCCGTATTCCGCAAAAATAATACAGTAAAGCACTCCATTCAGTGCCTCGATAATTGGGTACTGAATGGAGATTTTTTCTTTACAATTCCGACACCTTCCCCTTAAAAAAAGGTAACTGAAAAGCGGTACTAAATCGTACCATTTCAAATGATACCCACAGTTCATACAATGTGAACGAACTTTTGCAATATTCTCTTTTTGAGGTAAGCGGTAGATACATACGTTTAGGAAGCTACCGATTACGATTCCGTAGAGGAATATGATTATGTAGAGGATAATTTGTTCCGGGTACATGTTGGGTGTCCTTTCAAATTAACTATTATTTTAGAATGGGCGATTATCAATTGTTGGAGAATCAACTTCATCTGCCCAGTTATTTGCAGTAATTACTACCGTTCCATTAGCTCCAGGTGTAATTACAATTTGCAAAGGATCTGATCCTGAAGCATTTCTGTATGTTCTTGATGATGTATCTACGGTGTTTCCTACTGTTGCAGACACCTCTCTTGACAAAGCAGTTAATGTATTTCCAGCACCGTCAGTAATACCTGTAAGCGTAAATCTCTGATTATTATCAGTACCACCAACTGGTGCAGCTGTGATTGTTACAGTTCCTGTAAGTTCTTCTGCAACATCTTCATTTGCACAAGCAATTTCAACTGCGTTAGCGATTTCAGAGATTGCAGAGTTATCTCTCTGTAATCTGGAGTTTTCCACATATCTTAATAACTGTGGAGCTAATACTACCATTAATACTGCCATGATAGCGATAACGATAATTAATTCTACGAGTGAGAAACCTTTGTTGTTAGTTTTCTTTGTCATTTTCAAAAACTCTCCTTTGATTTTAAAATTATTTATCTTAAACACCCGCCCCTACATCCGGGCGTCTAATTCATTTTAGACGCTGTCTAATGCACCGTACATTGACATCATCGGTGCCATAACTGCAGCAATCAGCACACCAACGATTCCCGCCAGTACAACGATAATCATCGGTTCCATGGCAGCCATCAAAGACTGTACTGCCATTTCTACTTCTTCTTCATAATAATCGGCCAATTTATCCAACATATCTTCAATTGCACCGGATTCTTCTCCGATTTTTACCATATGATAAACCATCGGTGGAAACAACCCGGAAGTTTCCAGCGGTCTTGACAACGGCACACCGAGCATAATCTGATCTCTTGCTTCCAGTAATGCTTCTTTAAACCATATATTTGTCATTGTTCTGGATACAATTTCTACTGCTTCTACCATCGGCACACCGGCACCCATCAGAGTACTCATGGTACGCGCCATGGAAGATGCTGCGGATTTAACTACCAGATTCTTTACTGCCGGAATGGAAAGTGCAAGCTTTCCGTATACATGCTGTCCCATATTGGTAGTACCGAAATATTTGAGTCCCAATACCACCACAACAACTACTGCTATGATAGCGTACCACCATTCTTTTACAAAATCACTGGCTGCCATGACTGCCAACGTAATTCCCGGAAGACCTGTTCCTAAATCTTTGAACATATCCGAATACTGCGGAATAACAAACGTCAACATCAGTATAATTACTGCCAACGCAATAATTAATAACACGATTGGATACATCATTGCCTTTTTTACAAGTGCCTGTGTCTTGCTGTTTCTTTCCATCTGAACAGCTACTCGTTCCAAAGATTTTTCCAAACTACCGGATGCTTCACCGGCTGCAACCATGTTTACCATAATGGAAGGGAAAATTTTCGGATGCTTACTTAAGGAACCCGCCAAAGATTCACCCTTTTCCATATTAACACGCACATCATCCAGTGCTTTCTTTAGTTTCTTATTTTCTGTCTGCTCGCTGAGCATTCTCATTGCCTCAACAATGGTAACACCTGCTTTTGTCATACTGACAAACTGGCGACAGAATACACTTAAGTCTCTGTTTGTAGGCTTTCCGCCTATATCAATCTCAATATCCCTTGTAAGCAGACTCTGTTCTGACAGGCTGACAACGGTCATGCCCTGCGTTTTCAGCTCTGCTCTTGCCTTTTCCATGGAATCGGCGTCGATACTTCCTTTTTTTATTTTTCCGTCTTTGTCTAAGACTTCATATCCGTAAGTTGCCATTTTGCTCCCCTCTTACTAAATGTCAAAGGACACCTTCATCATTTCGTTAACAGACGTGGTACCGTCCAGAACATACTCTGTGGCACTCATTCTCAAAGTACGCATACCTTCTTTTAACGCCTGTTCTTTAATTTCTTCTGCACCGCCGTTTTTGCTGACGATTGTCTTTAACTTCGGTGACATTTCCAAAATTTCATAAACACCGATTCGTCCACGGAATCCTGTGTGATCACATTTTTCACAACCGCAAGGCTCATAAACCGTCACTTCTTCGTTTGCAGGTACGTTCAACAGCTCTTTTTCTTCCTCTGTTGCCTGTTTTGCCTTTTTACATACCGGACAAAGTCGACGTACCAGACGCTGTGCAATAATACCGATTACAGAGTCCGCAATCAGATAAGGTTCGATTCCCATATCTTCCAGACGGGTTATAGTTCCTGCTGCACTGTTTGTATGTAAGGTACTTACTACAAGGTGCCCTGTAATAGATGCCTGTACCGCAATTGACGCAGTTTCCGTATCACGAATCTCACCAATCATAATAATATCCGGATCCTGTCGCAAAATGCTTCGCAGTGCGGACGCGAATGTCAGATTGGCTTTCGGATTAACGTGTACCTGATTGATACCGTCAATATTTGCCTCTACCGGGTCTTCTACCGTAATAATATTTACATCTTCTTTATTCAATTCGCTAAGCGCCGTATAAAGTGTGGTAGACTTACCACTTCCTGTCGGCCCCGTTACTAATAAAATACCGTGTGGATTTTGTAAAATATGGTCAAACTGCTTCAATTCCACCGGTTTAAATCCAAGCTGGCTCTTTTCTCTCGTCAATGCGTTTTTCGATGTAAGACGCATAACGATTTTTTCTCCGTACACGGTAGGCAGAACGGATACACGGATATCGAATTCCTGTCGGTCTACAATCTGTGTAATACGACCGTCCTGAGGTTTTCTTTTTTCAGAAATATCCATACCACCGATAATCTTAATACGGGCAGAGATTGCCGGCAACAGCTTGTGACTGTAAGTTGCTTTCTCATAAAGAGCACCGTCAATACGATAACGTATACGCACCTGACGCTCCATTGGCTCGATATGTATATCGGACGCTCTTTGACGTACGGCAAGGTCTATCATCTCTTTTACCAAAATAACGATTGGAGAATTGTTGACATCCTCGCTGTATAAATCTTCCTGTTCTTCAAATTCCGCTTCTTTTTCTTTCGCATATGCCTCCAGAGCAGAGTTTACATCGCCCTGACCGTAAAACTTATCCAGTGCCAGCATGATACTACGGTTCGTTGCTACCACCGGCTCTACCTGAAGGTTCGTAATGATGGAAATATCGTCCATCGCGTACATATCCATTGGATCTGACATTGCCACACGCAGAACGTTTGGATTGTCTTTTGCATATTCAAAAGGAAGTACTTTGTTTTTCTTAAGGACATTACTCGGTATCAGCTTCAGAATGTCTTCTGATATACGTACATTCTGAGCTTCTATCATGTCTATACCTAACTGACTGCTCAATGCTTTCGCAATGGCTTCCTCAGTCGTGATGCCTTCGTCAACAAGTACTTCCCCTAATTTTCTTCCTGTTCCTTTTTGTAACCCGAGAGCCTTCTCTAACTGCTCCTGTGTGATGACTCCCCCATTAATTAATACATCACCAAGCCTTAGTTTCTTTCTCATACCATCCATCGGCTTTTCCCCCTCTATGGTTATTTATCGCATAAAACACTTTATTGTGCTAAATTTTTTCCTATATTAGGATAGCTCATAAATCGGCTCAAGGCAAGTACTTTTTTGCCATTTTAGCCGGAATCAGCCGAAATTTCGCGAAATCCTTTGGTTTTATTCAAAAAAACGTTTTAAATGCTATTACTATTTGTTTCCCACATCTTATACACCTCTTCAAATTCATAATCCGGTGCAAACTGAACTGCCATTTCATAAATGTTTCGAATTGTTTGCTGTTCTTCTTCCAGTTCCTCTGCTATGATTTCCAATGTTTTACCTTTTTTTATTTTTTTGCAAATTAATTCTATTAATTTCCTTTGTTCCCCTTGTGCCATTCCTTGTGCCATTCCTCGCTCTATTCCCTGTGCCATTCCCTGTTCTATCCCTTGCGCCATCCCCTGTTCTATCCCTTGTGCCATTCCCTGTTCTATCCCTTGCGCCATTCCCTGTTCTATCCCCTGCGCCATTCCCTGCTCTATCCCCTGTGCCATTCCACGGTTCAGTCCTCTGGCTATTGCCTCTTTTTCACGTTCCTGTATTACATCTGCCATCAATTCTTCTAACGCCTTACACATACCCTTTACCTCCTGAAACTTTCTGTAATTAGCTCTTACTATGATATCCATCACAGATTCATAGTTCTTGTTATTTTTGTGTTTCTCATATTCTTTCACTAAATGTCTTGCTTCTTTACTATCCTCCAAGTCATTGGTCAAACTCCGCAGCCACAAATTTTCTTCTTTTCCAAGCCTTGACGTAACAATAATCTGCATTGGAATAATTCCCATATCATTTCCCTTATATATGTAATAAATTCCACTTTCCTGTTCCTCAATCCGATATGACCATACCTTCCTCAGATGTCTGACAAGCTGTAATGGTAATTTCTTACATACAAATGTAACAGTAATTTCCGTAATCGGTATACTATTCTGTTTCACCGTATCCGACTTATAGAAACAGGCATAGGCACATACTTTATAAAAATCGTCTATGCTTACATAATCTCTGGGACTCTTATATTCCACAATGTTATATTTTCGAAATATTCGTCCTATATTTTTTTGTATCGGAATATTTTCCTGTTTTTTGATAATCAGCACATCTATTTCTTTCGGCTTTGTACCAAGTTGGTGCTCATTTTCAAAAATAAGATTCTCCTTTTCATCCTGTAACTCAATTTGGATTCCTGCGTAAAAAGCAGGATGCCATTGCAACACTTCTTTCGTCATACTTCCTCCTTCATAGTATCAAAATATTTTTTCTTTCTCAATTGTTTCTGAAAATTACGGAATACCTTGGCAGAATTGCCAAAAGAATATTTTGAAATGCACTCATCGAAAAGTAACATTTTATGATATGAAATACTCCATTTAAATATATTTTTTATTATATCGACAAACAAATATCTTGTAAAGTATTTACTAACGAAATAGCCGAAAATGGCACCCGCCGGAAGACAGATGCCATTCTTATTTCTTTTAAATACAATTACAAACCCAAAAAATTCTAATAGTATATAAATCCATTACCATCAATTTGTACCCCACTCGAAAGAGTTCGCATGTATTCTATCACTCGTGTCTTTTCACTTCCAGTAAGAAGTTTAGTCTTACATCCACTCTGTAATGCAGGAACAAATTGCAGACTGCTTATTTTTCCTTCTTTCACAGTGGCTTTTACCAAACAAGTATCTAAGGTCTTTGAATTAAAGAGAAAATTTCCCAGACTGTAAAATACAGGTACACCTTCTATAATTTCTATCCCCTGCAGACAGTGCGAGTGGTTTCCTATAACCAAATCCGCACCGGACTCTGCCAGTCTTCTTGCCTGTTCTTTCTGTGCCCAGTCTAATTCCGTTGTATTTTCACTGCCCCAATGTACATAAACCACCAAAAAATCGCATTGCGTCGCTACTTCTTCAACTTTTTCGTACAAAAGAGTTCCATCCCAGGAACGAAAAACTCCTGCTGTATTTTCTGTCGCACCTTTTGTATCAGGATTATCCAATCTTTCAATCTGTGTAGAAGATAAAATACCTATTTTCATTCCTTCCGTTTCGAAATAAAACGGTCTACTTGCTTCTTCCAAATTTCTCCCTGCACCTACATACGGCATCTGCATCGCAGCCAACGTATCTATAGAATCCAAGAGCGAAATCTCTCCATAATCATAAGCATGGTTATTTGCCAATGAAACAATATCCACGCCCATGTCCAACAGTTTTTCTGCCTCCACCGGATCAGCACGAAAAGTAAACTGTTTTTCAGGAGTCGGTTCTCCACGAAGAGTGTAAGTAAACTCGTTATTCAGCATAAAAATATCTGCACTTGTCATTTCTTCCAATAAATCTGCCGAAATCGTATCATAAATTCCGTTTGAACGCTGCTTCATACTCGCCATAATGCTATACTCATCATCAAACAGAATATCTCCTGCAAAAGCAAGTACTACTTCTTCTTCATTTTGAGGTTCAATATACTTTATTCCCTCTTTATAGGTTTCGTCCGTATTTTCCGGAAGTCCGACATTCTCTTCACTTTCTTTTTCTGACTCTGTTTCCTCTTCCATTTTTTCCGGATGCGTTTCTATTTTTTCTCCCTGAACAATTATCTTGTTTTCTGTTCTGTTTTTATCCATACTTTCCTGTTTTTCTATACTTTCACCTATGGTCTGCCCTGCAGGTCGGGAAACCGGATTAATTCGCGAAAATATGTATAGTACAATACCGATAATCAACGATACTATCAGAATTATTTCAAAGCAAAGTATAATATATGTTTTTTTCTTTTTCGTTATATGTTTTTTCTTTTTCATAAATTACATTATACCAGACATAAGCAGTTTTTCATATTCTAATTATTTTTACATTTTTTACAATTTCTTCTTTTTTTATTTGCATTATGTATAAATATCTGCTATACTTCAATTTATCTAAGAACATATCATTTTTATCTATTCAAGTAATATTTAGTCGTATTTCATTCCAAAATCTTCTTAGAAAATAAGTCCCTTGATAATTGAATAGGCTTTACACCTTTTTCCCTTTTGAATATAATATTTTTCGTTACAAGAAACAATTATCAGACGTATTTTAAGAAGAATATTGTACTCGAAAGGATGTGATTGAAAGTGAGTGATGAAGTAATGAATAAAGATGAATTATCAGCATGGGCATTGTCATTAAAGAAACTTTTAGAACACGGATTAGTCGAGGATACTATAGAAGTTTTGAATTCCGTCATACTTCCTTCTGAAATTTCTACCAACGATTCCCACACAAAAATTCCAAACTCCCCCTCTAAACTACGTAACTATTAAATAAAGGTGTAAGGTCTATTGAATTATAAAGAGCTTACACCTTTTGGGTAAACATTCCCATAAAAAAACCTGCCGGATATCCGACAGGTTTTTAACGTGGATTTTTAATTTCGTCAAAAATTAGAATTTAGCTACGCTAACTTTTACACCAGGTCCCATTGTGGAAGTAAGTGTAATGCTTCTTAAATACTGACCTTTCAATGCGCTTGGTTTAGCTTTTACAATAGCGTCCATTAATGCATTGAAGTTTTCGTTTAACTGTTCTTCTGTGAAGGAAGCTTTTCCTACAGGAACGTGTACGATGTTTGTTTTATCAAGTCTGTATTCAATTTTACCGGCTTTGATATCATTAACAGCTTTTGTAACGTCCATTGTTACAGTTCCGGCTTTCGGGTTTGGCATTAAACCTTTCGGTCCAAGTACCTTACCAAGACGACCTACAACACCCATCATATCCGGTGTAGCAACTACTACGTCGAAATCTAACCAACCATCGTTCTGAATTTTCGGGATTAATTCATCTCCGCCTACGAAATCTGCTCCAGCTGCTTCTGCTTCTGCAACTTTATCACCTTTAGCGAATACTAAAACTTTAACAGTTTTACCTGTACCGTTAGGTAATACTACAGCGCCACGAATCTGCTGTTCAGCATGACGTCCGTCACAACCTGTTCTGATATGTGCTTCAATTGTTTCATCAAATTTAGCTGTAGCAGTTTTCTTTGCAAGAGCAATTGCTTCAGCCGGCTCATATAAAGTTGCACGGTCAATTAACTTTGCAGCTTCATTATATTTCTTACCATGTTTCATTGTTCTTCCTCCTAGTCTTCTACTACAATACCCATACTTCTTGCAGTACCTGCGATCATGCTCATAGCTGCTTCAAGGCTTGCTGCATTTAAATCAGGCATTTTCAATTCTGCGATTTCCTGAACTTTTGCTTTGGAAATTGTTGCTACCTTTGTTTTGTTAGGTACAGCAGAACCTGATTTGATGTTTGCTGCTTTCTTAAGAAGAACTGCTGCCGGAGGAGTTTTAGTAACGAAACTGAAACTTCTGTCTGCATATACAGTAATAACAACAGGGATGATAACATCACCTTTGTCAGCTGTTCTGGCGTTGAACTGTTTTGTAAATTCAACGATGTTTACACCATGCTGTCCAAGTGCAGGACCAACTGGTGGTGCTGGTGTAGCTTTACCAGCAGGGATCTGTAACTTAATATATCCTTCTACTTTCTTTGCCATTTTAGGCACCTCCTATATGTGGTAATTGGCGCACTGTTGTTCTCCATAAGGAAAACCGTGCTCCCACTGTCTGCCATTTTGACAGACGTTACATGTGACCTTTATTTTAATCCTATTTATAAAATAAATAGAAAAAAATAACATTTTACATTTTTCTTACTTCTGCAAAACCAATTTCAACAGGAGTCTCCCGTCCAAACAGTTCTACATTGATTGTTGCAGTCTGCTTATTCATATCCAGTTTCTGTACGACACCTACGGTATCTTTCCATACACCTGCAACAACGGCTACGGTATCACCTTCCGCAAAGTCAATGGTAATATTTTCCATCTGAATTCCGAGCGGTTTCATTTCGGCTTCCGTCAATGGTACCGGTTTGCTTCCCGGTCCTACAAATCCTGTAACACCGCGGGTATTTCTAACAACATACCAAGTATCATCGTTCATTACCATATTAACAAGAACATAACCGGGGAACATTTTTTTCTGAACGGTTCTTTTCGCACCATTCTTCATTTCTACTACATCCTGTAAAGGAACTCTGACTTCAAGAATTTCTTCTTCCAGATGTCTGTTCTCGATTGTCTTCTCAATATTGGCTTTAACCTTATTCTCATAACCTGAATAGGTATGCACTACATACCAGTTTGCTTCTGCCATACAATCACCCTCACTCTTACATTGTTAAGAAATTTACACCGTATTGGATAATAAAATCTAATATAGTAATAATAGCCCCAACGACAACAGAGATGCTTACTACTGCAACTGACTGTTTGAGTAATGTTTGTTTGTCCGGCCAGGTAATTTTCTTCATTTCTGATTTTACGCCTTTAAAGAAGCTCGGTTTCTGTGCTTTTTCAGTGTTTTCAGAATTTCCCATCTTAATTAACCATGCCTTTCTCGCAACCTAAAGGGTCCTAACTATTTTGTTTCTTTGTGCATTGTATGAGTTTTACAGAATCTACAATATTTTTTAGTTTCCATTCTGTCCGGATGTGTTTTCTTATCTTTTGTAGTATTGTAGTTACGCTGTTTGCATTCTGTACATGCTAATGTAATTTTTGTACGCATTATTCCACCTCCACGCGTTATTTGCTTAATTCTTCGGTATGAAAGCCCTTTTTACATGCAAAATTTTGAGCATAAAAAAAAGACCTAAATCTCATCTCGCCTGTTTACTATAACATAGCACAATTCATACGTCAACACTTTTTTACTCTGTTTCCATCCATTATTTATCACGCATTTATCATCAATTTATCGCAGATTTTATTATTTTTCTTTGCTTCTTTTCTTGCGAAGTTGGAATTATACATGTATAATAGCCTTGTGTGTTTCGGACACACCACAAATTTTACATTTACATGCTGATACATTTTATGTTTCAGCGGATTGGAGAAAGAATGGAAAGAAGAGTCGGTACAGTATCCAGAGGTATTCGTTGCCCAATCATCCGTGAGGGCGATAACCTTGTAGACATTGCAGTTGAAAGCGTATTAGAAGCAGCTGCCAGTGAAGGCTTTGAACTTAGAGACAGAGATGTCATTGCATTAACAGAATCTATCGTTGCCCGCGCACAGGGTAACTATGCTTCCGTACAGGACATCGCTGCTGACGTAAAAGCAAAATTAGGCGGAGAAACAGTAGGTGTTATTTTCCCTATCCTCTCCCGTAACCGTTTTGCAATCAATTTAAAAGGTATTGCCATGGGATGCAAAAAGGTTGTTTTAATGTTAAGCTACCCAAGTGATGAAGTAGGTAATGCATTGTTAACATATGACCAGCTTGATGAAGCAGGCATCAATCCTTATTCTGATGTTTTAACATTAGAAAAATATCGTGAATTATTTGGCGAGAACAAACACGAATTTACAGGCGTTGATTATGTAGATTATTATGCAAGCATTATTAAGGAAGCAGGTGCGGAAGTTGAAGTTATTTTTGCTAATCAGGCAAAAACAATTCTTGACTACACAGACTGCGTACTTACTTGCGATATACATACCCGCGTTCGTACCAAACGTCTTTTAAGAGAAGCAGGTGCAAAAGCTGTTTGCGGTCTTGATGATATTTTAACTGCTTCCGTTAACGGCAGCGGCTACAATGAAAAATACGGGTTACTTGGTTCCAACAAATCTACAGAGGATAAAATTAAATTATTCCCTAAAGAATGTAAAGATTTAGTATTGGATATTCAGGCAGCAATTCTTAATAAAACAGGAAAACATGTTGAAGTTATGGTTTACGGCGACGGTGCTTTCAAAGATCCTCAGGGAAAAATCTGGGAATTAGCTGATCCGGTTGTATCCCCTGCGTTTACAGACGGTTTAATCGGTACACCAAATGAATTAAAATTGAAATATTTAGCAGACAATGATTTTGCTAACCTTAGCGGTGCAGAATTAAAAGAGGCTATTTCAAACAGCATTAAAACCAAAGACGATAATTTAGTTGGTAACATGGCATCTCAGGGTACAACTCCGAGACAGTTAACTGACTTAATCGGTTCTTTGTGTGATTTAACATCCGGTTCCGGTGATAAAGGAACACCTGTTATTTTAATTCAGGGGTATTTTGATAACTTTACTTCAAACTAATTAGATATATTTCCTAATATAAAAGAGAGGCATTGATACCAAATGTGAAATGTTTGATATCAATGTCTCTCTTTATTTATTGTTCAACTATTACTCAATTCTAAATACTTTTACCTGATTTGCAAGTTCTTCTGCAGAAGCAGTCAGTTCTTTTGCTTCGTTTGCCACACTCTCACTGTTTCCTGTAATATTATTCGCCTGCTCAACCATCATATCTGATGCTGTAAGAATTACTTCCGCACTTGCAGCCTGTTCCTCCGAAATAGCCGCAACATTACTTGCAACATCATCTACTTTTTCTACCTTATGAATCATCTGTTGTACAAGGTTACTTACATCATCAATATTCCGGAAAATAATATCAAATGTTTTTAATGTATCACTGACAAGTCTGCTACTGCTGTTGATATTTTCCACACTGTCATCAGCCTGACCAACCGCATCATTTACAAGTACATTAATTTCTGAAATTAACTGTTCAATATTTTGTACGGAATCCGCACTTGTCTGAGCCAGTTTACCAATTTCTGTAGCAACGACTGCAAAGCCTTTTCCTGCTTCTCCGGCTCTTGCAGCCTCAATAGATGCATTCAGTGACAATAAATTCGTTTCTTCTGCAATACTTCCGATTACACCGGTAATATTTGTAATTTCCTCTGAAGCTTTTCCTACTTTATCGATTGCCTGTTGCAATTTCAGCACAGAATCGTTAATATTCTGCATTGCTGTACCAACATTCTGCATATCTGATTTGCCCTGACTGGAAGCCTCTACAGTTTCTTTCATCTTTTCGTCAACTTTGTCGCTGTCCTCTCTTGTCTCAGCTACTACCATTGCAAGTGTTGTCGCATTATCGGCAATTTCATTTACAGAAAGTGAAAGCTGTTCTACTGTTGTATTTAACTCCTGCATAGAGTGACTCTGCAGTTTTGACGCATCATACATTTCGCCGGATACCTCATTACTATTATCAGCCTGTGTATGTAATTTTTTGGAAACCCCGTGAATAGATGCAATCATATCCCGCATGGACACAACGAATTTCTCCACACATCTGCCCATAACGCCAATTTCGTCATTACTTTTTGCATTAATCTTAATAGTAAAGTCACCATCCGTCATTGCGACGATTGCTCCGGTCAGTTCTTTTACCGGTTTAATTACAACATGAACTACTCTCTCAATCAATACTGCCAAAAACAATACCGAAACCACACCAATAAGAATCATTGACGTTCTTACGCCATTTACATCTTCATAAATAATATCTGTCGGAATATAAGAAACCAAAATCCAATCGGTTCCCTGTACCTCCTCAAATGCAGTCATATTGCCGGCAATTTCCACCAGTGTATAGTCCTGCTGTGCTATTTTTTCTGCAACACCTTTCATAAACTTATCATCAATTACATCTACTTTAGAAGAAATTAAGCTGTTGTCCCGGTGTGCAAGAATTGTATCATCCTCAGTATTTACCAAAAATGCCTGTGCATCTTCCATTTCGATAAAACTGTTTACAATAATACTAATTCTCTGAAGTGAAAGATCTGCTGAAATAACTCTGACCTCATCTCCACGCAACATACCGGAAGCACTGATGACTTCTTCTCCTTTTTCATTAGTATAAGCATTGGTAAATCCCATATTTACTCTTGTAAGACCATCCTTATACCAAACAGACTCTGTCACATTTCCGCCAGATTTTTCAGAACTTTCTGCTTTTATCAATTCACCTTTAGAATTTGCTATGTACAATCCTTCGGAATAGTTTGCATTAAATCCATAATAACTATTTAACATTGCCTGCAACTGACTGTCACTCGGTTTTGTTCCTTCAATGGTCTGTTTTACAATCATAAACGCTGATAAATTTTCATCCAGCCATGATTCAATTTCACCTACCTGATTCTCAATAGAGGATTTTAAAAGGTTCTGTGAGCGTTCCGTAATAATCTGTTTTGAAACGCTATAAGATACAGCCACTAACAATACAATAATCACAACTACTACGGGAAGTATAATTCCTAAAAGCTTTGCCTTTATAGACACTGTTTTTTTCTTTTCATTTTTTTGTTTCATTGCTTTTCCTCCGAATACCTGATGTTTTAAACAATAACTCTGCCTTATTCTGCACTGTACTGTGCAACATTGCTACTATCTACCTTTTCAAAAGGTATCCAGACATATTTTCCATCTTCCGTAGCTCCCTCTATTCCCTGAACAGATTCTCCGTTTGCCAGTTTAATTGCCACTTCAGTTGCTGCTTCACATTGTGCTTTACCGTTCTGATATGCCGAAAACGCCATTCTTCCATCTTTGATTGCCACACATCCATTGGCAGATGCATCTATTCCCAAGAATAAAATGGAACTCGTATCCACATTCGCATTTTCACACGCAGCAATTGCACCAAGTGCCATCTCGTCATTATTGCAGATAACACAATCTATCGGCACATCCGTTTTTAAAAAGACTTCCATTAATTCCTGTGCTTTAGCAGCATTAAAATCTGCATAATCTTCAAATACATAATTTATCTTTTTGCCACTTGCTTCCAAAGTCTTTTTCGCTCCGGATGTTCTTCCCAATGTAGCAGAATGTCCTTTCGGTCCTTTAAATACAACCACATTCAGTTCTTCTTTATCCGCAAGTTTTTCCAAAACATACTCTGCCTGATACTGTCCTGCCACAGCCTCATTAGAAGCTACGTAAACATATTTTCCATCTCCCAATATTTCATCATCCGGGGCACTATTAACAAATACAATCGGAATATCTCCCGCAATTGCTTTAAGCTCCGTTGCTGTGTCCGGTGTTACCAGACTGCACATAATAACATCATATCCTTCCGCAACTGCTTTTTTTACATGCTCATCCTGCGCTTCAATAGAGTTATCGGCATATTCAGCATATACCTGCACACCACTTTCTGCAGCTTTTTCACTTACCAAGTTTACTAAATTTTGATAATAGTCTACATTTTCCACTGCAGCATAGAATATCTTAATATCCTGATTTCCTGCTCCGCTCTCGTTCTGACATCCACTTAACGTGACCATCATAAGCATCATGACAATCAACAATGCTCCTATTCTTCTTTTCATCCTGCCTGTCTCCTTCCGTTTGCATCTTTTAATGAATTTTATCCGCATCCACCCTTTGAATTGCCTGCCCCTGACAATTCATTTAACACATATTTCTATTATAGTACTTACATTTTTATTATTCAACCTGTAATTTTCAGTTAATTTTTCACTTTCGTTATAATTATAAATAAATAAAAAAATAGACACCAATTCCAAAAATTGAAACCTTATCAAACGGATTTTTTTTTGTTACCATTAGATTATAATGAAATTTATTGCAGCTATTGCTGAGATAAGGAGCGCGTATGAGTAATTATTGTTTTGAAAATAACACTTTTATCATCAAAGATTATGACAAAGTTGCACCATTTTCCAGTTTCCTTCCGGGAATTGCAGGTGCAAAAGGTATTCCTCTCTGGTGTTTCTATACAAACAGAGGACAGGGTGTAAACAG
Source organism: Lachnospiraceae bacterium (assembly GCA_017437065.1). Classification (GTDB taxonomy): domain Bacteria; phylum Bacillota; class Clostridia; order Lachnospirales; family Lachnospiraceae; genus RGIG3002. The sequence continues at coordinate 102,312 of JAFSBX010000121.1, forward strand.
TTTTGGTGTTCATGACAAGGATCATGCCATCATGGAATTCAATCCTGCAAATACCGCATACGAAAATACTGCAATTAAAGGATTCCGTACTTTTATCAAATTAAACGGCAAAGTATTTGAGCCTTTCGCAGGTTATGAAGGAGACAGTTCCCGTACTTTCTATATTAAAGAAAACTGTTTCTGGATTGAAGACATGAACAGCACTACAGGAATCAAGACTACAGTAAAATACTTCCTGATGCCTCAGGAAAGCTATGGTGCTCTTGTTCGTAAAGTAACTATTGAAAATACTACAGGTGCAGATATGTCACTGGAAGTTTTAGACGGTATGCCTAAAATTCATCCTTATGGCTTAACTAACTCCACTTATAAAGCAATGTCCAACCTTTTCAGAAGCTGGACAGAAATCCACAATATCGAAAACGGTATTCCTGTTTACCTTACAGCAGGTGCCGGCGAAGATAAGGCTGAAGTTGACACAACCGTAAAACAGGAAGGTATCTTCTATCTTTCTTTTGTTGACGGAAAAGTTATTTCTCCGATTTATGACAATGATATTGTTTTCGGACCGGATTCTTCTTTAGTAACTCCTGTTTACTTTAAAGAACATTCCATTAAAGAAATGAAAGAATACAATCAGGTATTCGCAAACCGTATTCCAAGTGGATTTACACCTTGTGAAGCAGTTGTAAAAGCCGGTGAAGCTTTAGTAATTAATACTTTAATCGGTCTGACAAACTCCGGTGATGAAATTACACAGCTTTCCAAAAAGATTACAGCTCCGGGATATTTAGATGAAAAAGAAAGCATGGCTATGACACTCGTGTCACAGTACACAGCCGATGTCAAAACTCATACATCAAACGCTTTATTTGACCAGTATGTAGAACAGTGTTATCTGGACAACTTCCTTCGTGGCGGTTATCCTTTCATCTTCCCTCAGAAAGAAGGCTCTAACAAAGTTGTACATCTCTTCTCCAGAAAACACGGAGATCCGGAACGTGACTACAACTTCTTCTCTACTGCAGGCGAATTTTACTCACAGGGTAACGGTAACTTCCGTGACGTAAACCAGAACAGAAGAAATGACGTATTCTTCCATCCTGCCGTAGGTGATTTCAACGTTAAGACTTTCTTCAGCTTAGTACAGGCTGACGGCTATAACCCGTTAGAGATTCGTTCCTACACATTCTCTGTATTAGCCGGAAAAGAAGCTGATTTGGAAGCATTATTAGCAAAAGCAGCTGCAAGTGATGCAGACAAAGCTGCTTTGAAGAGCCTGATTACTGACCGTTTTACACCGGGACAGATTATCAACGGTATCTTCCGTAAACAGATTCAGCTTGCAATGGATGAAGACGCATTCCTCCAGGCACTTACCGAACTCTGTACCCAGAATATTGAAGCAGGTCTTGGTGAAGGTTACTGGAGTGACCACTTTACATATAACTTTGATTTAGTTGAAGATTATCTGCGTATCTTCCCTGACAAGAAGGAAGAACTTTTATACAACAACTGCACATATCGTTTCTATGACAGTGTGGAACGTGTAATGCCAAGAAGCGAAAAATATGTTGTACATAACGGCGAAGTAAAACAGTATGGTGCTTTAACAAAAGATATCGAAAAGAGCAAACGTGAAGACTTTGATGAAAAAGGTACTAACTGGTTAAAAACTGTAGATGGCAACATCGTAGAAGTATCTCTGTTCACAAAAATGTTGTTCCTTGCTGCCATCAAATTCTCCTGCCTCGACCAGGAAGGTATGGGTATTGAAATGGAAGGTGGAAAACCGGGTTGGAACGATGCCATGAACGGTATTCCGGGATTATTAGGAAGTGGTATGGCTGAGACTCTGGAACTTGAAAGAATCGTTAATTTCTTAGTTAACGATATGGATATGAACAGAAGCTACAATATTCCGGAAGAAATCGCAGTACTTATCCGTGATACAGCAGATAAGTTAACACAGTTTGGTGAAGGCAAGCTTACTCAGTTTGAATACTGGGATGCAGTAGCTACTGCCCGCGAAGTTTACCGTGATAAAGTTCAGCATACAATGACAGGTAAAGAAACAACTTTAACTGCTGAAGAAATTAAGTCTTACTTAGAAATGGCTCATGATAAGATTCTGAAAGGTATTCAGAAAGCTAAAGAGATGGGCAATGGTTTAATGCCGACTTACATCACTTACAAAGCTGATGATTTCAGTGTTCGTAAAGATGCAAACGGTGAAACTGTTATGACTCATTATGGTCTGCCTGCAGCAGATGTGAAACATTTTGTTCCGGTTCTGCTTCCTGCATTCCTTGAAGGTCCTGCAAGATATATGAAGACTCTTTCTGATAAGGAAGAAGCTTTGAACCTTTACAAGACTGTAAAAGAAAGCGATTTGTTTGACAGAAAACTTCAGATGTACAAGACCAGCGTGCCAATTGACCACATGGGCGTAGAAAACGGACGTATCCGTGCATTTACAGCCGGCTGGCAGGAAAGAGAAAGTGTATTCCTTCATATGTCTTACAAATATCAGTTAGGTATTTTAAAGGCAGGTCTGTATGATGAGTTCTTTGAAGAGATGAAGCATGTAATGATTCCATTCCTTGATCCTGCTGTTTACGGCAGAAGTACTTTGGAAAACTCCTCCTTCATCGCTTCCAGCTTAAACCCTGATCCATCTACTCACGGACGCGGTTTCGTAGCTCGTCTGTCAGGTTCTACCACAGAGGTTCTTTCTATGTGGAGTACTATGATGGCAGGTAAACAGCCTTTCGCTTTAGAAGACGGAGTGCTGACATTCAGCGTACAGCCTATCTTAGCAGGATGGTTGTTCGATGAACAGGGCGAAGTGAAATTCCAGATGTGTTCTGACACAACTGTTACTTACCGCAATGCTGCCCGTAAGAATACTTATGGTGCAGATGGCGTAACTTTGAAAGACATTCAGGTTGATGGTACTTCTTATGGCACTAAGTTGACCGGAGAAATGGCTGAGAAGGTTAGAAGCGGAGAAATTAAAGAGATTATTTGTGAATTAGCATAGTTTTCAAATAAAAAGTACGACAACATAGAATATTCCTTTGTTGTCGTACTTTTTCATATGCGAATTCATCCATAATCCACGATACCACCATGTCATATCTGTTGGAATTGCAAAATTCGGAGCTTTTCTTTTGTTACGCCTCTTTCTTTACCTTTAGCCTGTAGAATTATTTTGATTACCCAAAAAACACTACCTAAATTCTTTATTCAATCACGCCTTCCTTTATTACATGATGCTCGCACAAAATCTTTTCAATAACAGTTCCTTTTACCAATTTTAATAAAGGCTTTTTCAAAGCATTAAGCGGACCCGGCAGGGTTATTTCAAGTGGTGATTTACCATCCATGAGCTTTACCGTACTATCTAACAGTTCACGAATGTCATAAACGCTTCCCCATACTTCCGGTACTCCTCTATCCACGCCAAGCAATCCGTATACAGCCTCCATAGCAGTTCTTACTGAATATTCTGTTGTAAACACGGTATCTCTCGGTGTTTCGGTAAACTGTCCTAAAAATGCAAAATTTACACATCCGTCAGGAATAACATCCGGGCGGTCCCCCTTTGTTCTTGGCATAAAAAATGCTGTAATATACGGCATCATGGTAGGCACACAAACTGCACTATTCTCTGCTAATTCCGGAATTTGTTCTACCGGAACCCCTAAATGATACAGCCATTCCTCCGTGATTTCTTTGCCTGTACATTCCTTCATAGGTTTTTTCACATAATCACCTTGTGCATCTGTAAACAATCCATATACCCAGACACATACTTTATCCTTATCCTGATTTCTGAATTGCCCCTGTCTGTTAATAGTCCAACTTAATAACCAACCTGAATCCTGACAGCTTACAATACCTCCAGTTACTACCTTTCCACTCTTTGGATCTCTTTTACATATATTTGTAATATACGGAATTATCTTATCATCCAGAGTCGTAATGGTTGCAGATTCCCAGTTTGTCTTTGCTACATCAGAACAGAATTTTTCCGGATGTCCGAAAGAAGAATCCTGTTTTGCAATATTTTTCCATAGGCTCCAGCACCCACTGGTCCTAACTTCTGCATCACCATTCGGTGCATGGTTTTGATCCCCATATACTGTTCCTTCTGTACAGCTTCCATTTGTAACGAATACAAGGTCATTTTCTGTCAGCATGATTCCTTTTTCGACACCCTTTACCTTACATTCAATAGTCTTTGCTATCTTTTTGTTATCCTTGAATTCAAATATAACATTTGTTACTTCTGTATTAAACTGAAAGTCAACTCCTGCTTCCTCAAGATATTTCTGCATCGGAAGAATCAAAGACTCATACTGATTATATTTGGTAAATTTCAAAGCACTAAAATCCGGTAAGCCTGCAATGTGATGGATAAATCTTTGGAAATATAGTTTCATTTCCAACGCACTATGCCAGTTTTCAAAGGCAAACATAGTTCTCCAATATAGCCAGAATGTAGAATTAAATACTTCCTCATCAAATACATCTTCAATGGTCTTATCATATAAATCCTCGTCTTTTGTCATGAATAGTTTCATAATCTCCATGCAGCCCTTCTGACTCAGATTGAATTTGCCGTCTGTATGTGCATCCTCTCCACAATTTACAGTTGCACGGCAAAGAGAATAATTCGGATCTTCCTTATTCAGCCAATAATATTCATCTAGTACGGATACATCCGGAGTTTCAATAGAAGGAATGCTTCTGAACAAATCCCATAAACATTCAAAATGATTTTCCATCTCACGTCCACCACGCATTATGTATCCTCTTGTCGGATCAAAGATACCATCACATGCACCTCCGGCGATATCCATTGCCTCCAAAATATGGATGTGAGAGCCAGGCATCTGACCATCACGTACCAAAAAACAAGCTGCTGCCAGCGATGCAAGACCACTTCCTACAATATAAGCATTCTTCTCATCCACACCTACCGGTTTCTTTGGTCTTGCAAATGCTTCATAGTTACCATTCGTATAATAAATTCCTTTGCTGTTTTTCTCATTTTTTCCTATTTCTGTATTACGGTACTCCTGCCTTGCCTTATCATCCGCACTCTTTTTCTCCGCTGCCTTTTCCATCTTTTTGTAATTTTTAGCAGCAACCGTTGCCACACCTGCACCTGCGGCTAACGCCGCAACACCAATTCCAATATTTTTTTTCATTCCCATTTCAATGTACCACCTTTCTGTTCTAATCAATGCCTATAGCATACTCTTCCAAACGCCATATTCCTATTTACAAAACAGGCGAAATGATAAAAAACTTATCATTTCGCCTGTTTTGATAAAAACTATATTTTCTTTTCCTGCTCAAAGTTATGAATTGAATTCGCGATATTTCCATAAAGCGTAATACTAATTCTTCTCACAATCTCTTTGTAATCTGTTTTCATTCCATTATCAATCCATTTCAACATAATGCCTACAAAACCATATTTATAAAACTCCGCAATAAAAACCTTATCCTCTTCCGCAAGCTCAACTCCTATACATTTTTCTCTTACTACATCTAAAATCAGATTATATGTAAGATTATATAGATAGCTCTCGATTTTCTCACGACTCACATAACGGTAAATATTATTTATAAATGGTTTATTTTCTATAACTGCTTCAAATATTTGCTCAAGCCCCTCCTGCCATGTGTCATAAGTCTTCTTCTCCTGCAATACACGTTTCCCATCCGCCACACACACCCATTCGACCAAGTCATAGATATCCTTAAAATGATAATAAAAGGTCATACGGCTAATCCCACAATCTGCTGTCAAATCATTAATTGTTATCTTATCTATTGGTTTATGTAACAATAGTTTTTTAAGTGAAGCTTCAAGAGCTAACTTGGTTGTATTTGACATAATATACCCTCATCTTTCTTTACCATTGAACAAATTTATACTTTTCTTTTCCATTTCCCGCCACCGGTTGAAACGCATGCCATCGTGACGCAAATTAGACAACAATGTGTTTTTTAGTGTACCTTCCTATACATTCTTTAATAAAGCAGTACTTTGATTAATCTTCTGAATAGACTCCCAAGTTTGCCGGGCATGGTTTACATTCATTTCTGTTAGATGATTTGTTTGTTCTGCACTTGCACTTACCTCCTCAGATAAGGCTGACAACCGGGTAATACTATCAACAATCTGATTGTTTGATGTTGATAAATGATCAATTCGATTGCCAATTTCCTGTACGTTATTTACTAAAACATTCATATTGCCGCTTAATTCATCAAATGCCTCTGCAGTAGTACTAATCATTTGATTCTGACTATCTGCTGCTTTTAACGAAACGCCAACCGCATCAACGACTGTCTTTGCATTGACATTGAGTTCGTCAACAATATGCGTAATACTTTCTGTGAAATCCTTTGTTTCTTCTGCCAGTTGACGAATCTGATCCGCGATAACAGAGAACCCTTTTCCTGCTTCACCTGCCCGGGCACTTTCAACAGATGCATTTAATGAAAGAATAGTCGTCTCATTGGAAATTTTCAATATCATATTAGCAATAGAAGCCACTTTATCAACCTTATCCTGTAATTGTTCCATTGCTTCTGTTACTACAACATTATTATCTGCAATCTGTTCAGACTGCTCCTTTAATCTCTCCATCATCTTCTGATTGGTCCGTATATTTTCATTTGAAATAGTTGCAACAGACACCATTTCAGAAGAATATTCCTGAGTATTAGATATCGCATTCTGAATATTTTGTGTCATATAATTTTGCTCTGTAATATTTTCCACTATCTTCTCAGTTGATACCGATATCGTCTGCATACTTTGCGCAATATTTTTGGAAGCAGTATACAGACTATTTACCATTTCAGTACTACTGTGTGTCTCTTTTTTTATAACCTTCATAATCTGCATCTGCACTTCATTTTGTTCTTCAACTGCTCCTAATGCATGATCATTGAACATTTTTGACAATCTGCTTAATATGAAAAGCATAATAAATACTGCAAATGTCATAATCACATTACAAACACCATTGACATCAGCGGAAACAACCTCTGCATTAACTCTGCCAAGCTGTCCTATAATATAAAGCACCGTACTAAATACCAATGTTCCCATATAATACACCGTATCATAATATAGAACAGATACTCCTAAAACGCCCACAAACGCCATTCCTAAAAAACTGCCTTCAGTTTTCAATATAAAGAACAAATAAGCAATCCCCACTTCGAGCGTAATACATACCCGCAAATATTTACCAGCTTTATTTACCAAAAACAAGATGCCATCAATGAATACAGCCATAATCATAACTGCCTTACTAAACGATGCCATAGAATTTGAAAATGTTCCTTCCTTTACCAATAATGACTGGTATACAGTTAACACACTAAACAAAAGCATTATTGCAAGAAGATACACACGGTTGACACGTTTAATTCTTTCAAGCGGATCATTATAACGGAATTTATTCATACTATCTGACATCCTTTCTTTTGTATCACCATTTGCTCAATTTAATGGTATTATACTATATTTTTCAAACAAAAAAGAGCCACTTTTCTAAATTTCTTTTAAAAAGTGACTCTATACGTCTTAATTATTGAATTCTGTACTCTATACTTCAGAGTAAATGCACAGTTTTTACGTTGCCTGCACAACTCAACCGGTCTGTTTGGTCTGCCATAAACAAAGGAGGTTTTCATCACCATTGGCAAGTAGAAATTTTTCATTATTTTTTTATAGTAACTATTAAATCCTTTCAGCTTTGCTCTCCTTTGGTATGTCTAAAAAACAATCATATGTTTTTACACCGAAAGGATCTTTTTTCATTTCTTCAACTTCTTTAAATGCTTCTAATGTTTCCTCTAATGTCAGCGAATTATCCTCTTTCGCCTGTGCTAATCCCCTTGTCATCATTTCAGTATATTCAGCTTCGGTTATACTATCTCCTGTTTTTATCTTCTGTGATATTTCTAAGTTTTTCTCAACTGTTTCTTTAATATCCAGTTGAATGTGAATTCTTCTATTTTCCACTACCATATTCACATCGCCTCTCTTTCTTTTAATTCTACTCGTTTGTATTCCTCTCCGCAATACATTATTTCATAATTCCATAAACCAATTTACATCCAATATCGTTTTCATTTGTACTCATAATATGCTAATCATTAAATCTCTTCACATAATACTCCATCATATAATTTATTCCAGCTTATCTTACTATTTTTCTTTCAAGAATTTCATTTGTTCCAATGAGATTGGAAAGATTCTTAATGTCAATTCCAGTAATATATATAATATCCTCTATCGAATATCCTGTCGAAAATAAAGTTTTAATAAGACAGCATCTTAAATACTTTGGAGAATAATTTTTCCATTTTTCATCATTTGTTATTTTGGCAAAATTGTCAAAAATATCATTGATATTCCATTCTTTCATGGGTTTGTACTGCTTATTATAATATAATTGTAAAACATATGGTTTTTTCACTCTATTTTGCTTCTGCTCTTTATATAACTGGCTTAAATATCTTTGCAGAATGCGACACAATTCAATCTTCCTTCCATCTATAATTATATACTTAAAACTACCCCCAAAATCATCCCATGTTAATTCTAATAACTGTGACCGTTCTACCATATTCTTCCACCTCTGTTATACTGCCTGCCATAATACAACACCATCCTTTTTCATATTCTTATAAAAAGGCATTGTATCTTCCCATATTTTAAATTTTTCATAATCTATTCTTAATACAGATCAGTTTTGAAAGGTAAAAATAATTCGCACTAAATTATTAAGAATTACTGTGATTTTCACTGCGATAAGGTAAAATAAGAGAAAAACTTTATCGCAGAGGTGCCAAAATGAGCCGTGAGAAGGAAAGAATTAGAAAAAAACTTGAAAAAAATCCTATCATTGAATGTAATAAGATTCAAAATAGATTTTGTCCGGAACTGTTTTCCATGTTTGGTAAAGTGAAGGATCCCCGTCATCAGAGTTACGTTGATTATTCTGCAAGAGTAATGCTTGGAACTATGTATTATAAA
>JAFSBX010000122.1 GCA_017437065.1 Lachnospiraceae bacterium
AAAGTTGGCAAAGATTAAATCAAAATGGGGGCTTCTGGAGGCTGGAAAATCGTTCAAACTTTCCATTTTGGACGCAATTCGATTATTAACAGAAAAATGGCTCTGGTGCATACGCACCAGAGCCGCTTTGTCTACAGTCTGCAAGTACCATTTGATATGGTACTTACTTTCTGGTCCATGTACTAGTGGTAAGAAAAACAATAGGAGAAAAGGGGCTCTGCTTTAATCAAGATTAACGGGAAGGTAAGGGATAGTGCATTATCAATCTATTTTCAGTAGATATAACCAAAACTATTCATTTGTGGACGGAGAAACTATTTTTAATATGGGTATTAATACTAAAGACAAGCCATTAAATGAGAAAGAGTACGATTTGTTTATGAAATTGGCAGATACAGTAATTGAAAAGGAAATAGAGGTGGTCTATTTTTTCATGGAGATGATAGCAGATAAAAAATTGATTCGACTTAACGGTGAAGAAAAAGAGTTGTGTGTCATACAATGTGAAAAATGCAATAAGCAATTTGTATTACCTGAGATTACAGTAAAACTTTTTAAAACAATCGGTTATTCAATACCACATGATATGTGTAAGGGCGCATTAAATTTAGAACCAATAAAAATGATTAAGGTTCATCCTGAACGTTATAATAGCGTTCTTTTAGAAGGTCTTGACATGATAACAAAACATGAGTGTATGGATTAGATTTTTGCTAACTTAAGTAAAATTTGATTAATATTCTGGCGTTATATGATATAATTTTTATATTGAGAAGGGGGATAAAATTGGAGTCAGTAATTAATAAAATATTTGAGTATTACGACAATGTATTTTTCGAGGAAAAAGTCGAAGTGGATCAGCGAGGATATATGGGGACTCATTATGATGGATTAAATTTGGATTATTATTTAGAGAATTCCGTTCTGGGGATTGATTATTTATCCATCGAAGATTACTTTGAAACCATAGCAAATGTAAAATATGTTGAAACACAAAGTCTTTTCAGTCAATATTCAAACAAAAGCTTGGAAATTAAGCAAAAAGTAATTGGAGCCATTTTGACATTAGTTAATAGTTCATCATATCGGAAAGAAATGAAAAAGACTATTATGGACAAGTCCAAGGCTTTCCTAAAGCGATTTGGGTTGGAATTGAAAGATGCAACAGGGGTTATACAGATAAAGAATGACTATAAACTGTTTGAAGGAAGTTATTGTGAAATCTTTCTGTTTAATGAACAGATTTACAAAAAGCAGCTTAAATCACAATATCGTTCAGAAGAAGCGGTTTAAATATGAGTATGAGAATATGCTTAGATTGGCCAAATCTCCATATGTTCTGAAAGTTTTTAATTATGATGAAAGCAATGATTCCTATTTAATGGAAAAATGTGATTGCAATGTTTATGATTATTTGGAGAATAATCCATTCAAAGATGATAAATTGATTTTGCAAATTATTGAAGAACTGTTATTAGGAATGAAAGATGTTCATGAAGCAGGCATAATACATAGAGATTTGCATTTAGGAAATATTTTAATTAAAGAGGGCCATGTTGTATTGTCTGATTTTGGGCTGAGTAAAGATACCATGATAAACCATAGTTTGAAATCGACCGCAACCCCGAAGAACTCACATTATTTTATTGATCCCATTGGACTGCATGATTTTACTGCATTGGACAAGCTGAGTGATATATATTCGATTGGAAAAATAATTGATTATATTACAGGTGAAAGTGAGTTGAACAAAAAGTTGTCTTTTGTTATCAGTAAAGCAACAGAACGTAATAGAACTAAACGTTACGCTGCGGTGGACGAACTGATTCAGGATGTAAATAGCTCTGTGAAAGAGATTTCAGAAGAAGAAAAAATTAAAAATATTGAGGAGAATCTGCAACGAGGTGAGATTTCCAAGGATGTAGAAGAATTTGTGATGCGACTTATGAGGCAAGAACAACTTTCAAATTACATCGTAAGAAAACAGCTATATATATTTTGGAAAGTATTAATACAATTCAACGAAATAGATCAGTTGGCACTTTTGGGTGAGATAGATAGAACATATTCGGAAGCAACCGGCTATGGACATTTCGAGAATTATGATTTGTTTGCAGGTATAGCGTATAATGTTATTAGGAATTCTACTAATATGAAAATACAAAGAAAAGCATATAGCATACTGGAAGGATGTGCCAGTTATAGGTATAATGCCAGTGATTATCTCAAAGAAATTAATATATATTATCCAAACATATTGTCTCAGGAATAGAGAAAAATATAAGGAGAGGTTATGAAATTAGAACAACTGATCGGTGAAGCAACCGAATATGACAAAAAAGTAATGCTAGAGGTAAAAAAACCGAAGAGCTGGTTGAAAAGTGTAAGTGCTTTTGCCAATGGTGTTGGTGGTGTGCTAATTTTTGGTATTGCTGATAATGACTCTGTGGTGGGGATTGATGATGTAAAGAAAGCTATGGAAGTTATTAGTGAACAGATAAAGGTAAAAATGGACCCAACTCCAGAAGTTTTGTTAAAAGCGCATCTTGTAGATGGCAAGGAAATCGTAACTTTGGAAGTGTATCGAGGAGAAGAGACACCTTACTATTATGTAGGTGAAGGAAATTATACTGCCTATGTCAGAATCGGCAATGAGAGTGTAATGGCCACTGCTACAGATCTGAAGAGACTGGTTTTGAGAGGAAAAAATAGGACATATGACAGTCTCGTTACGGATTATAGTTTTGATGATTATTCCTTTTCCAAGTTAAAGGCAGCATATTATAAAAAAACGAAGAAAAGTATGGAAATGAAAGATTTTGAATCGTTTGGTATTGTTGACAAAAATGGTATATTAACAAATGCTGATGCTTTGCTTGCTGATGAATCTCCGATTTATTGCTCAAGACTATTTTGTACCAGATGGAATGGTATTGATAAAGCATCGGGAGTTATTGATGCATTGGATGATGAAGAGTATACAGGAAGCCTTATATTACTCTTGGAAGAAGGCATGAACTTTGCGCGAAGAAATTCGAAGAAAATGTGGAAAAAAGAATCTGATAGACGAGTAGAATATCCGGAGTATCCAGAGAGAAGCATTTTTGAAGGCTTGGTTAATGGATTAGTGCATCGTGATTATTTAGATATGGGAAGCGAAGTTCATATTGATATTTTTGATGACCGTTTGGAAATATATTTACCCGGTGGGATGTATGATGGGACACTTATTCAGGATAGAGATATTGACAGTGTTCCTTCAAAGCGTAGAAATCCAGTAGTTGCAGATATTTTTAGTCGGCTTGATTATATGGAACGAAGGGGTAGTGGTTTTAAAAAGATCATGCAGGCATATGAAGTGGAACCAAATTATACAGAAGACAAAAAGCCGGCTTTTTATTCAAATGCAACTGAATTCAGAGTTATATTGAAAAACCTTAATTTTACCGATGAAGTTTTGGATGAAGTTTTGAATGAAGTTTTGGATTCAGGAAGAACAGAAATGGAAATAAAAGTAATAAAAGCAATATTGTCTTCACCAAGGATTAAACAGAAAGAATTAGCTGAACAAGTAGGAATATCTGTAAGTACCATTCAACGAACCATAAAAAAATTGGTCAAAGAGGGCAAGATAGTTCGTGTGAATGGCAAACGAGATGGCTATTGGAAAGTTTTATAAATTTTAAGTCGGAAGAATGGTTACTAAAAGGCGATGGATTAGATAGTGTAGAGGTACAGAACATGGATTATGTATTGGAATTTGACGAATTTGTTAGATCTATTAAACAGAATATGGATACAAAGTTTTCTATGTTTTTAGGAGCCGGGGCATCTGTTGAATCAGGAGTACCATCGGCAGGAGAGTGTATCTGGGAATGGAAGCGAGATATATTTATTTCAAAAAATCCAGTTCTGGCAGAAACGCATAATAACATAAAGTCTGAGCAGGTAAAGCGATCAATTCAGAACTGGTTAGATAATCAGGGTATATATCCACAGCTAAACTCAGAAGAAGAATATTCAAAATATATTGAGGTAGCGTATAAAATAGCCGATGATAGAAGGAAATATTTCCAACACCTGATAGAAGGAAAATGTCCAAGTTTAGGATATCATATTATTGCTTTGCTTGCTGAGAATGAAATTGTGAAGAGTGTTTGGACAACGAATTTTGATGGTTTGATGCTGAAAACAGCTCATTCGTATGGACTTGTGCCTATCGAGGTGACATTGGAATCGCAAGATAGAATTTTCCGTAATGATACAGATAAAGAATTATTATGCATAGCTCTACATGGAGATTATAAATATGGTCCGTTAAAAAATACGGAAATGGAATTGGACAATCAAAGTGAGGTTTTAGTTAGAGCCTTGACACATGAGATTGAAAAAAGAAATTTTATTGTACTGGGGTATAGTGGAAGGGATAATTCTGTAATGGACGCTCTAGAAAGAGCTTACATGGGAAAAGGTGCTGGGAGAATATATTGGTGTGGGTATGGAAGGGACATACCGCCTAAAGTGCAACAATTTCTTGAAAAAATTAATCAGTCTGGAAGAAATGCTTTTTATGTTCCAACAGATGGATTTGACAAAACGATGCTGAATATTGCGAATATATTTATTGAAAATGAAGAATTACAGAAAAAGACAGAGTTAGTTAGGAGAGTATTTTGTCTTGCGAAGCAGATACCAACGAAAAAGTATTTGGATAAATTATTTAATAATATTATATTAGATTTACAACCGAATTCTAATTTTATCAGTGATGAAAACAAAACAGAAAAAAATGGGTTATTGAATACAAAAGAGAGTAGAAAACTAGAAAATTTTGAAGAGTTTATAAATTCAATTAAAATTGAAAAAAATGCAATTGATGCATTATATTTTAAAAGTAAAAAAATTGGATTTTATGGCAGGGATAAAGAAATTTTGAAATTGAAACAATTTTTGAATGAAAATTCTTCAATATTGTTATATACAGTATGTGGGGAGGCTGGAATTGGAAAAAGTAAATTAGTATATTCTTTTTTTGAGGAGCAACAAAAAAAGAAAAATTGGAAAATGATATTTTGTGATTATCCTACTTTTAAAAGATTAATCACTTATAATAATTATGCATATAAGGACAATTTATGCATTGCTATTGATAATGTAGGAAAAGTTTCAGTAGAATTTTCAGAATGGCTAGCTTTCATTTTACAGTTAACAGAAGAAAAACTCCCCCCAAAATTAAGAATTATTTTGATAGAGAGAGAAGGCTTATATATAGAGAATTTTAAGAGGCATATACCGACGTGGTATAGAGCTATATGTGAAACTATTGGATATGAAGCATTGGAGAGAATGACTTTCAAAAATAGTTTAGACTTTGGATTTATGCAAATAAACGGTTTGAATAAAAAAAATATTTTAAAAATTATGCGAGATTATATAAACAACTCATATGATGATGTAGATTGTGAATTAGATTTGGAACAATATTTACAACAAGAGAAAAACGAGACAATAAATCCATTGTATGCAATTATGAAAATAGATATTTCTTTTGGAAATCAAAATGATGTTCAGACTATATTCTTTGATAATGTAGATATATGTTTACATCAAATAAGTAAAGATGACAAAGTTCTGTATGATTATTTGCAGATTTTAATATTGTATGTAACTATTGTAGAACCTTGGCAAATTGGTAAAGAAGAAGAACTTCCAGAATTTATGAAACAAATCATATATTACTTTTTAGATAATATTGAAGATGGCGAATTAGAGAAATTTGTGTGTAAAATAAATAAAAAGGAAATTTTTGATGGTTGCTTATTAGGTATTGAACCTGATTTAGTTGGTGAAAGTGTTGTATTGGAATATATGCGAAGAAAGTGTATACATAAGCGTAGGATGCAAAAGTTGCTTAGAGATATAATGCTTAACAAAACTATTGAATTTGTTTATTTTATGACAAAATGTTTTTCGGATTTTGATAAAGGTTTATTTTATGATATAACGGATAAAATAGGTGATTCTTTACGGAATATAAGTAGAGAAATTAAATTTCCAGTTAACGATTGTATATTAAATAAAAAATACATACATAAAATGGAAATTGTACACTTTCTAAAAAAAATAGGTGTAGCACCAGGATTTGATAACAAGACAATATTTAAGACAGAATTGATGAGAATGTTAATAGAAGAAAAACCGTGCGTGATGTTTGAGAGAAAAATTACAACTGATATGATGTATAGTATATTTTTATTGAGGGAAAGTCAGAGAAATGAGAATGACTTTGCAATTAATCCTGTTTATTTGGAGAAAGTTGTTCCGATGATGAAGGATTGGGGATTTTCGGAAATTGTTTGTGAAATAGTTAGAAACTCTTCAATTTTTGTTATGAGAAAGAAGAGCATAGAAAGTTTCATAGTTTCGTTAGTCGATATATTGGGGGAACTTTTATTAAATAACGATAGAAGAAAAGGGTATTCTGTAGATAAGGCTCTTCAATATATAATAGTAAAAGTTTTACCTTTGAATGAAGATGAGGAGAGGGTTAAAGAAATTTTTGTCGATTTTGTTGTAAAATGTGAAAGGTTAAACTTAAAAAAAATAAAGAAAATAAGCATAGAGGAAATTGTTATTTAAAAACACTTGATTATATGGATTTGAGAGTAAAAAGTTTGCGTCATCAAGAAGCCAGTGAATCCCAGTCGTTTCCCAGCTCATCCTGTTAGTGCTCCTTTATTATTTGTGTTATGCATAATTCGGGCTTTTCACCCATAAGGCGGAAAATATGTTTCCGTAAATAATACATGAGGGTCGCTTCGGAACCCCTTTCCCTTGAAGGTGTCCTTGGGTAACGGATCTGGGAAAAACTGACCCTACCAGCCAGTTTGATGGACAGGCTTTGGAGGATGCCCATTGCAATGCAGGACAGTTCCATGTGCATTTCAATGGCACGGACTGCTTCCAGGATCTTCTTGCGTGCTTTCTCGCTTTCGACCTGCTCCAGGGGTGTGGGTTGGTCCTTTCTTCTGTTAATAGTTGATAGCAAGCATTAAGGTAGTCTCTGCCGAGAAGCTAATCATCCAGTTCCAGTCGGCAATCGTTATGGAGCAGGAAATCAGATATGAGTAAGTAGAAAAATGTGGATTGTAGAAATAAAGTACTATCAAGTGTAATTAAAGATATAGATGGCGTAAAAAGGGAATTAGATGCCAAAAATAATATGGTAGTCCAAGTGTGAGGTTGAGAATATGAATTATGAAATAGAATTTAAAATGATAGAAATAAAGGATTTGTCAAAAATACAAAAGAGAAAAATGGTTAAGGATGATATTTTTGAAGCCGATGTTGAGCAGGTTGAGGATATAGCCGATGAGTATTGTCAGGGCATAATGGCACGAATTGAAACTTTGTTTGGTTCGGATTGTAAAGTGAAATATATTGGTTGCACAGACAGGATAGGAAATTTTGAGTTTAAAGTTTCCTACAAAGATGTTGAGTATACTGTAATATTCCAGATGGATACCTATGAATGGAATAGACAATTTACTATTAAGATTGGCTATTCCCAGATACGCGTAGGTATACCGGTTCCGCAAATGCGTGAGAAAATAGCAGGATATGACCATTTCCTGGAAAAGCTGAAAATAAGTATTAAAAATGCTTTGATTAGAGATTGGTATAAATGTGTTTGGATAAAGGATAATCAATCGCTGGAATTATCCAGAGAGGTGTATTCAGATATCTATATGGCAGAGAATGAACTTCGGGCATTTATCAGTAGAATTATGATAGAGCATTTTGGAATTGATTGGCATGACAGACCAGAATTTTATAAGTTAAAAGCCAGCATTGAAGAAAATGCTGTAATCATAAAAAGGAATGTGCCTAACTTTAATAACATAGATGTCAATCTTTATACGGTAACATTGGAGAAGTTGATGGATACTGTAAAGGCAGATATTTATTCTGATGCTATGTTGGATAGTCCTGAAATGCAAAAACTCATTAAAGAAAGAATCTTTGCAACAACACATTTGGATAAAATGAAGTCAGCATTAGATTTTTTAAAGAACAGATATGTTAAAAAATATAATATATGGGAAAAGTTTTTTAAACCACTAATAGCTGTTCCGGTAAAGTGGGAAGAATTACTAACATCTTTTATTGCAAATAGGAATCATGTGGCACATAACAAATTACTGGATTATATGTCAAAAGAAACTATGTTAAGTGATACCAGAGAATTCAGAAGATTTATACGAGAGGCAGTTATTAAGTTTGAAGAGGAAAACTGTTCGGAGGAAGTTGAAGAAACATTGCAGGCAATTGCGGATCAACGAGAATATGAGCAAGAAGCCCGAATGGAAATCATAGAATCGGAGTCTGGTGTAAAGATAAGAGATAAGAAGGAGATTTTAAAGCTATTCCAAGACACAGTAGATGAAATTTATACAGATGCAGTAAATAAGGTATATTTTGATGAAGGACTTGAAGTATTGGGAGAATGTAAGCTGCAGGATTCGGTAGACGAACAATTATTGTTTTCAATAACCGGCAGGAGTAGTAAAAAGTTAGAAATATATGGAGTTATCGATATTGACGATTCAGAGGGTACTGCAAGTGCTATGCAAATTAGAGTGTATAGTGCAGATGAAAACATTGTAAATGGCGATATTGGATATATGAATGGAGAAGCAGAATATAGTCCAGAACAGACAAGCTATATGCCTGTAGTTATGGACTCATATGATGACAGTAATGCTGAGATTATTAAAAATGCAGTAGATGAATGCTTGGAAAGAGAAAGGGAAAATGAAGCAATTGTTTTCTTTGAAGAGAAGAGAATGGCCGAAGAAGATTGGCATGCAGAAGAGATGGATGCCTTAGAGAGCAATCAAGAATAATGTAAAAATATTATCTGTATGAGATAACGTGGAAGTAGTATTTTATCAAGCAATATGTTAAAATTGATTTGCTGATTATGGAAGAAAATGCAGGAAGGAGTGAAAAAATTGAACGAAAAAGAATTACTGGAAATTATAGGAAAAGGCGAGTGTCATACGACTGAGTTCAAGAAATCCACAACAGATATCACCAAGGATGTATATGAAAGTATCTGTGCATTTTTTAATCGAGATGGCGGTCATATTTTTTTAGGTGTAAAAGATAATGGGGAGATACTTGGTATAGAACCTAATTGCATTGAAAAAATGAAGAAAGATTTTGTGACTGCAATTAATAATGCAAACTAAATGTACCCGCCGCTATTTTTAACACCGGTAGAACATGAACTTCAGGGAAGAAAAATACTGCATATTTATGTGCCTGTTGGTACACAGGTAAGCAGATGATCTGGGCGAATATATGATAGAAATAACGAATCCGATATCGATATTACTGATAATGAAGAACTTGTATATAAATTATATGCAAGAAAGCAGGGAACCTATTTTGTAAATAAGGTATTCCCGGAATGGGGAATGGATGTACTTCGTCCGGATCTAATAGAACGAGCTAGAAAGATGACTCGTGCAAGAAGCAACATTCATCCTTGGTTGTCAATGGACAATGAGGAGCTGTTAAGAAGTGCAGGACTTATTTTGTTGGATCATGAAAGTAGAAGAGAGGGAATTACACTGGCGGCGATTCTGTTATTTGGAAAAGATACAACTATTATGTCAGCACTTCCACAACATAAAACGGACATGATTTTTCGAGTGCAGAATTTGGACAGATACGATGATAGAGACGTGATAGTTACTAATTTGCTGGATAGTTATGACAGAATGAGTGAGTTTGCTAAAAAGCATTTAAATGATCCATTTGTTTTGGACGGAATGCAGTCTGTTAGTGCCAGAGATGCAATTTTAAGGGAAATCATTTCGAACAGTCTGGCACACAGGGATTATTCAAGCGGTTATGTGGCAAAGATGGTAATAGAGAAAGACCGGATATTTGCGGAGAATAGTAACAGAACTCATGGATATGGGAATTTAAATTTGAATACATTTGAGCCATTCCCTAAAAATCCTGCAATCTCTAAGGTGTTTAGGGAAATCGGTCTTGCCGATGAATTAGGTTCCGGTATGAGGAATACTTATAAATTTACCAAGTTGTATTCCGATGGCATTCCGCAGTTTGTAGAAGGTGATGTTTTTAAAACAGTGATTCCACTGAATGAAACTGCTACAATGAAATCGGGTCCAACGGCTAGTGACCAAGTCAGTGACCAAGTCGGGAATGATACGGTTACAGAAAAGATACTTGAATTCTGTAAAATTGCAAGGACTAAGAAAGAAATTTCGGAACATATAGGTTATAAGAATTTAACCTATATGACAAGAACTTATATTAAGCCTTTATTGGAAAGTGGTAAGCTGGCATATACAATACCGGAGAAACCGCAGAGCAGGTTACAGAAGTATATAACGAAACAGTAAATCGACAGATTAAAGCCTCCAAGTCAAACGAGATTTGGAGGTTTTGTCATGTCTATTTTAGTGAAAATTATTCTCGTGACAGGTTGATATATGGTATAATGTTTTCAATGGTTATAAGAAAAGTGTATCTTATATAAGTGATGCATTGTTTGGAGGAAGTAGCTATGATTGAGAAAGTGCAAGAAACACATTTATATAAATGGCTATGTGAAAAAAATAGTGAATTCTAAGGACAAGTTAATGAAGCAATTCGGTATGCAGAAACCATGCTACCATTAATCAGTAAAGTTTTTTCTGAATATACTGTACATGGAATAAGGCATTTTATTAATGTAATGGAGTATATGTTTTCTTTAATTACAGATATAGACTTATTAAGTGAATTAGAAGT
Source organism: Lachnospiraceae bacterium (assembly GCA_017437065.1). Taxonomy (GTDB): domain Bacteria; phylum Bacillota; class Clostridia; order Lachnospirales; family Lachnospiraceae; genus RGIG3002. The sequence continues at coordinate 10,834 of JAFSBX010000122.1, forward strand.
TGTATTGCTGATATATGGTGTATTATTTCATGAGATAAGAATGGTAACAAATGAAAATGAAATTAATGATATAAAGTCCGATAATTCTGTTTTGGGAGAACGGAAATATAGTAAAGTATTTGAAAAGTACGGGGAAGAGCATCTTTCTTTGCAGGAATGTATTAGACCAGTACATGGAAAACGTTCTAGAGAACATATTGAAAATCAAATGGATGAAAAGTTGTTTCGCATACCAAATTCAAGTGTAGTGTCTTTTCGGGATGAGTTTGGATTAATTTGTATGTCACATAGTGAAGATTTTGAATGGATAGAGAAAGAACTTTCTAATCAAAGTAAAAAAGGTCATTTTGAAATTAATTCACAATATATTGCAGTATTGTTAAAAATCGCAGATTATTTGGATATTGATGAATAAAGAGCACCACTGTATTTGTATAAGTATTTGCAACCAAAAGAATTTGGCGACTTGGAGTGGAAACAACATTTTGTAATTGAAAATTCTGATAAAGCTGTAATGTGCAACTGTTGCATGATTTGGAGAAAAAACGAAGTAAGAGAGGTGTGCTTGCCAATGCAGATGTAAATGTGGCAGGCATTATGATGTTCTTACACCGGTGCTTGATCAGGATGAGCCGGAAGAGGGCAGGGAGCAGGAAGAAGACTCCGGCATGAGCATGGGAATGCAGTAAGTGGAAGGGATGATAAGGCTTGCCCTATTTTTTCTCGTTCTGTCTTTGGCGGCAGTCTCTGATATACGAAAGCGAATGATTCCGGACTGGATGCCGCTTCTTATCGCTGGGGTAAGCCTGCTTCCAATGGAGCCTGTTTATCTGACAGGTCTTCTTGTGGCGTTACCACTACTTGTTGCAGGGATAACTGTAGGAGGTATCAAGCTGACAGGAGCCTGCGGATTGGTGCTTGGGTTTGAAAGAACCCTTGCTGGACTTCTGATGGCTCTAAGTTTTTTGTTACTGTTTCATGCAGTAAGGCAGTGCGTAAGAAAAATAGGAAAAGTGAATTTTGTAGCAGAGAAGAAACAGCCATATCCGCTTGTTCCTTTCCTGTTCGTCGGAATGGTCATAAGTGTTTTTGGTCTTTATTAAAATAGCATTTCTAAAGCCTTGTAAAAAACTTTTTGCATTCTATTGATAATATTTCGGTATGCCGATATAATATATAAAGAGGAGGAAGAGGCGATGGTAGAAAGGTTATTAAAGAAACAGAATATGACAAAATACCGACTTGCGGTAGAAGCAGGTATTCCTCACGCTACACTGAATGATATATGCAGTGGAAAAACCAGACTGGAAAAATGCAGTGCAGAAACGGTATATAAATTAGCAAAGGTATTGGGCGTTTCTATGGAGATGCTGACAGTTGCAGGAATACAGAATACAGAAAGGGAACGTGCCTACGAATATGGTCTGCCGGAATATCTGCAGCATGATTTAGATGCCTACAAGGAAGGTCTGAAAAACAAGTCTGATTTATTGGATTGCCTGTGGGGAGAACTGTACGGAAGCATTAATATAGCAGAAATTAATGATGGAGCAATTACACGGGAACATGCAGAATTTTTGCGAAACAAGTATCTTTTCGGAGGAAAACATGACAGGAACGATTGATTTTACAAACTGCAAAAAGATTTTAGGAAGGGCATACAATGGTGCTAACGGAAAGAAGATTGCAGTGGAATATAACGGAAGAGAGTATATGCTTAAGTTTCCACCGTCCGGTGCGATGAAGCCGACAGAGATGTCCTATACGAACAGTTGTATCAGCGAGCATATCGCAAGCAGTATTTTTAACATGGTTGGCATCAAGGCACAGGAAACTCTGCTTGGAACCTATGAAGTAAGCGGGAAAAAGAAGGTGGTATGTGCATGCCGGGATTTTACGGAAGACAGGTATCGGCTGTTTGACTTTTGCTCCATAAAAAATACCATTCTGGATTCCGAGTCCGGAGGAAGCGGAACGGAACTGGCAGACATTGTGGATACTATAGAAAAACAGCAGTATGTGGAACCGTCACTTTTGATGCAGCACTTCTTTAATGTTTTTGTGGTAGATGCCCTGCTTGGAAATTTTGACAGACACAATGGAAACTGGGGCTTTTTGTATGATGATTCCACGAAAGAGGCAAGCATTGCTCCGGTTTATGACTGCGGAAGCTGTCTGTTACCACAGTCAGATGAAAGGATTATGGAACAGGCACTGGTAAATGAAGATGTGCTGAATGCCAGAATATACCAATTTCCAACATCAGCAATTAAGTTGGATGGAAGAAAAATCAATTACTATGATTTTCTGATGTCGGCAGAGGAGCCGGAATGCAATGCGGCAATACAAAGAATGGTTCCGATAATTAATTTGGAGCAGATAAATGGGTTTATTGAGGAAGTACCATTTATTACCGAGTTGCAGAAAAACTTTTATAAGAGGTATATAACCGCAAGGTTTGAACAGATTTTAAAGCCTGCCTATGACATGGTAATGTCAGAAAAGCAGGAGTTGTTGGAAACGAAAATGACAATGTAATAGATGGACTATAAGGACACCGTAAAAATGCGGTGTCTTTTTTTGCACGAAAGGCACAAGCCAAGCAGAAATGCTTGTATTTCTATTTGGCGCCGCCCGCGAATCTGAGAAATTCGCAAAGCGTATTTCTCATGATTGTAAGAAAATTGAGAAAGAATTGGAGGTTAATCATGAAAAAGATGTTAGTAGCAGCCAGTGTGCTGGCAGTTATCACAGAAGTGGTGGCATGCTGCAGTCCCAGATGAATGAAACAGTGGCAAAAGTCCGACAGGCTCTCAGGACAGAGAAAAAACGCTATATAGAACCAAAATAGCAGGGCAGTAATGAGGAAATCATTACCACCCTGCTTATGTAGGGGATTAAGTGTAAGTCTTGATAATTTCTTCCGCAATGCATCTTCTGGAAACACAGCGGTCCATTGCCTGTTTTTCTACATAGCGATGAGCATCCGGTTCGCTCATTTTAAGTTCGCTGATTAGCAGCCATTTGGCTTTGTTAACCAATCGAATCTCAGCCATTTTATCTTCAATGGATATTGATTTTTTCTCAAATTGTCTTAGCCGTTCTCGTGCACTTTCCAGCCAATTAAGAGCATGTGTCATGGTTACTTTTGAAATGGGTTTCGGTAAAGTGAAAACACCA
>JAFSBX010000014.1 GCA_017437065.1 Lachnospiraceae bacterium
GGAAGTTATAGCTCAAGTAAAGCAACGAACTTATTGTTTCAGTTTGACGAAAAGGATGATTTACAAGCGGAATTCTTTGAAATTCCTCCCTTTGCAAATCGTATCACTTCATTTTTTGTAAATCCAAGAGCTCTAACGAGGGATGAAGAATCTGTTTATTTTCATTTCCCTTACAACAACTATATTTACCAGATTAATGCTGAAACGTTGGAATATTCTCCTCGTTATAAAGTGGATTATGGGGATAGGACTTTCACATGGGATATGTTCGATGAAAATGTAGGTCATGTAAAGGATTGGGTGACACAAAGCAAAAATGAAAAGAATGCGTCTATGTGTGAAATATTGTCATTGAATGACTATTTCTTGTTTACTTCCAGGGATAATGACAGAAATTACTATCTTAGTCTGTATTCCAACCGAACGGGTAAGGTCTTGAGTGGAAACAAACTAAAGGACGATATGTACTTTAAGGGTAATGTTATAGTCCTTAAAGGTGGTAAACCAAGTGCAGTATTGGGACGGCATGGCAATGATGGTGGTGATTTGATATGGTCAGTGCAGCCTAAAGTGTTGCTGGATGGATATGAAGCCTATCGTGATGTGCTTTCCAAAGAAAGGTGGGAATTGTTCCGTAAGAAATATCCACGTTTGGTTGAAGTGTGCGAGCAGTTGAATGAGGATGACAATCCGGTATTGTTGAAGATTAAGTTGAAGGATTTTTAACGCAAAAGATAACATATTATGAAGAAATTTATTGTTTTAACTTTGCTTATATTGGGAACATTTCAAAGCTATGCCCAATTTTCCTACTCCATCAAGGCAGGTTGGAGTTGGCCGGATATCTATAATGAAACATTGCCTGGTCATAAGGTTCAGTCCGCTTTTACCTTGGGTGTCGCGGTTGATTATCAGCTTAATGCTTATTTGGGACTGCAATCAGGACTTAATTATAAAAAAGAGTAGGTGAAGAAAGCTCTGAATGGTCGGTAGGTGGAGTTTCCCAATTCCATGTGCATAAATATCATGCTTCGTTTTTAGAAATCCCCTTACTGTTGAGTGCAAAAGTGAATCCCGAAGTTCAGAAATGGGAGTTTATTTGGTATGTAGGCCCATATATGGATATTCCTATTGAAAAAGAAGGGCGTTATGAGACATCTTATGGTATCATGGCAGATGCGCAATTAGAAATCCGTTCTCATTATTTCATCCGTGGAGAATACCAATGGGCATTGAAATCTGATTATGATGGTATTGACGAACGTCGAACCAATATGTTTTCCGTTAGCTTAGGTTATCGTTTCTGATTTCACAAAAACAAGGAATATATAGTCAGGCAGGGATTTCATGATTCTTGCCTGATTTAATTGTAGATATGGGGGTGATTCCAGAAGAAGTGGAGGAGTTGTTGGAAGCAATGAGGGACTTTCACGCGCGCGTATAAATATAAGGTAAAACATGAAATGGCTCTTTCGAAAGGATGTGAAATTATGCTTTCCGGCATCTTTTGAGAATCAGCAACTTAGGGGAAAAGTCGCATTTTCCTTGAAAAAAAGAGGCAGGAATGTTTGGAACATATGCTGTAAAGCAGTAATTTTGCACCCGCTTTCGAGAGAGAAACGCGGACAAGTTGAAATGCTGAAACAGAGATGAGGTCTTGAACTTCCAGTCAAAAAAACTTTTTTGAAAAAAATCTTCGAAAAAGTTTTGGTAGTTCAAAAATAGTCCTTACCTTTGCATCCGCTTTCCGGAAGAAAGCCTTTAGAGAAGAGTTCTTTGAAAGATTTAGATATAAACAGGCAAGTAGTACAAAAAGCTTACTTAGGTAAGAAAACAGAAACCGTCAATAACTTGACAAGTTAGAGATAGATTTGGTTCTTGAGCAGATTAAACGTACTAGCAATAGTACACAATGATA
>JAFSBX010000015.1 GCA_017437065.1 Lachnospiraceae bacterium
AAAGATGAAAGAAATTCAAAAAATTAGCAAAGGGAGATAAATTACTACATTGTAAAACGAAACCCAAAATCGCTACAGACCTTGAATTTAAAGGCTTGTAGCGATTATTTTGTCTATCAAACTGTTAAAGACGGGATTATATAGAATTTCTATGGGAAGTACAATATAAGTTTAAAATGTAGAAATTATACGGGAAGTTTGTGCATTTCAAGCAATTTATAAAATTTATAAAATCAAATATTTGAATTGACATGCAGATATACCAACAATATAATAGACTTTATAAAACATCTTTGTGAAAATCTATTCACTGTATCATACAGATAGAAGTCTTGGGCATTTCGCCAATATTTTCACAAAATCATGATCAATTAAATATTGGCAGGCGTGGAGACTTTGCTGTACAATGAAGAAAGTTGTTCTGTTTCTCTATAGCCTGCAAGTGCATTTTCTGGCATTGGAAAGGGAGGGTATATGAGTTATACGAACAAAAAATTTGAAGAATTGAATGTAATTGATGATTTTCTGATGAACGCAGTTGCGACGGACGAAACGGTTGGAATTCCGTTTTGCAGGGCAATTCTTTCAGTATTGCTACAACGTAAAATAGGAAAAATCAGGGTGATGGCACAACGTACTATTCCTGCATTGGCTCCTACGAAAAGAGGGATTCGATTGGACGTAGAAGTGGAGGAGTATGGTGAAGAAGCAGACATTAGTTTGCCGCCGGTCAACTTGTATGATGTAGAACCGAATTTACAGAAAAATATAAATTTACCAAAGCATAACCGCTTTTATCAGGCAAAGATAGATAGCAGACGTTTGAGAAGTGGTGAAAAAGATTTCTCCAAATTGCCGAATCTGTATGTTATTAGTATTACGGATTTTGATCCGTTTGGGCATGATTATATGATGTACACGATTGAGAATCAGTGTAAAGAAATACCGGATTTACATTATAAAGATGGATTGCAGTTTATTTATTTTTATACAAAGGGAAATAAAGGTGGAAATGAAGAAATAAAAGCAATGCTGAATTATATTCAGAATAGTACGGAAAAGAATGCGACGAATAGTGTTATTCGAGAAATTCATAAATACGTTGAAGACGTGAGACTTCAACCGGAGGTGAAAGAAGAGTATATGACGTTGGAAGATATTATTTATTTTGAGAGAGAAGAGGAAAGGGTACAGGCAATCCTTGATTTGTTGGAGGATTATGGCGAGATTCCGGATACATTAAAACAACGTTTAGAGGAAGAAATAAGATTTGATGTTCTGAAAGCGTGGCATAAACTGGCTGCAAAAGTTGAAAGTATATCAGAATTTGAAGAAAAAATGGAAGCAGTAAGGGAATCCGTATTAAAACAACAAGGGAGAACAACATGAAAACAGCAGACGAACTAAAAACCAAGCTCCACATAATTGACCACCGGGGATATCCGGCATACAAAGAGCTTAGAGATAAATATGATTTTGGAGAATACATTCTTTCCATCGACCATGTACAGGGAGATCCTTTTGCGGCACCGTCCAGACTTTCCGTGCATATACCGATGAAAAAGGCAATGTTTCCGGCGGAGTATTATGCTGAATATGTGAAGAGGGTAACGTTACAAGACCATTTAACCAGACTGTTTGCAAGCCGGATTGCAGACGGCAGTTTTCGGGCAAAAGGTTCCGGAAAAAGCGGACTTTTGTCAGTTTCGCGTTGTGGGCAGGAAGTGTTGGAACGTACAGCATGCCGTGTAAGTAACGAAAGCGTCATAATGAGATTTGAAGCCGGATTTCCTGCAAATGGACGCTCCATCAATGCAAAAGAATTAGAAAAAATGCTTTTTGATATTTTGCCGGAATGTGTGAAAAACAGTCTGTATTACAACAGAATAAATAAGGAAAAATTAAAGGAAGCAATTGAGCTTTGTGAGGATCAGCAATATATTCGTGAAGAACTACCCAAGATGGGACTTTGTGCATTTATTGCTAATGGTTCTGTTTTGCCGAGGCAGAGTGGTGTTTCGGAAAAGCCGATGAAAGATGCGATTGCATTTTGTTCACCGGAATCTTTACAAATAACGTTTGCACTTCCAAATTATGGAAAAATTACAGGAATGGGAATTAAAAAAGGTGTTACTCTTTTTGTGGGTGGCGGTTACCATGGAAAGTCCACGATATTACAGGCATTACAGAATGGAGTTTATAACCATATAAAAGGTGATGGAAGGGAATTTGTCATTACTGACCAAAGTGCTGTAAAGCTTCGTGCAGAGGATGGAAGAAGCATTTCAAATGTAGATATTTCACCTTTTATCAGTCATCTTCCAAATAAAAAAGATACCACTCATTTTAGTACAGAGGATGCCAGTGGAAGTACATCACAGGCAGCAGGTCTGATGGAAGCAATAGAGAGTGGAAGTAGCCTTTTACTGATAGATGAGGATACTTCCGCAACCAACTTTATGATTCGGGATAAGCTTATGCAGAGCGTAATCCATGGGGAGGAAGAACCGATTACCCCATTTATAGAAAGAGTAAACAGTTTATATGAAGACATAGGCATTTCTACTATTCTTGTGGCAGGAAGCAGCGGATCTTATTTTTATGTGGCAGATACCATAGTGCAGATGAAAGAATACATTCCGTATGACATTACGCAAAAAGCGAAAACAGCAGCCGAACAATTTGCGGTGTTTGAAACAGAACGGGTAAAATTTCCGGCATACAGGAAGGAAAGAATTATGAAGCCTGATAGCGTACTAAAAAGAGAGGAACGAATGAAAATTAAAGCTTTTGGAACAGATGAAATCACTATTGCCAAAAAGACAGTAGAACTACGATATTTAGAGCAGTTAAAGGATATAGAGCAGACGGCTGCATTGGGATATATTCTGAAACAGATGCAGGTGTGTTTGCTGGATGGAAAGCGGACTTTAGTGCAGGTTGTGGATATATTGGAGAAGCAACTGCAAAAAGATGGGTTAGAATGTTTGTTTGGAAGAGGTGAGGTAAGTGCGTCCCTTGCAATGCCGAGGCGTCAGGAGATATTTGCGTGTATGAACAGGTATAGAAATAACTACTAAGTAATGAGCTTTGTATGAGTGTGATTAATTATAGTAAAATATAGTAAAAAAGATTTAATAGAGGTATATGAATAGAATATTTTGAAGACTACAAAAGGCTAATATTTCTTGTTTATAGTGAGAAATATTAGCCTTTTGTATTGGGAAAATAAATATTAGTTTTAGAAAATAATGTATAAAGAATAGAAAAAATACTGAGGTATAAATAAACTGAATGAGAAATACCTTGGCATATATTAATAAAGTGCAAAAAAATAAGTTAAAAAACACAGAGTTATTGTAATTAATCAACAAAAATATTAATTGTAAATTAGCTAAAAAATCAATTTAGAAAAAGGAAAATTTATGGTATAGTTTAATGGTACGTAGACTTATATAAGCTACATGAAAGGAGAAAGCAAATGGTATTGGGAAAGGTAAAAAAGTTATTTAAAAGAGCTATAACCGTAACTTTAGCAACGGCTATGGTTGTAACATCTATTCCCGTTTCTGCCAATGCCCAGGAATTGGGGCAAAGCACAGAAGAAATTGTGGTAGAAACAGAAGAAACAACAGTAGAAGAAACCGAAGCAGAAGAGGCTGTTACGGTGGAAACTGCTGAAACAGAGGTAGTAGAAACCGAAGAAGCTACCACGGTGGAAACCGTTGAGACAGAGGTAGTGGAGACAGAAGAAGCTACTACAGTGGAAGATACTGAAACAGAAGAAACTGGGGAAAATGAAACAGTAACTGAAACGGAAGAAGTAGTAGAAGAAACTACCATAGTTGAAGAAACAACAGAAGTTGAAACAGTTGTTGTTGAAGAGATAGTTTCTGAAGAAATTGTCATGAATGGTAATGCAGTGGAGAGTAACAATGCGGCAAGTGATGAAACAGTAGTTTATGAAAGTGATACTGTTGTTACATCAGATGCTATTGATTTTTCCGAACTAACAGAAGAAGACTGGGGAAAAAAAGTAACAGTTACATATGCATATACAAATGATGTTGTACGAACTGTAGAAGATAAATATACAGTAGATGCAACAGTTACAATTGACGCAACAGCTTATCAAACACTGGAAACAGAAGGAAATTATATCAAAATCCAAGGAATTGTAAAGCTTAATGACTGGGTGTATACAAAGAGTGATGCGGTTGTAGAGTTAAAAGCTTCTGATTTTACAAAAGAAGGAGAGAACTATACAACAGATATTCAGTTTGACTATACAGACAAAGCCGGAACATTAATGGAAGTTGACTTTGAAATCGTTGGAGTTGGTTTCAAAGGTGCAGTTAGTGTTGATAATGTAACAGTAGCTAATGTTGAAAAGCAGGCCGAGTCTTATGAAGATGTTGTGTATGAAAATGAAACAAGTGTTGCATCAGACGCTATTGATTTTTCAGAATTGACAGAAGAAGACTGGACGAAAAAAGCAACAGTTACATATGCATACACAAACAATGATGCAGTCAATGTAATAGATAAATACAGAGTAGATACAAAGGTTACAATTAATGAAACAACATATCAGACACTCGGAACAGAGGGAAATTATGTCAAAATCCAGGGAATTGTAAAAATCAATGACTGGGTGTATACAAAGAGTGATGCGGTTGTAGAGTTAAAAGCAGCAGACTTTACAAAAGAAGGAGAAAACTATACAGCGGATGTTCAGTTTGAGTATACAGACAAAGCCGGAACATTAATGGAAATTGATTTTGAAATTGTTGGAGTTGGTTTTGCGGGTATAGTTAATTTTAGTGATGTAAAAGTTGTTAACATTACAACAGAGAAACCACCGTTAGAAGAAAAAGATCCGACTATTTTATCTGACCTTTCCACAGAAGCAGATTTTAATAACTGGAAAGCAGAAACAGGTTGGGATTATTACCATGGCGGAACTGAGAATGCAGCACCTGTTATTGCGTATGAGAATGCAAACCAGCGTTTAAAAGTGTCTCTTGATTATTCTGCTAACTCTGCATCTACATGGAGTGAAGCTAAGGCAACTTTCACACCGACAGAGGCTGCTGATGTAAGTCAGTATAATCAGATTAGTGTAGATTTCATTTATCCGGATGCATTAGACGGAACAAAGATGAAATTCTTTGCGGCAGGTGTGATCGAAAAAGATACTGCCATTGATGAAAGTACAGCAGAAGTTTTGGCAGATGGTATGAAAAAGGTTACCGTTACAATGTCCTTCTCACCTACTGCTTCACCGCTTGAATCACTTACTATCGGTATTATCGGTGTTTCAACAAGCTTTAAAGGAGATGTGTACTTAGATAATCTGGTATTATCCCAGAAAAATCTTGCAGAAGATTTTGTTGAGATTACTTCCGTACCAAGTGAAGGTTCAGCAGCGACACTTACAACGAAACCTTCAAGTATCAAACTTACAGATAAAAATGCAGGTGACAGTGTAAAAGCATTGTATACATATTTAGCAACATTAGCAAATGATGATCAGGTATTATTCGGACATCAGAATGATATCAATTCAAAGATTAGTACTTCTGCAACATTAGGTGATGTATATGATATTACAGGACAGGTAAGTGGTCTGTATGGTATTGATACATTATCACTTACAGGTTCGGAAGCAGGAGGAACAGATGCAAAATCAGCACTTGAGAATTCTGTTAAGTATAGTAAACAGGCAGCTGAAAATGGTGCAATTGTAACCCTTTCTGCACATATGCCTAATGTTTCTAACAGCAAGGTTGTAAAAAATGAAGATGGTACCTATGACTTCTTCCAGTGTGATTTCTCAGAGTCAAAGGATTTATCTAATGATATCGCAAAGAAGATTCTTCCGGGTGGGGAATATAATGTAGTATATAATGCATATCTTGATATAATTGTTGACTATGCTACACAGTTACAGGAAGCAAATATTCCTATTATTTTCCGTCCGCTTCATGAGAATACAGGTAACTGGTTCTGGTGGGGATCTTCTAATACAGAAGAAACTTATAAGTCATTGTTCAGATATACAAGAGATTATATCGAAAGCAAGGGTGTTCATAACATGCTCTGGGTATACTCTCCGAATGGACCACTTACTACAGAAGAAGAATATTTAAGCTATTATCCGGGTGATGAATATATTGATATTTTGGCATTTGATTATTATGATGATTACAACACATACCCGGCTACATCCGATGGTTCTTTCTTTACTAATTTGGACAACACTTGTAAAGTAGTTTCTTCCTTAGCTGAGAAAAGAGGAAAAGTAGCAGCTATTTCAGAATGTGGTGTCAGAGTCATGAAAAAAGATGGTTCTGATAACGAAGGTCTTCTTGTGAAAGGAAACCCTGTTGGTACAGCAGCAAGCGGAACAAACTGGTATTCAAAAATCAGTGAAATAGCACAGAACAACAATATGCCATATTACCTTGTATGGGCAAACTTTAGTGATACAAACTTCTATGTACCATATAAATACAGTGATACACATGGTCATGAATTAATTAATGACTTTATTGATTTCTATAATGAAGAGTCCTCTATTTTTGGTAAAGATGCAAAATTCTATGCAAATATGGAAACTCTTAAAGCTACAGCTACAGAAACATATACAAATCAGATGGGATATATGGTATCTCCGTTTGACAGAGACACTGTTTTAGAACCGACAAAGATTACGGCAGTAGTTGAAAATGCAGAAGCTGTACAGTTTATTGTTGCAAATACAGGAGTAGAGGGTAAAGCAGTTACTCTTAATGCGGCAAAAGTTGAAAATGCACAAATTGAAGGCTTGTGGAGTGCAGATTTAACAGAAAAAGCTATGGCAGAAGTCGGTAAGACGGAAGTTGCAGCTATCACTCTTAAAGCAGATGACGTTGAACTTGCAAAAATTACTAACATTGCATTAGGAAAAGAAAAAGAAAAAGCACCGGCACATATTATTGAAAACTTTGATTATTATTCAGGCAGTGACAGTTTATTGGATGTATCTTATACTGCTAATTCAGCAGCAGGCTGTAGTTCAGGCTTTACATTAAGTACAGAGAATAAATCAGATGGTACTTTTGGTGGTGCATTTAATTACAAATTATCAACAACCGGTTCAGAAGTATGGACAGGAAGAATTAAATCTGACCTTGTAAGCGGAGACTTCTCTAAATACAATGCACTTGAAATGTGGGTAAAACCTGATGGTATGGGTCAGAAGGTTGTTGTTCAGCTGACAGATGCATCAGGCGAAGAATTTGAAGTATACCTTACAGATTTTGTAAAAGGTACAGAAGCTAAGCACATAACAATTCCATTCAGCTCATTTAAGGGTAAGAGAAATGGTACTTTAGATGCTGCCAATATTACCAAGTTTGCAATCTGGTGTAACTCTATTATACCGGAAGGTCATGAAGGAACATGGGAAGTTGATTCTGCAATTTACTTTGACGGAATTCAGGCAGTTAAGATTGCCGATGGATATGTAACAGATGAAAACGGCTTGATTATTGAAGACAAGCTCAGAATTGAATTTGTAGATGGTCAGGAATATACTTATACCGGCAAAGCAATTATACCTGAAATCAAAGTATATGATGGCAATACTTTATTACAGGAAAATGTAGACTACAAATTAAAATTCAGCAAGAATAAAGCTGTTGGTAAAGCAGTTGTAAACGTAACGGGAAAAGGTAACTATGATGGAAAACATGTAACAGACTTTGCTATCGTTGCTAAAGATCTTGAGACAGAAGGTATTGTAGTTGATTACAAAGAAAATCTGGTAGAAACAAACAAAAACCAGAAAGCGTTAAATCAGGTTACCTACACAGTTGATGGCAAAACAACTAAATTAGGAAGCAAAGATTATACTGTAACATACTATCAGTACGTAAACGGAGTTATTCCAAAAGATGCAAAAGCATTAAAACAGATTAAAAAAGCCGGTGATTACCAGATGGTAGTTACAGGTAAAGGTAACTTTACAGGAACGGTTACTAAGGATATTAAAGTATATGCAAAGAATAAAGTTGTTGATATTAGTAAACTGACTGTAAAAATTGCAGGAAAGACATCTTACAGCGTAGTATGTGATGGCACAGCACAGAAGCCGGCAATTCAGGTATTTTCCGGTGGAAAAGAAATTGGCAAAGAATGTTATGAAGTAAGCTATGATAACAATACAAATGTTGGAACAGCAAAAATAACCATTAAGGGCAAATTGGAAGCAGGTTATATCGGTTCTGTAACTAAAACATTCAAAATTAATGCAACAAAACTTTCCAATGTAGCAAAAATTGATACTACGAAATGGAAGACAAAAGTAGATTTTGATGCTGCAATCGGTGAAGCAAAACAGGCAGATAACATGCTGATAGCCAAAGATGCAAAATCAAAAGTTACATTTAAAGAAGGTACAGATTATAAAGTAAGCTACAGCAAAAATACAAAAGCAGGTAAGGCAACAGTAACCTATACGGGTATTGGAAAATATTCAGGAACTATCAAGAAGACTTTTACAGTAAATGCTATAGAGTTATTCAAAAGTAATAAGCCGACTGCAGGAGTAGATATAAGTATTGGCGCAACAGCAGAATACGCTCAGAAGGGCAGCAAAGTAGATGTTGTTGTCAGCATTGGCGGAACAACTCTTGTAGAAGGTAAGGATTATAAAGTAACTTATAAGAATAACAAAGCAGTTACCACTGTAAACATGAAAGAAAACAAAAAACCGCAGGTAACTATTAAAGGTGTTAACGGTTACAAAGGAACAATGACTGCGAAATTTACTATTACGCCGACAGATTTATCAACTATTGATATGAAAGTGGCAGATGTGGCTTACCAGAACAAAAAAGGCAAGTACAAATCAGCACCTGTACTGACAGATGCAGATAATAAGAAGTTAAAAGTAAACAGAGATTACACAGTAAAATACTATTTAGCAGCAGACGGAACAGAACTGGGTAAAAATGATGTAGTGGATGCAGGCGAAGCCGTGAAAGTGGTAGTAACAGCAAAGGGCAAAAACTACACAGGAAGTAACGAAGCAGTATACAAAGTTGCAGTACAGGATATTTCCAAGGCTAAAGTAGTAGTAAAATCTAAGCCGTATACAGGAAAAGCAATTACACTTACAGCAGAAGATTTCACAACAATTAAAGTGGGCGATACAAAATTAAAAGAAGGCGTACACTACGAAATCGTAGAAGACAGCTATGTAAATAACGTCAACAAAGGAACTGCAAGTGTAACAATCAAAGGAATCGGAAACTATGCCGGAACAAAGAAAGTAACCTTTAAGATTACAGGACGTACCATGGCATGGGTTCAGAACCTCTTTAAATGGTAAAAAAGAAGGGAAACATACTGTTTCTGGAATTAGGGAATTGACATTTTTATTGTCGGAGTCTTATAATAATGAACAGATATCAAAAGACGTTGACGAAGACAGTAGATAGCTATTGAAGTTGCAGCGAGCCGGAGATGGTGAGAGCCCGGTACGAGTAGACAGCTATCGAATATCACTTCCGAGTTGCAGATCCGAACCGATTTCCCAACCAATTAACCAGACGGAAAAGAAGTAGGAACTGACGGCAATCCACCGTTAAAGGAACACATATAAACCCATTTAAAAATTTTTTATGATTACATTAACTAATCAAAATGGGGAGTATGCATGTAACAGGTGGTACAACGAGATTATTAACCCTCGTCCTTTTACAGGACGAGGGTTTTCTGCGTCATTAAGCAAAGTTAAGAGTATAAAAGGCATTAGTCGTGCTTGCACGAAAAGGTAACTTTTCATGCTCCTAACGAGTAACGCAGACAAAGTTGAAAATAAGATTTCATGTGACAAACGCCATTTCAAAGCCTTGAAGCGTCATGTTGCACAAAGTTATTTCAGCATTTGTGACTGGTGCAGGATATTAGATTTTCTTAATGTTCTGTATATGATTAGCAATTCGGTGGCATGGATGCCGGCGAAAGGCTGAAATTGAGCCACGATGGCGAATTTCAGCCGGTTGCGTCCGTTTTTCATATACTATCGCAGAACATTTAGAAAATCTTATATCCGAAACGTGGAACAAAGGATGAAATAACTTTGTGCAACATGACGACCACAACCTAAAAAGCATTTGTCACATAAACAAAAAAGAAAGGAAGAAAAAAATGTACGAAAAAGTATCCACAAACCTCAATTTCGTAGAACGCGAAAAACAAACATTGGACTTCTGGAATTCCAATGACATTTTCAAAAAAAGTATGGACAGCAGAAAAGAAGGTCCCACATACACATTCTATGACGGACCGCCAACTGCCAACGGAAAACCACATATCGGACACGTATTAACCCGTGTTATCAAAGATATGATTCCGAGATACCGCACAATGAAAGGCTACATGGTACCGAGAAAAGCCGGATGGGATACCCACGGTCTTCCGGTAGAGCTGGAAGTAGAAAAATTACTCGGTCTTGACGGTAAAGAACAGATTGAAGAATACGGCTTAGACCCGTTCATTACAAAATGTAAAGAGAGCGTATGGAAATACAAAGGAATGTGGGAGGATTTCTCCGGTACAGTTGGTTTCTGGGCTGACATGGACGATCCTTACGTTACTTACCATGATGATTACATTGAATCCGAATGGTGGGCATTAAAAGAAATCTGGAACAAAGGTTTATTATACAAAGGCTTTAAGATTGTACCTTACTGTCCTCGTTGTGGAACTCCGCTTTCTTCTCATGAAGTAGCACAGGGATACAAAGATGTAAAAGAACGCTCCGCAGTAGCAAGATTTAAAGTAAAAGATGAAGATGCTTACATTCTTGCATGGACAACAACACCTTGGACATTACCTTCCAACGTAGCACTCTGCGTAAACCCGGACGAAACCTATGCTAAAGTAAAAGCAGCAGACGGTTACACATATTATATGGCAGAAGCATTGCTTGATACGGTTCTTGGAAAGCTTGGCAAAGAAGAAAACAAAGAAACCGGAGAAGCAGCAGTACCGGCTTACGAAGTTTTAGAAACTTATAAAGGTAAAGATTTAGAATATAAAGAATACGAACCGTTATTTGATTATGCAACAGAAATCTGTGAAAAACAGCACAAAAAAGCATACTATGTAACATGCGATAACTATGTAACATTGACAGACGGTACTGGTGTCGTTCATATTGCACCTGCATTCGGTGAAGACGATGCGAATGTAGGACGTAAATATGACCTTCCTTTCGTACAGCTTGTAGACGGAAAAGGTGAAATGACAAAAGAAACACCATATGAAGGCGTATTCTGTAAAAAAGCTGACCCGATGGTATTAACAGACTTGGAAAAGAAAAATCTGTTATTCGATGCACCGAAGTTTGAACATAGCTATCCGCACTGCTGGAGATGTGATACACCGCTTATCTACTATGCGAGAGAATCCTGGTTTATCAAAATGACAGCTGTGAAAGAAGACTTAATCCGCAACAACAATACCATCAACTGGATTCCGGAATCTATCGGTAAAGGACGTTTCGGTGACTGGTTAGAGAATATTCAGGACTGGGGTATTTCCCGTAACCGTTACTGGGGAACACCGTTAAACGTATGGGAATGTGAATGCGGACATATGCATTCCATCGGAAGCCGTGAAGAATTGGAAAAATTAAGCGGAAATCCGGAAGCAAAAACAGTAGAATTCCACAGACCATACATTGATGCAATCACATTCCCTTGTGAGAAATGTGGTAAGCAGATGCATCGTGTGCCGGAAGTAATTGACTGTTGGTTTGATTCAGGAGCAATGCCTTTCGCACAGCATCATTATCCGTTTGAAAATAAAGACTTATTTGAAAAACAGTTCCCGGCACAGTTTATTTCCGAGGCGGTTGACCAGACAAGAGGATGGTTCTATTCCTTACTTGCAGAGTCTACTTTATTATTTAATAAAGCGCCTTATGAAAATGTAATCGTACTTGGACACGTACAGGATGAAAACGGACAGAAGATGAGTAAATCCAAAGGAAATGCAGTAGACCCGTTTGACGCACTGGCTACTTACGGAGCAGATGCTATCCGCTGGTATTTCTACATCAATTCCGCTCCATGGCTGCCGAACCGTTTCCACGGCAAAGCTGTACAGGAAGGACAGCGTAAATTCATGGGTACATTGTGGAATACTTATGCATTCTTTGTACTCTATGCAAACATTGACGATTTTGACGCTTCCAAATACAGCTTAGAATACGACAAGCTGACAGTTATGGATAAATGGTTATTATCCAAGTTAAACAGCTTAATTACAGAAGTGGATAACAACTTAGAAAACTACAAAATTCCGGAAGCAGCAAGAGCATTGGAAAGCTTCGTAGATGACATGAGTAATTGGTATGTAAGAAGAAGCCGTGAACGTTTCTGGGCAAAAGGAATGGAACAGGATAAGATTAATGCTTACATGACACTTTACACAGCACTTGTAACCGTAAGTAAAGTGGCAGCACCACTCATTCCGTTTATGACAGAAGATATTTACCAGAATCTTGTAAGAAGCATTGATAAATCCGCTCCGGAAAGTATTCATTTGTGTGATTATCCGGTGGCAGATGCAGCTTTTGTAGACAAGAAGCTGGAAGAAGATATGGATGAAGTATTAAAGGTTGTTGTAATGGGTCGTGCATGTAGAAATGCAGCCAACATCAAGAACCGTCAGCCAATCGGAAATATGTTTATCAAAGCACCGAATGCACTGGATGACTTCTATAAAGCAATTATCGAAGAAGAATTGAATGTAAAAGCAGTGAATTTCACAGATGATGTCAGAGACTTTACAAGCTATACATTCAAACCACAGCTTCGTACAGTAGGTCCGAAATACGGTAAACAGCTTGGCGGTATCCAGAAAACATTAGCTTCATTAGATGGAAATGCAGCTATGGATGAGTTAAAAGCAAACGGCGCATTGAAATTTGACGTAGATGGCGTGGAAGTAGCACTTACAGAAGAAGACTTATTAATTGAAATGAGCCAGAAGGAAGGTTATGTATCAGATGCAGATAACACAGTAACTGTTGTACTTGATACCAACCTGACAGAAGAACTGATTGAAGAAGGATTTGTGCTTGAGCTTATCAGTAAGATTCAGACAATGCGTAAGGATTCCGAAGAAAACTTACAGGTAACAGACCATATTAAGGTAGCTGTAAGCGGAAATGAAAAGATTGCATCCATCATGGAAAGCAATAAAGAAGCAATTGCAGGAAAAGTACTTGCAGATGTGATGACAACAGGCGACAGCTTCAAATATGCAAAAGAATGGAATGTAAACGGAGAGAATGTAACGATTGCAATTGAAAGAGTATAATGGAAGTAAGTTACTGTTCACAGAGTGGACAGTAACAATTTTCGCTAATTTTCGATGAATTTACAGACAATTCGCTTTGCAAACAGGAAGAAATCAGCTATACTAGATAATAGTTGAATGAATATAGGAGGAGCTTGTATGGCTAAAACAACAAAACCAGCTTTTGACAAGGAGCTTTTTAAAAGAAGCGTTCTTTATAATGTAAAAACTCTTTATCGTAAAACTTTAGAGGAGGCAACAGAACAGCAGATTTTCCAGGCTGTTTCCTATGCCATTAAAGATGATATTATTGATCATTGGCTTGAGACACAGAAAGCATACGAGAAAGAGGATCCGAAAACTGTATATTATCTCTCCATGGAATTTTTGATGGGTCGTGCCTTAGGTAACAACCTGATTAACTTACAGGCATATGAGGAAGTAAAGAAAGCGTTGGAAGAATTAGGATTAAACATTAACGTAGTAGAAGATCAGGAGCCGGATGCAGCACTTGGTAACGGTGGTCTTGGACGTCTTGCAGCATGTTTCCTTGATTCTTTGGCTACATTGGGATATCCGGCATATGGTTGTGGTATCCGTTATCGTTACGGTATGTTCAAACAGGAAATCCGTGACGGTTATCAGGTAGAGGTACCGGATGTATGGCTTGCAGACGGAAATCCATTCGAGCTTCGCAGACCGGAATATGCAAAAGAAGTAAAATTCGGTGGATATGTAAATGTTCACGTTGACGAAAAAGGAAGAAACAACTTTGTTCAGGAAGGATATCAGTCTGTAAAAGCAATTCCTTATGATATGCCAATCGTAGGTTATGGAAACGGTATTGTTAATACTCTTCGTATCTGGGATGCACAGCCGGTAGAATGCTTCCAGCTTGATTCCTTTGACAAAGGTGATTACCAGAAAGCGGTAGAGCAGGAAAATCTTGCAAAAAATATTGTTGAAGTACTTTATCCGAACGATAATCACTACGCAGGTAAAGAGCTTCGTTTAAAACAGCAGTATTTCTTCATTTCTGCATCTGTACAGGAAGCAGTAGAGAAATATGTGCGTACACACAAAGATATTAAGAAATTCCATGAAAAAGTAACCTTCCAGTTAAATGATACACATCCGACAGTAGCAATTGCGGAATTAATGCGTATTTTAATGGATGAGCATTATCTGACATGGGATGAAGCATGGGAAGTAACAACAAAAACATGTGCTTACACAAACCATACAATTATGGCTGAAGCATTGGAAAAATGGCCAATCGAACTGTTCTCCAGACTGCTTCCGAGAATTTACCAGATTGTAGAAGAAATTAACCGTCGTTTTATTGCACAGATTCAGCAGAAATATGGTGCAGATCAGAACGTATGCCAGGAAAAAATCCGTAAAATGGCAATTGTTTATGATGGTCAGGTTAAGATGGCACACCTTGCAATCGCAGCAGGATACTCTGTAAACGGTGTAGCAAGACTTCATACAGAAATTTTAAAGAAACAGGAATTAAAAGACTTTTATGAAATGATGCCGGAGAAATTTAACAACAAAACAAACGGTATTACACAGAGAAGATTCTTATTACATGGTAATCCATTGCTTGCAAAATGGGTAACAGAGCATGTAGGTGATGACTGGATTACAGACTTACCAAAAATCAACAAGTTAAAAGTATATGCAGATGATGAAAAAGCACAGCAGGAATTCATGAATATCAAATACCGTAATAAAGTTAGACTTGCGGAGTACATTAAAGAACACAATGGCATTGACGTAAATCCTCGTTCTATTTTCGATGTACAGGTAAAACGTCTTCATGAGTACAAACGTCAGCTTTTAAATATTCTTCATGTTATGTACTTATACAACGAAATCAAAGAACATCCGGAAATGGAATTCTACCCAAGAACATTTATTTTCGGTGCAAAAGCAGCAGCAGGATACAAGAATGCGAAGCTTACAATTAAATTAATTAACTCTGTGGCAGATGTAGTAAATAACGATCCTGCCATTAACGGAAAGATTAAAGTTGTATTTATCGAAAACTATCGTGTTTCCAATGCGGAAATGATTTTTGCGGCAGCAGACGTATCCGAGCAGATTTCAACAGCAAGTAAAGAAGCATCCGGTACAGGTAACATGAAGTTCATGTTAAACGGTGCTTTGACTATCGGAACAATGGACGGCGCTAACGTGGAAATCGTAGAAGAAGTTGGACAGGAACATGCATTTATCTTCGGTTTAAGCTCTGATGAAGTTATTCAGTTTGAGAACTTCGGCGGATACAATCCGATGGAAATTTTCAACAATGACCCGGATGTAAGAAAAGTATTAATGCAGTTAATTAACGGTACTTATGCACCGCAGGATCCGGAACTTTTCCGTCCGCTGTACAATTCTTTGTTAAATACACAGAGTACATCAAAAGCAGATACTTACTTTATCTTGAAAGACTTCAAGTCTTATGCGGAAGCACAGAAAAAAGTAGAGGCTGCTTACAAAGATGAAGCAGGCTGGGCTAAGAGTGCTATTTTAAATGTAGCTTGCTCAGGTAAGTTTACTTCTGACAGAACTATCCAGCAGTATGTAGATGAAATCTGGAAGTTGGATAAAGTGGTTTTGAGTAAATAAAATATAAATGAAAAATTGCAGTTCACACGTTAGTGGCGAACTGTAATTTTTTATGTAAGAGGGTTCGCATAGTGAACCAATTACAATTCTGGTGAAAGAAATAGAATACTGCGAGGAAAGGCTTGCAGACTTTAGTATGTTGAATTATAATTAATTTTTGTTAGAACAATATGTTATGTAATAAGAAATTGTGTAGGCTAGGCGACAATTTTTTATGTAGGAAAATGGAGGGCTAGGATGATTCAGTTATATGAAGGCGGCGCTTATCTTGTAAACGGAACAGAGTTAATTCCGGACAACAGTGAAGCGTTAAATGCCGTAAAAAGCAAAACAGGAAAAGAAGTAACCAAAGAATCCGCTGCAAAAGAAACAATTGCATACGGAATTTTGGAAAATCATAATACATCAGGTAATATGGACAAGTTAAGAATCAAATTTGATAAATTAACTTCTCATGATATTACTTTCGTTGGAATTATTCAGACTGCACGTGCGTCAGGACTTGAAAAATTCCCGATTCCTTATGTACTTACAAACTGCCACAACTCTCTTTGTGCAGTAGGTGGAACTATCAATGAAGACGACCACATGTTTGGTCTTACTTGTGCGAAAAAATATGGTGGAGTTTATGTACCACCTCATCAGGCAGTTATTCACCAGTTTGCAAGAGAAATGCTTGCAGGCGGCGGTAAGATGATTTTAGGTTCTGACTCCCATACACGTTACGGTGCTTTAGGTACTATGGCTATGGGTGAAGGCGGACCGGAGCTTGTAAAACAGCTTTTAAATCAGACATATGATATTAATATGCCAGGCGTAGTTGCTGTTTACTTAAAAGGAGAACCGATGAAGGGTGTAGGTCCTCAGGACGTTGCACTTGCTATTATCGGAGCTGTATTCGGTAATGGCTATGTAAAGAATAAAGTTATGGAATTCGTAGGACCGGGTGTAGCATCTTTAAGTGCTGATTTCCGTATCGGTATCGACGTAATGACAACAGAAACAACTTGTCTTTCATCTATCTGGCAGACAGATGATAAGATTAAAGAATTCTATGATATTCACGCAAGAAGTGAAGAATACAAAGAATTAAATCCGGGTGAAGTTGCTTACTATGACGGTGTGATTGAAGTGGATTTAAGTAAAGTAAAACCTATGATTGCTATGCCGTTCCACCCAAGCAACACATATACAATCGAAGAATTAAATGCAAACTTAATGGATATTTTGGATGATGTAGAAAAACGTGCAGCAGTCAGCCTTGACGGAGCAGTAGATTACACATTAAAGAATAAAGTGAAAAACGGTAAATTTATCGTAGATCAGGGTATCATCGCAGGTTGTGCAGGTGGTGGATTTGAAAATATCTGTGCAGCAGCAGATATCATGAAAGGAAGCTATATCGGATGTGACGAATTTACATTGAGTGTATACCCGGCTTCTACACCGATTTATATGGAATTAATGAAGAATGGCTGTGCAGCAACTCTGTTAGAGACAGGTGCAATCCTGAAAACAGCATTCTGCGGACCTTGCTTTGGTGCAGGTGATACTCCGGCAAACAATGCGTTCAGTATCCGTCACTCTACAAGAAACTTCCCGAACAGAGAAGGTTCTAAATTACAGAGCGGACAGATTTCTTCCGTGGCTCTTATGGATGCACGTTCTATCGCAGCTACAGCAGCAAACAAAGGTGTGCTTACTCCTGCAACTGATTTTGACGGAGAAATCGGTAAATACAAATATCATTTTGATACAAACATTTACGCGAACCGTGTATTTGATTCTAAGGGTGTGGCTGATGAGACAGTTGACATTCACTTTGGACCAAACATCAAAGACTGGCCGGTAATGGGAGCACTTCCGGAGAACATGGTACTTCGTGTTGTTTCCGAAATCCACGATCCGGTAACTACAACAGATGAATTGATTCCTTCCGGAGAGACATCCTCTTATCGTTCCAACCCGTTGGGACTTGCAGAGTTCACACTTTCCAGAAAAGACCCAAACTATGTTCCGCTTGCAAAAGATATGCAGAAGGCACAGACTGCCGTTATGAATGGTGAATGTCCTGTTGATGCAAAACCGGAATTAAAAGAGGTTATGGATGCAATCAAAAAAGAGTATCCGGAAGTAGGAAAAGGAAATGTTGGCTTTGGTTCTACTATTTTTGCAGTAAAACCGGGTGACGGTTCTGCAAGAGAGCAGGCTGCTTCCTGCCAGAAGGTATTAGGCGGATGGGCAAACATTGCAAATGAGTATGCTACTAAGAGATATCGTTCCAACTTAATCAACTGGGGTATGCTTCCATTCCTTATTGAAGAAGGAGAACTGCCGTTCAAGAATAAAGATTACTTATTTATTCCGAATATCAAAAAGGCAGTAGAAGAAAAGGCTGAGGTTATCAAGGCTTATACAGTAAGCGAAAGCGGACTGAAAGAGTTCAGCTTAAAACTTGGTGAACTTACAGATGAAGAACGCCAGATTATATTAAAGGGATGTCTGATTAACTATAACAGAGTATAAAAATGAGGACTGCAATTCTAAACCTTTTGAAATTAAGGCTTATGAATTGTAGTCTTTTTGTAAAGTTTTACCAATATTGTCCGATATAATAAATACACACAGCTTGATTCAGGCCGGCAAAGCTGTATGAATAAAGGTAAGCCACGGACGGTAAATAAAAGGGAAAAGGAGTTTCCTGTTTATTTATCGTCCTTTTTGTTTGCACAGGGAAGTAAGAACAGGAGGGGCAGATAAAGGAGGCACAAAAGTGCGTATAAGTTCATCCAGTGTGGATATGTATTCAAACAGAACATATTCAGTGGAAAATTATGAAGAAAGAACCGTGCAGGAAAATTCAAAGAATGTTCTTGTGCTTGTTCCAGATGCTGAACTTGAATCGAAAAAGTCAGGGCAGATTACGGAGGAAACAGTTGCTTCTACGGAAGTATTGGAAAAAATGTCTGTTACAGAAAACGGACAGGAAGAAGCAGAGGGAGCAGAAGAAAATAAAGAAACAAGAGAAACAGCGGATAATGAAACTGTTTACATACGAACAGGGAAAATTGCGACTGCACAGGAACAAAAGGACACAAAGACAATCAGACAGCGATGTATCCAGTATCTTTTGGAAGTATTGCTTTTAAATCGTGAGAGAACTTTAAACGGGCAGGGGATTCGGAAGCTTACTTATCAGGAGTGGCTTGAAGAAAATACGAATCAGAATTCACAGACCACAAATACTTATATGTATAGCAGAAAATCAACGCATAAGAGTAAGCAGGGCAATGGTATAGACGATAAGAGGAGTTTTACGGACGTATTGGAAGGAATACGTGTGGCAACGAAAACAACGGTGCAGACTGGTACGACTTGTTATTTTAGTGAAAAGGAAAGAACAGCATATCAGACGAAGGGCACGGTAGTTACTGCGGATGGAAAAAGCATAGAATTTAATCTGCAATTTGCCATGAGTCGCAGTTTTGAAAAATATTATAATGAAAATTACGAAACCAGTGTAATTTCTTTTTGTGATCCTTTGGTCATCAATTTGGATAGTACCATGCCGGAAGTTTCCGACCAGAAGTTCTTATTTGATTTGGATACAGATGGTGTAATGGATACGATTTCCATGTTGTCCAACAAGAGCGGATATCTTGCAATTGATAAAAATAAAGACGGAAACATCAATGATGGAAGTGAGCTGTTTGGAACAAAAAGCGGAGATGGCTTCAAAGACCTTGCGGAATATGACAATGACGGTAACGGATGGATTGATGAAGGTGATGAAATCTGGGATAAGCTGATGATCTGGTGTATGGATGACAGCGGAAAAACAGAGCTTTATCATATATCTGAAAAAGGTATCGGGGCCATTTGTTTAAAAAATATTTCAAGTGATTTTTCTTTAAATTCATTAAAAACAAATCAAACCAATGCGGCAGTGCGAAATACAGGAATATTCCTATATGAAAATGGAAATGTTGGAACGGTACAGCATATGGATTTGGCAATATAAGAAGCATAGTGAAAAGAATACAAGAATAGAAAAAACGATGTTTACATACAATAGAACAAAGAATTGTATGGGATGTCGGATGGGAAAGAAAACGTATAAGAGAACCATACAAAAGTCCTTATTTTGGGATATTTGTATGGTTCTTTGTATTATGATGATTCTTCCGGTTAATATATCACTGCTATTTTTTAAAGAGGAGCAAAACAGTGAAAATGTAAACACACAAAATTTATTAAATTCAAAATTGGAGTGGCAGGTGCTTCATGAGCTGGCAGCAGTAATTCCGACAGATTATGAAAAGGAAACATTAAAAGCACAGGCTGTCATAATTCGGACAAACATTCTTGCAGACAGGCAGCAAAGTGAAAAAAAACAGGAGTCACCATTATTGTTTTCGTATAAAAAGAAGTGGGGAGAAAATTATGGGGAAACATGCCGGAAGTTGTTTGAAGCAGTACAGGAAACAAGAGGAATGTATTTGGAACAAAATGGAGAAATTGTGCGTGTATCCTATTTTCGTTTAAGTAATGGAAGCACCAGAAATGGAGAGGAGTGCTTGGGAACGGCATATACGATATTTACGGCAAAAGAATGCAGAAAAGATTTATTGAGTGAAGATTTCCTGCAAAAAAGTAAAGTAGAAGGAAAAATATTTGCTCAAAGATTAGGTGAATTAACAGGAAAAGAGATTTCGTATGAAGAGTTAAAAACATTAGGTATTACATATGAATATGACAGTACGGGATACGTGTTGGCAATAAATTGTGGGAATGTAAAACTTGGAGGAGAAACTTTTCGAAAGATTTTTTCGCTGCCATCTTCGGATTTTTCTGTTTCATATGAAGACGAGGGAGTCTGTATCGAAACAAAAGGGGTAGGAAACGGAATCGGTTTTTGCCAATATGGAGCAAATGAACTGGCAAAGGAAGGAAAAGATTTTATAGAGCTGTTAAATTATTTTTTTACAAATATTGCAATATCAAAAACTGAATAAGCGGTCAGATTTCGGCAAGACTATTTCTATAACTTGAAGATGGAGGAAAGGAGCAGGGTTATAGAAATGAGAAAAAGAAATAGAATGCGGGGCGGCGCAGGAAAAGAGCGCGCTATTATGTTAGCGGCTTCCGTTTTTGTATTAAGTGCATTGACACTGACCGGTGTATATGTAAAAGAAAGCAATACACAGAAAAATGATGATGGATATTCCGTGGATTTAAGTTCGCTGGAAAAAAATAATAATACAGTACAGGAACAGGCAGAGGCAGTAGAGGAAGAAAATAATAATTCCTTGAGCGTACAAAACCCAAATGCAGAATATGAGCTTGATTTGGAAGCTGTTTTAGAAGAAGGCGAATTGGAAAGTAATGAGTTTGTAAAGAACACAGGGGAGAAAAAGGATGAGAAGAATGAAAAAAATACGGAAACAAGTGAAGATTCTAAAACACAGAGTACAGAAAATGATCATAAGAAAGAAAATAAGGAAGAAGATGCATCGAAATCTGAAGAAAGTACTTCGGTTTCTACAACCACATGGAAAGCGCTTGAATTTACGGAGGAAAAAGGTCTTGTTTGGCCTACGGTAGGTGAAATATTAATTAATTATAGTATGGATAAAACGGTGTATTTTCCAACACTTGCACAGTATAAATATAATCCTGCCATTGTAATTTCGGCAGCGGAAGGAAAAACAATTGTGGCGGCAGCAGATGCCAGGATTACTGAAATATTTACTGACAGCGAAATTGGTCAGGCGGTAAAAATGGATTTGGGAAACGGGTATGAATTGATTTACGGTCAGCTTGCAGATATACAAGTTAGTAAAGGTGCTTACGTTTCAGCAGGAGATGTAATTGGAACTGTAGGTACACCTACAAAATATTACAGTGTAGAAGGAAGTAACCTTTATGTAAAACTTTCCAAAGATGGTGAGCCGGTAAATCCACTTACGTTACTTCCACAATAATAAGAATTGTAGTTAAAAAGGAATTTAGATTTTAAATATAAAAATGCTGACAAAATACAAGTTTGTGCCTTGATGTTGACACAAACTTGATTTTGCGTATAGCAGATTGTGAGAAAGGTATGATAAGTAATATGAAACGTATTTTTATAAAAAACGGAAAAATAATGACCATGGCAGGATACATTCACGAAAACGGAAGTATTCTTCTGGAAAATGGAAAGATACAGGCTGTGGGGAATATCCGGGTGGATGAAAAACAGAAGGATTTACTTGTAATTGATGCCGGAGGAGGCTGGGTTATGCCGGGGCTTATTGAGGCACACTGTCATATGGGGATTACAGAAGAGAAAAAAGGAATGGAAGGGGATGACTGCAATGAAAATGTAGAACCCATTACTCCGTATCTTCGGGGAATTGATGCAATTAATCCTATAGATGCTGCTTTTGATGATGCAGTTCGTGCAGGAATTACTGCGGCTATGGTAGGTCCCGGAAGCTCCAATGTAGTAGGAGGTCAGTTTGCAGTTATTAAAACAAAAGGAAGAAAAATCGATGACCTGATTGTAAAAGCTCCGGCAGCCATGAAAACGGCATTTGGAGAAAACCCTAAGGTAAATTACAGCGGACAGGGGAAAATGCCCGTAACAAGAATGTCTATTGCCGGAATGCTTAGAAAGGAACTGTTTGCAGCAAAACAGTATGCAAAGAAAAAGGAACAGGCAGATAAAGATTTTGAGGAAGATTTTCAGTATGAGAGCTGGCTTCCGGTATTAAATAGGGAAATACCAATTAAGGCACATGTACACCGTGCGGATGACATTTTTACAGCCATGCGCATTGCAAAAGAATTTGATGTAAAAATGACTCTGGACCATTGCAGTGAAGGACATCTGATTGCGGAAGAAGTAGCAAAGAGCGGTATGCCTGCCATAGTAGGTCCCGATTTTGCAAGCAGAAGTAAAATTGAAGTGCAGAATATGGCATTTAAAACAGCGGGTGTTTTGCAAAAAGCAGGGGTTATGGTAGCAATAACCACAGACCATCCGGTTTCGATTATTAATTCCCTGCCATTGTGTGCAGGTATGGCGGTAAAAGCCGGATTGCCGATGCTGGAGGGATTAAAAGCAATTACAATTAATCCTGCGATAATATGCGGAGTAGATGACAGAATCGGAAGTCTGGAAGTAGGAAAAGATGCGGATGTAGTTATTTACTCAGGTAATCCGATGGAGATTTTTACGGAAACTTACTGTACGATTATTGATGGAAAAATCGCTTACCGTAAAGAGGGCTTTTAGTTTTTTGTAAAAAGAGGTATAATACTGAAGATTAATGTTTTTTGACAAAGGAAGGTAACGTTTGTGTGAGACAAAAAGTAATGCTGTGTCTGCTAAGCCTCCTTTTTTTGCTGACAGGCTGTTCTTTACAAAAAAGTGAGGTTGTTCAGTCGTCAAATGAAATAATAGAGGCAATGGAACCCGAGGCGGTAATTGAATATGAAGTTCCCGGAAGTGTTCCGGGAATTCTTGTAAATCAGGCAGGATATGATATAAAGAGTGAAAAAAAGGCTGTTTTTCGAGGAGAAAACCTTCCGGAAACATTTCGGGTGTATCATGCAGAAAGTAAAAAAATGATATATGAGGGAGAAGTGGAGGAAAAGGGCTATGATGAAGTTACAGGAGAAAGGCTTGCTTATGGTTCTTTTCAGGATATAAATACACCGGGAGAATATTATATTGAAGCAGATATTCTGGGGTATTCATATCCTTTTTCCATTGGCAGTGAAGTATACCGGGAAGTGCTAAACAACAGTATACAGCAGTTTTATGAGAAGATTAAAAATAAAACAGTGTTGACTGTGGAAGAAATCAGAAGTGACTGTGAAGTTGTCATTATTTTGTTGCTGGCGTCAGAATTGCATGGAAATGCATTTGGTGATGCCATGGGAATTACGGAAAGCGGCAATAATATTCCGGATTTGACTGATGTGTTGTTTAAGGAGATAAATCTTTTGATGGAGCAACGGGAGAAAGTATTGCTTTCAGAAGATTGGGAACTGGTTTCTTATTATGCGGCGGCAATGGCAAAATTCAGTTATACATATAAAGAATATGACAGCGTATTTGCCACTGAGTGCCTGCAATTAGCTGATGCAGTATGGAACTATATGGAAAAGAATGGCAGGTCGGCAGATAGAGATATGCGTTTTTTAGCGGCAACAGAATTGTATCGGGCTTCCGGGAGACAGAAATATCATTATTTCATAAAAGAATATGGAGCAGAGGAAAATGTTCTTGAAAGTCGTGAGTCTGTCTATGGAGCGGTAACATATCTTTCAACCAGGCAGTCTGTAAATATAGATTTGTGCAGTGCTTTTATGAAAATAATTATGGAAAAGGCAGAAAAAATTGCAGCCGATTCAAAAACTTCTTTTTATCAGATAAATCTGAATAGTGACAGTGAAGAAATTTTGTGGAATATGGTTGTATTTACGGTTGTGGACAAGGTGATTTCCAATCATGAGTATGATATGGTTATTGAAAATCATTTGCATTATTTTTTAGGACGGAATCCTTCAGCAGTCAGTTTTGTAGATGGAGTTGGCGTGTGTAATTATGCGGAAGGCGGTCAAGATCTTGTGTTGGACGGTGGATTTAAAGAGGCTGCTTTTCTATTTATATTGAGTGAGGTCAATGATAAGGTGTAAGAGTATTGATGCAATATAAGGAAATCGGCATATTTATAAAAAAGAAAGATGAATGTTAAATATAGTGAAAAAGCAGGATTATTAGGAGGCAGAGTATGAAAATTGTAGTGTTAGCAGGTGGAGTAAGTACGGAAAGAGATGTTTCTTTGATTTCCGGGACAATGATATACAGAGCGTTGAAGGAAAAAGGACATCAGGTAATTCTTTTGGATGTGTATTTGGGTTATGAAGGAAGTACAGAAGGAATTTTTGAAACAGAAGATGACTGGGCAAAGGAAATAGAAGGAATCAAAGAAGAAAATCCGGATATTGAGAAAGTAAAAGCAATGCGTCCGGATGGTGATAAAATTTTCTTTGGACCGAATGTAATTACTATTTGTCAGAGTGCAGATGTAGTATTTATGGCACTTCACGGAGAAAATGGAGAAAACGGAAAAATTCAGGCATGTTTTGATTTGATGGGAATTAAGTATACCGGAACAGATTATTTAAGTTCTGCAATATGTATGGATAAAGGACTTACAAAGGAACTGTTTGAACTGCATGGTGTTCCTACTCCAAAGGGAATCTGCTTAAAGAAGGGACAGGAGGATAAGAGAGAGGTACCTTTTCCATGTGTGGTAAAATCCTGCTGTGGCGGTTCCAGTGTGGGAGTATGTATTGCAACTGATGAAAGTGAGTATGAAAAAGCAAAAGAGGAAGCTTTTAAGTATGATAATGAAGCAGTAATAGAGCAATATATAAAAGGCCGTGAATTTTCTGTCGGTGTCATTGAAGGCAGGGCATTACCCATTATTGAAATTGCACCGATAAGCGGTTTTTATGATTATAAAAATAAATATCAGGCAGGAAGCACGATTGAAACCTGTCCGGCAGAACTGAGTGAAGAAAAAACAAAGGAAATGCAAAAATATGCAGAAGAGGCATTTCGTATTCTCAGATTAAAAAATTATGCCCGCATGGATTTTATGATGAATGAAAGCGGTGAACTTTATTGTTTGGAAGCGAATACTTTACCCGGAATGACACCTACATCACTTCTTCCGCAGGAAGCACAGGCAGAAGGTACTTCTTATGGGGATTTGTGTGAAGAGATTATTCGTATTTCATTGCAGAAACAGAGTTCAAATTAGAGTGAATGTAGAACTGGAGAGATTATTGTGAAAAATATGACATTAGTGTCGATTGCAGAAAGCTGTAATGGTACATTACATCTGGCAGGCACAAATTTGGAAAAATGCGCAGCAGGCGTAGTATTGGATTCAAGAAAAGTAGAAAAAGATTATATTTTTATTGCCACAAAAGGGGAGCGGGTTGACGGTCATGACTTTATTCCTCAGGTTATGGAAAAGGGCGCACTTGCTGTTGTATGTGAAAAGAAACCGGAAGATGAAAATATTCCCTATATACTCGTGAAGGATTCTTTTCAGGCATTAAAAAGTATTGCAGAATATTACAGAATGCAATTAGATATAAAAGTAGTAGGAATTACGGGAAGTGTAGGGAAGACCAGTACGAAGGAGTTTATTGCAGGAGTACTTTCGGAAAAGTATAAGGTACTAAAAACAGAAGGAAATTTTAATAATGAAATAGGTCTTCCACTTACGGTATTGCAGATGAAAGAAGAGCATGAAGTGGCAGTGTTGGAAATGGGAATTAATCATTTTGGAGAAATGCACCGCTTAAGTAAAATTGCAAAACCGGATGTTTGTGTTATGACAAATATCGGTCAATGTCATTTGGAATTTTTGGGAACAAGAGAAGGCATATTAAAGGCAAAATCGGAAATTTTTGATTTTGCAGATGAACAGGCGGCCATTTTTGTAAATGGTGATGATGATATGTTGATTACAATACCGGAAAGAAATGGAAAGTTACCGGTTCATTTTGGATTGAATCCATCTAATGAAGTATATGCGGATAACATGGAAAACAGAGGACTTTTTGGTAGTGAGGTAAAAATTCATGTAAAAAATGAAGATGGTACAGAGGAGTGTTTTGCGGCATCTGTTCCACTACCGGGGGAACATATGGTATATAACGCATTGGCGGCAGCGGGTGTTGCCCGATTATTAGGACTTAGCATAGAACAGATTCAGTCAGGAATTGCAGCAGTAAAACCGGTAGGCGGAAGAAGTAATATTATCCGTGCCGAAAAGTATACGTTAATTGATGACTGCTATAATGCCAATCCGGTTTCCATGGAAGCTGCAATTGATTTGCTGAATATGGCACTTACAAGAAAAGTTGCTGTTTTAGGTGACATGTTTGAGCTTGGTGAAAATTCAGACGCTTTGCATGAAAGAGTCGGTAAGTATGCAGTAGAGAATAGTGTGGATATGTTGCTTTGTGTCGGAAAGAATTCAAAATTGATGTACGAAGCAGCAGTAAAGAAAAGAGAAGAATTACAAAATTGTACGAAATTACATTACTTTGAGACAAGGGAAGATTTAGAGGCTGTGTTGGATAGCCTTTTGGAAGAAAAGGATACGGTGCTGATAAAGGCATCTCATGGAATGGGATTTCATACAGTTGTTAATAAGCTGTCGCAGTAATGTGACGGCTTATTTTAGTGTATCCTGTGGGCACACATAAGAATACTAAGTAATTATGAAAGATAAAATTAATTACGATTAAACGTAATTAATATAAAAATAATTAAATATAATATATTTAAACGAAGTATTTATTGAACATAAGAAATAATTACGGTATAGTATGAATAAATAAGATATAGTTACGTAAAATAATAGTATAAATACAGAAATTGGAGGAATGCTTGGAATATAGTTTTCTTTCAAATGCGGAGACGTTGCATTCCTATATAAAAGAGAAAATAACAGATGAAAGTAAATATTATCTGTTATTTGATGAGATTCAAAATGTGGAAGAGTTTGAAAGAGCAATAAATTCCTTCCGTGCGGTAATGAATGTAAGTATTTTTTTGACAGGTTCTAATAGTAAGATATTGTCAGGGGAGTTGGCAACATTGCTTTCGGGAAGATATGTCAGCTTTCATATTATGCCGTTTCGTTTTAAAGAGGTATGCGAATTAAAAGGTATACGAATGGAAGAGGCAGCAGAAGCAGATTTGATGGATTATATTTTATGGGGTGGAATGCCGCAGAGATTTCAGTTCCATTCTGAAGAAGAGACAAAAATATTTCTGACTGACTTATATAATTCAATTGTTTTGAGAGACATCAATTACAAAGTATTTTGAAAGCGTCAATCGAAAAATATCATTGGAAACATTGTATAATTATATGGAGCACATTTTGGCGGCAATGATTATGAATAAGGCGGTACGTTATGACATAAGGGGAAAAAGAATCCTTACCAGAATGGATAAATATTATCTTACGGATTTGGGAATAGGAAAAATTAAAAATACCGGATTTAAAACAGAAATCGGTGCATTATTGGAGAATGTTGTATACAATGAACTGTTGGTACGAGGATATGAGGTATACGTTGGAAAAACAACAAAAAAC
Source organism: Lachnospiraceae bacterium (assembly GCA_017437065.1). Taxonomy (GTDB): domain Bacteria; phylum Bacillota; class Clostridia; order Lachnospirales; family Lachnospiraceae; genus RGIG3002. The sequence goes on from JAFSBX010000015.1 coordinate 28,188, forward strand.
GAAATTGATTTTGTGACAGTAAAGGATGGAAAAAGGGAATACTACCAGGTAGCTTATCTGCTTGCTACAGAGGAAGTAATAGAACGGGAATTCGGGGCGTATGAGAGTGTGGGAGATAACTATCCGAAATATGTTCTTTCCATGGATAAATTTGACTTTTCAAGAGAAGGAATAATACACAAAAATATACTCGATTTTCTGTTAGACAGGTAATATAATGGGATGAATAAAAAAGGACTATGATGTCTAATGTCTGAACGGCATGGGAATCATAGTCCTTAAGTATACCAGTTGAAATTTTAGTTTATGAATAGTATTGTTCTTTGTTCTTAAAGTAAGCCTCAGAAATAATTTTTTGAGCATAAGCTCCAACAAATTTTTTGTCTTCTTTATCTAAGTCACTAATATAAAAGGGTTTACAGTATTCCAATACAACGTGTGCTTTTTTGATTTTAGGAAAATGGTCTTCAAAAATTGCTGAACTGTTGTTAATGCTGATTGGAACAATTGGACAGCCACTCTTTTGGGCAAGTTTAAAACTGCCTTCATGAAAAGGAAGAAAGGTGTCTGGTTCTTTGTTTCTGGTACCTTCCGGGAAAATGCATATGGAAATACCGGATTTCAATTTTTCAATTCCTTCTAAAATAGTCTGCAATCCCTTTTTGATATCATCTCTGTCTAAAAACAGGCAGTGAAGATTTTTCATCCATTGACTCAGTAGAGGAACCTTTTTAATTTCTACTTTTGAAACATAACCGGTAAGTCTTGGAACCCGTACATAAGTAAGAACAATGTCAAAAAAACTGCGATGGTTTCCGACGTATAAAACGGCAGTATCCTTTGGGACATTTTCTTTGCCGATTACTGTAACTTTTGTACCTGCAATAAACAGAATGCAACGGAATGCCCAGTTGACGATGGCGAGTGAACTTCTGCTTTTGATATCCATATTAAATTTTCCTATGAGCCATTCGATGAAAAACAAAGGAATGGAACATATTAAGAATGTGATAAGAAATATAGCAATTAAAATAAATCGAATCATAAAATATAACCTCTTTTAATAATAAAAAGTTGCAGAGAACAAATCTCACACATATTGTTATTATAGTCGACTGTTCAATTGAAAGCAATGGTTAGTTTTCACAAGTAATGTGTGTTACAAAGCCCGATAAACCAATTGAAAAACCTTGTATTCACATTTATAATATAGTCATAAAATACAAAGGATGCGATACTATGAATTTATATATTGCTCTATTTTTGTTTTTAATCAGCTTTTTAATTTTAATATGGGGATATTGGGCAGGAATGAGGCACAATGGGAGAAATAAGCAGAATGATGCTTATTTTGTGATGTCTTTATCTACATGTGTCTGGTCCGGTTCATTGGCACTTCTGATGGTATGTACCAAAGAACAGAGTGGTATATTTGTAGCTGCAAGTTTGTGGGGGGTTGTTAATTTTACGGTACAGCTTCTGCTTTTTATGCTGACACTTTATGGAGACACATTGTTATATAAAGTGATGTATATTTTATGTCCGTTAACCGGAATGATAGTATGGGCACTACGTGTTTTTGGCAATAGTTATGAAATTGTAGAAACCCAATATGGTTTTTTTTATAAAGATAAGGTGTGTCCGGTAAATTTTATTGGTTATGGATATGTATTTTTGATTGCCAGTTTGGCCATTGCAGTGTTGTGTTACTATTCGAAAGGAACGGTATTAAAAAGAGAAAAAATTTGTGTGTATATATGGATTGGTTTGATTGTATTTTTTGCAATTATTTTGAATGGTGTTGCAGTGTATAATATGTTTGCAGGTATACCTACCAGTCCATTTGAGGGAGTATTGGCGTGTTTAGCAACTCTTTGCTTTTATCATATTGCAAATTATGCGGATATGATGGAATTGCCCAAAGAGAAAGTAGAATCTTATATAACGGACTATTTGTCGACACCAATCGTGTTTGTAGATTATGCAGGTAATATTATTTACTGTAATGAGGCATTTGAAAGTTTTTTTCATTTAAAAAAGGAAAAAATAAAAGGAACAAAAAGCTTTTATGAAAATATCCATACAGAAGCGAGTTTTGAAGAGGATATTGCTTATGCAAGGGCAATAGGATTAAATTCGGGTTCTTTTAGAGCAAAAACCATGGATGATAATCGTGAACTCGATATAAAATATAGAATTTTGTATGATCGATTTGGAGATACCAAATGTATTATGAATGTCATCAATGACGTGACGGAAGAAGAAATATTGTTGCGTAATCTGGAGCAACAGAAGGCTGTGGCGGAAGAGAACAGGCAGGAAGCAATACGTGCCAATCAGGCGAAAAGTAATTTCCTTGCGCATGTAAGTCATGAAATCAGAACACCGATGAATGCCATTATCGGAATGAATGAGATGGTAATGCGGGAAGAAATTTCACCGAAGGCAGAGCAATATTCTCAGGATATATATACTGCCGGGCAAACATTGCTTTCGATTATTAATGATATTTTGGATTTAACTAAAATTGAGTCCGGAAAAATGGAAATAGTACCGGTCTCATATGAATTAAGCACTTTATTGAATGATGTACTGAATATGGTTGCTAAAAAAGCACAGGATAAAAATTTGAAAATGAAAACAGAAATTACGTCAGATATTCCGAATCAATTGTATGGTGATGAGGTACGTATCAGACAGATTTTACTGAATTTGATTAATAACGCTGTAAAATACACGCAAGATGGCACAGTTACCCTAAAAGTGGATTGGGAAAAAATACGAGAGAAAAAAATAGAACTGAAAATGGCAGTTATTGATACGGGAATCGGCATTCGCAAGGAAGATATGCTGTTATTATTTGAAAGCTTTCAACGTGTGGATTTGCAGGCGAATCGTAATGTAGAAGGCACCGGGTTGGGACTGACGATTGCGAAACAGTTAGTAGATCAGATGGAAGGAACTATAAGTGTAGATAGTGTTTTTGGTGAAGGAACTGCGTTCTATGTAAATATTCCGCAAGGAATTGTCAATGATACTCCAATGGGAGAATTTTCGGAAACTTATAAGAAGCTGCATCGTGACAGGAAAAAAGGAACAGTAGAGTTTACAGCACCGGATGCAAGGATACTGATAGTAGATGATAATAAAGTAAATCTGGCAGTTGCCAAAGGGTTGATTAAGGAGACGAAAATTAAGATAGATACTGTACTAAGTGGTCAGGAGGCATTGGAAAAAATCAGAGAAAATGAATACCAGATTATTTTCTTAGATCATATGATGCCGGAAATGGATGGAATTGAGACATTGCAACACATGAAAAAGCAGGAAGAAAATTCCAGTGAAAATGCTGTGATAATTGCAATGACTGCCAACGCGATTTCAGGTTCCAGAGAGCAGTATATTGCAGCCGGATTTCATGACTATTTATCAAAACCGCTTGATCTTGAACGATATATGGCTATGATAAAAAAATATCTGCCGGAAGAATTGTTATATAGGTAAAAATAGGTTTGAAGTTTTAAAGAAAAGCTTTTGTAATACAGATGTGCAAATGTCTGTTGTGCAGGAGCTTTTTTGATGTTGGGATTAATGGAAATTTTGGATTTTAGGAATTTGTATGAAAAATACTTGCACAATTATTTTGTGCATGTTATTGTAAAATTATTATTAAAACATATTTGCATATAGAAGCATTTTCTGGTTTTTATATGTTCCACATTTCGGAAGAACTATTCAGAACTTCTCGAAATGTCTAAGTTCTGGCTTTTCGCCAAAAATTCAAAGCAAACAATTTAATGCAGACAGGCGAAAAGACATTCTCCTGTGGACTGCATGACAACAGGAGGAAAAAGTATGAGCAGTAACGTTAACTGTGTCGAAGAACAAAGAATGCATGGAGCGAATGCAGTAAGAAATACCAACAGCAAGAACATTTTTCATGAACCGTTGCTTTATGCCCAGTTTCTTAGGGACAATTTAAATGTTCCGATGTTGAAAAATGTACAACCGGAGGATATTGAAGATGTTTCAGAACAATATCGACCGTATCTTGGAATTGAGTTTGAATCGGATACAGTAAAGAAAGTACGTATCAGAGATGCTTTCGGGGAGAGGTTAGAAACGCCTTTATATTTGATTTCGCTGACAGAGCATAAAAGCAGGGTGGACTACAATGTAGCTATGCAGCTGTTAAAGTATATGGCATGTATCTGGCAGGAGTATGCAAAAGAGCAGGAAAAAGAATGTCCGGGATGTACGAAAAATAAAAGCTTTCGATATCCACCGATTCTACCAATTGTATATTATGAAGGCAGGGAAAATTGGACGGCGGATATTCATTTAAAAGACAGAATTATGCTGAATGAAATTTTTCGGGATTGTATACCGGATTTTTCGTATGAAGTTATAAAATTACATGCATATGGAAATGAGGAATTGTTAAATCGCGGAGATGAGATGTCGTTGATTATGATGTTTAATAAAATTCAGGATGCAGTGGATCTTGAGAAGTTTCTGGAGATTCCAACAGAGAAGCTGAACGGTATTATAAAAGATACTCCGGAATATATCATAGAAGTAATAGCATCTGTTATGAAAGCTCTGTGTGTGAAAATAGGTGCTACGGAGGAAGAAACAGACCAATGCATTCAAAAAGTAAGGGAGCGAAAAATGGGATATTTATTTGAAAACATGGAAAAGATGAATATACAGGAAGAGCGCAAACTGAGAGCAGAGGCAGAAGAAAATTTAAGAAAGGGATTGGAAGCAGCGAAAGAGGCAGCGAAAAAAGCAGCGGAGGAAGCTGCGATTCAAAGTACGATAGAAACCTGTCAGGAGCTTGGAGCAACAAAAGAAGTTGCGTTGAATAAAGTTATGGAGAAATTAAAACTGAACCGCATAGAAGCGGAAAAGAAGCTTGCAGAATACTGGAAGTAAAGTTGTAATAAAATATAGGTAGTGACATTAAAAAACCGCAGACCACACTTTTTTTATTGTGGAATGCGGTTTTTTAACGTATACTAATGAAGATAGAAAGGGACAAGGATATGTTGTTTAATTCATATATATTCATTTTTTTATTTTTGCCGCTGGCACTTGCAGGCTGGTATTTATTAAATCAGTTAGAAAAGTATACGGTAGCACAGATATTTTTGATTGCCATGTCATTATGGTTTTATGCTTATTTTGATGTAAGTTATCTTGCAGTTATTTTGACAAGCTGTGTTGTCAATTATTTGTTTAGCTTCCTGCTGACGAAAAGGGATAGTGAAGGATTCAAAAAAGGGATGTTGTTTGTAGGATGTGTTGTAAATCTTGGAATCCTTGGGTATTTTAAGTATTATGATTTCTTTTTGGAAAATCTTAATGCGGTACTTCATACCGATTTTACATTGAAAAACATTTTATTGCCGCTAGGAATCAGTTTTTTTACCTTTCAGCAGCTTTCCTTTGTGATTGACAGATGTAAAGGAGATGCACCACATTACAGTCTGGCAGATTACTTGAATTTTGTTACTTTTTTTCCACAGCTTATTGCAGGACCGATTGTATTGCACAGCGAACTGATACCACAATTTCAGGATAAGGCAAGGAGAAAGTTTGATACAGACAGTTTTGCACAGGGCATTGCTTATTTTTCCATCGGAATGGGAAAAAAGGTGTTGCTTGCGGACACGCTTGCCAAGGCAGTCAATTATGGATTTGGAGATATAGCCGGATTAGATACGGTTTCCGCGTTGGTTGTGGCATTGGCATATACTTTTGAACTGTATTTTGATTTTAGCGGATATTGTGATATGGCAATCGGAATCGGAAAGATGTTCCATATTGAAATTCCGGATAATTTTGATGCACCATATAAGTCAGCTTCGGTAAAAGAGTTCTGGCGGCGCTGGCATATGACATTGGGAAGATTTTTTACAACGTATGTGTATATTCCGCTTGGCGGAAGCCGTAAGGGTAAGGTGCAAACCGTAGTAAATACAATGATTGTTTTTCTTTTGAGCGGTTTGTGGCACGGTGCTAACTGGACCTTTGTATTTTGGGGATTTTTGCATGGTGTTGGTGTTGCGGTAAACAGCATTTTTATGAAAAAGGAGCAGATAACCGGAATAGAAAAGAAGAAAGTAATAGGAAAGAGAATGGCACAGATTGCTACATTCGTATATGTATGTCTCGCATTTGTGTTTTTCAGAAGTGACAGTATGGCAGATGGAATGCTGTTTATGAAGCGGCTGTTTTCTTTTGAATATAACGGAAGTATTTTTGCAATAGCAGAAGCGGTCAATGTTTCTGAAATTTACATTGTGACAAAGGTACTTTCCATGAAAGCCCCACAGCTTTTGGCTGTTGTAAACTTGTTTATACTTTTGGTGATTATGGCAGTCAGCATATATGCTCTTTTTCAAAAAAGGACGAGAGAAATTGTAGAAAATTGTACATGGAAAACAGGTTTCAGCTTAAAAATGTCAATTTTGTTTGTGTGGGCTGTGATTTCCATGTCAGGCGTAAGTACATTTTTATATTTCAATTTCTAATGTGTTGACACGTTGATGATTTGATAAATTCCCTGCCTATTCAAATATTAATGTGTCAGTACACTACAGAAAAAAGATTTGAGGATAAATACAGATTATGGAACAGAAAAAGTTTATCAGAAATTTTATCATACAGTCATCTGTGCTTTTATTTATGGTTGGAGCAGTTGTTGTATTGATTGATCCGTTTTTTCATTATCATAAACCGGTTGGAAGTTTGAAAGCAGTTGTGACAAAAGCGGAATATCAATGTATCGGTACGGTACGAAATTTTGATTATGATGGAATTGTACTTGGGTCTTCCGTGGCGGAAAATTATAATAACCGCTGGTTTGATGAAGCCTTTGGCAGTACAACAATCAAGGGAATAAAAAGTTCGGCGGCTACCGTGGATTTGGTGTATTATCTGGAAGAAGCGTTAGCATGCAAAGAGATAAAAAACGTGTATTACAGCATGGATATTTTTGCACTGACAGCAGATGCAAAGAAAGAATTTCCTGATGAATCTTTGCCGTTGTATTTGTATAATCGTAATCCTTTTGATGATGTGAAATATATTTTGAATAAGGATGTGGTGTTTGAGCATATTCCATATATGTTTGCCATGACTTATCTGGATGATTATGATGAGGGAACTTCCTATAACTGGGCACAGTATAAAACTTTTTCAAAAGAAGATACTTTAAAGCATTACAGCAGACCGGAAAGTGTACATCCTATGATGGCAGAAGCAGAATATAAGGAGAACGTGGATGCAAATATTACGTTGATAGAAAATGTAGTAAAGGAGCATCCGGAGGTGACGTTCCGTTTTATTTATCCGCCTTACTCCATGCTTTGGTGGGATGCGGCTTATCGGAATGGGGAGACGGAACAGAATCTGTATGCTTCTGTGCAGGCGGCGGAGCGCTTGCTTGCTTATGAGAATGTGGAGATGTATTACTTTCAGAATATGGAAGAGTTAATTACGGATTTGGACTGTTATATGGATATGGTGCATTTTTCGGATGAGATTAATCATGCGATTGTAGAGTGGATGCAGGAGGGAGAATATCGGCTTACGTTGGAGAATTATCAAAGTGAGATTGAGAAGATGCGTAATTTATCACACAAAATTCAGGAGGAATATATTACGGAATATTTTCAAGAGTAAGGAGATGGGGACGGGAAAAATTTCTATGTGTGTGAGTGAAAGAAGCAGCTAATACTTCTCATGCGGACGCGCTTTCGCTCAACTCCATGCGTAGCGGTACTAAGGCTGCAAAAGACGCAGCCTAAGTGCCGACGCATTCCGATGGTCCGCCTGAGAAGTATTAGCTGCTTCTTTACGGGACACTATGACAGGGGAAATTTTTGATTGTCCCTTGAGGAGGGGAAGTATTAGTGGAACGGATAGGTTTTAATAATGGTAAGAAATTGATGACAGATTGCAGAAGGAGGAAGAGTTATGCTTTTAATTAAGAATGGTTATGTGATGGATCCTAAGAGTCGGTTTGAAGGGAAGAGGGATATTCTTGTTGATGATGGGAAGGTTGTGAAAATGGCGGAAGGTATAGATGTGGATGTAGCGGATGCAGAGGTGATTGATGCGGAGGGGTTACTTGTGGCACCGGGGCTTGTGGATGTGCATGTGCATTTCAGGGATCCGGGATTTACTTATAAGGAGGATATTGAGACCGGGGCGAAGGCGGCGGCAAAGGGTGGATTTACTACGGTGGTGCTGATGGCGAATACGAAACCGGCGGTGGATACGGTGGAAACATTAGAATATATATTGGAAAAAGGAAAGAAAACGGGAATTCATGTGGAAACCTGTGCGACCGTGACTATGGGAATGCAGGGGAAAGAGTTGACACAGATGCCGCAATTACAGGCCGCAGGTGCAGTCGGATTTACGGATGACGGAATTCCGATTCTGGATGAGGCGATGGCAAGAAAGGCTATGGAAGAAGTGGCGAAAACGGGATTGCCGATTAGTTTCCATGAAGAAGATCCGACATATATTGAAAATAACGGAGTGAATCGAGGGAAGGCTTCTGCACATTTTGGAATTGGAGGCTCTGACAGACAGGCGGAAATCAGCATGATTCAGAGGGATTTGGAAATTGCCTTGGAAACAGGAGCAGTGATTAATATTCAGCACATCAGCACAAAGGAAGGTGTGGAACTGGTACGTCAGGCAAAGAAAAGAGGAAATAATATTCACGCGGAAGCTACACCACATCACTTTACTTTAACGGAAGAAGCGGTAATAGAATACGGCACGATGGCCAAAATGAACCCGCCTCTTAGAGAAGAAGCGGACAGACAGGCGGTGATTGAAGGTTTACAGGATGGAACCATTGATTTGATTGCAACGGACCATGCACCTCACAGCGAAGAGGAAAAGCAAAAAGCCATTACAGAAGCACCAAGCGGTATTATTGGATTGGAGACTGCTTTAAGCCTTGGAATCAGTGAACTGGTAAATAAAGATAAACTTTCCATGATGGAACTTCTGGAGAAAATGACCTGCAATCCGGCAGAACTTTATCATCTGCCTTGCGGAAGTGTGCAGGAGGGTGCAGTTGCGGATTTGATTTTGATTGATAAAGAAAAAACGTGGGTAGCAGAGAAATTTGCATCAAAGTCAGCAAATACACCATTTAAGGGAAAGACAATGACAGGAAAAGTATGTTATACTATTTGTGATGGAAAGATTGTTTATCAGGATGAAAAATAAGCATTCATATGAAATTTGACTATATGGAGGATAAAACAAAAATGTCTCAAAAGAAAAAAGTGACAGCTGTGGTTACAGCACAAAAAGAAATTGCACCGGATATTTTTGATATGTGGTTAAAAACAGAACTGGCAACAGATGCAGTGCCGGGACAGTTTATTGCCGTATATCCGAAAAATGAAAGTACTTTACTTCCACGTCCAATCAGTATTTGTGAAGTAAATAAGGAAGAAGGCATGCTTCGCATTGTATATCGAATTGCCGGAAAAGGAACGAAAGAGTTTTCAGCATATAAAGAAGGAGATACCACAGAAATTCTGGGAGTTTTAGGAAACGGTTTCCCGGTAGACAAGGGAGTATCTGCTGATAATTCCGCAGGAAAAAAAGTATTCCTTATGGGTGGCGGAATCGGAATTCCTCCGATGTTAGAGCTTGCAAAAGAGCTTTCAAAGAATGGCTCTGCTACAGAAATCAACATTATTGTCGGTTATCGTGACAGCAAGCTTTTCTTAAAGGAGGATTTGGAGAAGTATGGAAATGTATATGTTGCAACGGAGGATGGCAGTGTAGGAACAAAAGGAAACGTTATGAATGCCATTGAAGAAAACGGCTTACAGGCAGACGTGATTTTTGCCTGCGGACCTATGCCGATGCTCCGTGCAATCAAAGGTTATGCAGAAGAAAAGGGCATCGAAGCCTACATTTCATTGGAAGAAAGAATGGCTTGTGGTGTAGGGGCATGTTTAGGCTGTGTATGCAAAACAAAGAACAAAGATCATCATTCCCATGTAAACAACACAAGAATTTGCACAGATGGTCCGGTATTTGAAGCAGGGGAGGTGGAAATCTAATGAATACAAAAGTTACAATTGCCGGTGTAGAATTTAAAAATCCGGTGATGACAGGGTCAGGAACATTTGGTTCCGGCATGGAATATGGTGAATTCGTAGATTTAAACCGTCTGGGTGCAGTGGTAACCAAAGGTGTTGCCAACGTACCGTGGCCGGGAAATCCGACTCCGCGTATTGCAGAAACTTATGGTGGAATGTTAAACGCCATCGGTTTACAGAATCCGGGAATTGATGTTTTTATCGAAAGAGATATTCCGTTCCTGAAAAAGTATGATACTAAAATTATTGTGAATGTTTGTGGAAAATCCGTAGAAGATTACTTGGAGGTTGTGGAAAAGTTAGGGGATACGGACGTAGATATGTTGGAAATCAATGTTTCCTGTCCTAACGTAAAAGAAGGTGCGATTGCTTTTGGACAAAACGCAGATTGTCTGTATGACATTACGTCACAGATTAAAAAGAAGGCAAAACAGCCGGTAATTATGAAATTAAGCCCGAACGTAACAGACATTACAGAAATGGCAAAAGCGGCAGAGGCAGCAGGAAGTGATGCGATTTCTTTGATTAATACGCTTACGGGGATGAAGATTGACATTCACAGACGAAGCTTTGCCCTTGCAAATAAAACAGGCGGACTTTCCGGTCCTGCCATTAAGCCGGTAGCCGTACGTATGGTTTACCAGTGTGCACAGGCAGTCAAAATACCGATTATTGGTATGGGTGGTATTGCAAATGCAGAAGATGCTCTGGAATTTATTATGGCTGGTGCGACAGCAGTTTCCGTTGGTGCCATGAACTTTGTAAATCCTTATACTACAGTTGAGGTGGTAGAAGGAATTGAGAAGTTTATGAAAGAAAAGAACGTGGAAGACATCAGGGAATTGATTGGTTGCGTAAAATAGAATAGAACTCATAAAATACCTTCACACGGAATATACTTAGGTAGAATAAGTGTGGAGGTATTTTTCGTTGGAATTAGTGAAACAAAATATACATATGGACCGGATAAAATGTCTTGCAGGTACACAGATTACTTTGGAAAATGACGTGAATATTCCCGATAACAGACCGGATGCAGAGAGTGTTGTTTTAAGTAAGGGGATGATACTTGTAGAAGATAGTAAGGCTTCTGAAAATCATGTACTTGTGAAAGGAAAACTACAGTTTAACGTATTGATTCAATCAGAAACAGGTGGCTTGTACGCTATAAATGGAGAAATTCCGTTTGAGGAACAAGTATATATGGAAGGGGTCATGCCTACAGATACGGCAGATGTCATTACTTCGTTAGAAGATATGAGTGTGGGACTGATTAATTCCAGAAAACTTAGTGTACAGGCGGTGGCAGGATTAAAGCTATGCGTAGATTCTTTGTGGGATGAAGAAGTGGTAACAGGTATTCTGGTAAATGAAGAAACAGATGGTGCAGTAGAATGTAGAAAAAAGAAAAAAACAGTAGCCCAGATAGCCATTCAAAAAAAAGACATTTTCCGAATAAAAGAAGAAATGGAGCTGCCGCAAAATTATCCTAATATTATGGAAATTATTTGGCATGATGTGCAGCTTTTAAATGTAGAAGTAAAACTTTTGGAAGAAAAAATTGCCATACAAGGTTCTGCACAGTTTTTTATGATTTATGAAAGCGAAGGAGAAGATGGAAGATTACGTACCTATGAGACAACAATACCTTTTGGAGGTACAATTGATTGCTATGGCTGTAGAGAGGCGCTTCTGCCGGCTATACGGTTTGATGCCGGTGAGCCAAGTGTGGAGGTACGAACAGATTTTGACGGAGAAGAGCGTGCTATTGGACTGGAGCAGATTCTGAATATGGATATTCGGCTATATGAAGAAGAAAATTTAGAATATGTGGATGATGTATATGGAATAGATAAAGAGGTTGAGATTACAAGAAGTGATTTCTTCCATAAGAAGCTGCTGCATTGTTCCAGTGATAAAGTAAAGGCAACAGGTCAGCTGGAAACTATGGCAGCAACAGATGGGATTATGCAGATACTTCATACAGATGCGGTAGTACAGATGGATGAAGTGCGACAGGAAGCCGGAAAGTTGACTGCAGAAGGTGCACTTAGAATGCAACTTCTACTGTTTACAGGCGAGAATGATAAACCTTATACAAGTGCAGAGGGGTATCTGCCATTTACGTATGAGACAGATTTACATACGGATAAAAAATGTAGTTATGAGTTGCAACCAACATTATCTGCGGTTATGGCAACGGTATCGGGAAACGGGGACATAGAAGCAAAGGCAATTTTGAATTTTAATTTGCTGGCATTTGAGGATATTACAGAATCGAAAGTTGCAGAAATAAAGGTTGTGGAAGCAGATGCAGATAAAAGAAACAGATTGCCCGGAATTATTGGATATATGGTTCAGGAAGGTGACGAATTATGGGACATTGGAAAGCGGTATTATGTACCGGTTTCACAGATTTTAGAGTTTAATAATTTGTCAGGTGAAAATATAAGAGCCGGAGAAAAGCTGTTAATTGTGAAGCAACGTTAAAGTAGAACAGCGGATATGACATTGGTTGATTTTTTGGGAAAAATACGGGCCGTCAGACATTATAGTCTGACGGCTCGTTGTGTGTGCCAAGCATGGCACTAATCTTGCTAGTGAAAGTCTAGCCACGGGTATTTACCGCCAAGTGTAGTGAACCACAAGTCGGTATCAGTAATGGTATGGATGAAGGAAGTGGTGTAGCAAAGTTCTTGAGCCTACG
>JAFSBX010000123.1 GCA_017437065.1 Lachnospiraceae bacterium
ATTTTGATTATTTGTATTATTGAAATCCATTTGTACTCCTATCTGCCTGAATACAGGCATAAAAAATCTATCATGATTCTATCACTTTTAAAAAGATAATACAAATCTTTCTTGAAATGATTAACCAATATCAACTATAATGGAAAAGGAAAACTTGCAAAAACAAAATGGGAGTAGAACATGGACATTATATTAAAGCTGAAAGAAGAATTGAACGTAGAAAAATGGCAGGTGGAAGCTGCCGTCAAGTTAATTGATGAAGGAAATACCATTCCTTTTATTTCCAGATACCGTAAGGAAGCAACAGGCGCATTGAATGACGAAGTGCTTCGTAACCTGTTTGAAAGACTTACCTATCTTCGTAATCTGGAAGAGAAAAAGGAACAGGTACTTGGAAGTATAGAAGAGCAGGGGAAACTTACAGATGAATTAAAAGAAAAAATTCTTGCTGCAGAAACACTTGTAGTTGTAGAGGATTTATACCGTCCTTACAGACCGAAAAGAAAAACAAGGGCAAGCGTGGCAAAGGAAAAGGGCTTAGAGCCGCTTGCTGAATTTATTCTTGCACAGGAAACAGACAAGCCTGTGATTGAAAAGGCAGCAGAATACATATCCGAAGAAAAAGAAGTAAAGACTGCTGAAGAAGCATTGCAGGGAGCAAAGGATATTATTGCTGAAAGCATTTCTGATGAGGCAGATTACCGCATTTATATTAGAAACATTACGGTTGAAGAAGGAAAAATTACCAGTGCAGCCAAGGATGAAAAAGCGGAAAGTGTTTATGAAATGTACTATGCCTATGAAGAACCTGTAAGCAAAGTTGCAGGACACAGAACACTTGCCTTAAACCGTGGTGAAAAAGAAAAAGTACTGACAGTAAAGGTGGAAGCACCGGAAGAAAGAATACTACAGTATCTTGCAAAAAAAGTGATTACAAATGACAACCCGAATACAACACCAATTTTGGAAGAAGTCATTGCAGACAGTTATTCCCGACTGATTGCCCCGGCTATTGAAAGAGAAATCCGTAACGAATTAACAGAAAAAGCGGAAGATGGTGCTATTTCCGTATTTGGAAAGAACTTAGAACAGCTTCTTTTGCAACCGCCAATTGCAGGAAAAGTAGTACTTGGCTGGGACCCGGCATTCCGTACCGGCTGTAAGCTTGCCATCGTAGATGAAACAGGAAAAGTTCTGGATACGAAAGTAATTTATCCGACAGCACCGCAGAATAAAGTAGAAGAAGCAAAAGCAGAGCTGAAAAAGCTGATTAAAAAATATAATGTATCCCTGATTTCCGTAGGAAATGGTACTGCTTCCAGAGAATCCGAACAGGTAATCGTAGAGTTATTAAAAGAACTGGATACTCCGGTACAGTATGTCATCGTAAATGAAGCAGGCGCATCCGTGTATTCTGCAAGTAAACTTGCAACAGAAGAGTTCCCTAATTTTGATGTAGGACAAAGAAGTGCAGCTTCCATTGCAAGAAGATTACAGGATCCGTTAGCTGAGCTTGTAAAAATTGATCCGAAATCCATCGGTGTAGGACAGTATCAGCATGATATGAACCAGAAGAAATTAAGTGAAGCATTGAACGGTGTAGTAGAAGACAGTGTAAACAAAGTTGGTGTAGACTTAAATACTGCTTCGGCTTCTCTTTTAGAGTATATTTCCGGTATCTCCAAAGTCATTGCAAAAAATATCGTAGATTACAGAGAAACAAACGGCAGATTTGTGAATCGTAAACAGCTTTTGAAAGTGCCGAAACTGGGACCGAAAGCATTTGAACAGTGTGCCGGATTCATGCGTATTACAGATGGTGACAATCCGTTAGATGCGACCAGTGTACATCCGGAATCTTATGCGGCAGCAGAGCAGCTTTTAGAGAAGCTTGGTCTTACGATGGAAGACGTAAAGGCAGCACAGAAAAAAGCGGCAGCAGACAAGGCAGCAGGAAAGAAAGCAGAGAAAAAAATAAAAGAAAAGCCTGTAAAGAAACAAAAACAGGTAGTAGTAAAGAATACAAATACTGCCATGGGTAAAGCACTGGCAGAAGCACTTGGAAATGCTTCCGTAGAAGCAGAAGCTGAAAATATTGCAAAAGGCACTGCAACTGCTGTCATGGAAAAAGGAGCAGACGGAATCGGCAATCTGGAACGTAAAGTGAAAGACAAGAAAAAACTTGCAGAAGAGCTTGGAATTGGTGAAATTACGCTGACAGATATTCTGAAAGAGTTGGAGAAACCAGCCAGAGATCCCCGTGATGACATGCCGAAGCCAATTTTGAGAAGTGACGTACTGGATATGAAAGATTTAAAACCGGGCATGGTATTAAAAGGAACTGTGCGTAATGTGATTGATTTTGGTGTATTCGTGGATATCGGAGTACATCAGGATGGTTTAGTGCATATTTCCGAAATTACACAACGTTTTATCAAACATCCGTTAGAAGCAGTCAGCGTAGGGGATGTGGTAGACGTACAGGTACTTTCTGTCGATGTACCTAAGAAAAGAATTGCATTAACAATGAAAATAAAATAAGAAAAACCGGCAAAGAAATAAAGCCGGAAACACTTGACAAGAGTATCACATAATAGTATCTTGTAAAAAGAAAATAAATAAAGGTAAGTTCTTCGGGGTTGGGTGTAATTCCCTACCGGCGGTGATTCAAAAGATAAGTCCGCGAACCATAGCAATATGGCTGATTTGGTGCGAGCTACGCTCAATTCCAAAACCGACAGTAAAGTCTGGATGAGAGAAGAAGTCTGTAGTTATTCAGAGTGTAGCAACCTGTTTTATGCTACCTGATGTACTGAAATTATTATTCAAATCAACATCTACCGCGTTTGTAGGAGAACTTGCGAATTTTGCAGTCGGATGCAGCTTTATTGTACCGGCATCCATTATTTATCTGTTTAAGAAAACAAAAACCAATGCCCTTGTCGGAAGTGTTACGGGAACTATTTGTATGACAGTTTTCGGAACTGCTTTTAATGGGATTTATCTGCTTCCGAAATTTGCGCAGCTTTATGGAATGCCATTAGAACAATTAATTGAAATGGGAACTAAAATTAATGCAAGCATTACTGATGTAACAAGCTTTGTCATTATGGCAGTGGCACCGTTGAATTTAATCAAAGGAACTGCTGTTTCGGTAATTACTTTATTGGTATATAAAAAGTTGAGTCCAATTTTAAAAGCTGACGGATATCATGTGAGAACAAAAGCAAAAACAAGTGTAAATGCATAGGCACTGACACGTTGAATACAAAGGAGAAACTGAAACCTGCGTAAGGGGAAAGTTTCTCCTTTGTATTTTTTCTGTGGTTTAAGAAAATATTAAGAAAAACATGGGGAAATAGAAAGAATTAACAGTTATATTTTTATGGGAAGTATTATATATAAAAAACATATAAAGAAAATAATATTTTATTGACAAAATTAACACAATGTCTTATTGTGTTAATTGAATAATACAATAAGACGCAGAAAGAGTATGGTTGAATTGTATATGCTACACATTGTCAACATGGAGGAGAGAAATGGGGAGTTTAGTTGAAATCCGGGATATATGCAAAATATATAATCCGGGGGAAAATGAAGTTCGTGCATTAGACCATGTGAGCCTGGAAATTAACCAAAATGAATTTGTGGCGATTATCGGACAGTCGGGTTCCGGAAAGTCTACATTGATGAACATGTTGGGTTGTCTTGATGTACCCACAAGTGGTACTTACATATTGCATGATAAGGATGTTTCCAGTCTTACAGATGATGAACTTTCGGATATCAGAAATGCGGAAATCGGTTTTATTTTTCAGGGATTTAATCTGATTCAAAATTTAACCGCGATGGAAAATGTAGAATTACCGTTAATTTACAGGGGAGTAGGAAAAAAGGAACGGGATGAATTATCTGTGAGGGCGTTGGAAAAGGTGGGGCTTGCACATCGAATGAAGCATAAACCGGCAGAGATGTCCGGCGGACAACAGCAAAGAGTGGCGATTGCGAGAGCCATTGCACAGGCACCGCCAATTATCCTTGCAGATGAGCCTACCGGTAATCTGGATTCTAATTCTACAAAAGAAATTATGGGAATTCTCAGGGAATTACATGCGGAAGGAAGAACGGTCATATTGATTACACATGATAATGAAATAGCCGCACAGGCGGACAGAGTAATTAAAATAAAAGATGGAAGGGTAGAATCCGATTCTGCCTGGAATAAGTAAACAGTGAGGAATGGAGAAAATGACGGATATGTTAAGGGAAAAAGAAGATAATAAGCAGGATAAGTCAATCGGAAAGGTTCAAAAAGCAGAGGAAAAGGCTAAAAAAGCAGAAGAGAGAAAAGCAAAGAAAGAGGAAAAGAAACTGGCACGCAGTGAGAAGCCCAAGATGGAAAAAAAGAAGAAAAAGAAAATAATCTGGGGTTCTGTAGCCTGTGTTTTCGTTTTATTTTTTGTAGGAAATTCTGTTTTTGCCAAGGATGCCGGAATGGTAGTAAACACAACAGAAGTTTTAAAAGGAGATATTGAAGAAACTGTCAGTACAAGCGGTATGGTGGCAAGTGAAGAAGTAAAAGTTTATTTTTCGCAGATTAATGGAACAATTGGTACTTTGAATGTAAAGAAAGGGGATGCGGTAGAAAGTGGTACACAGCTCCTTGTATTCGATTTGGATGATGCAGAGCTTACAAAGAAACAGGCAGATTTACAGGCACAGGCAAAAGAAGGAAGTTATCAGAACTCTGTAAAACGTGCCAACGAAAATCAGGGGAAACTTTCAGAGGCGAATATAAATCTTACCGTTTTGGAGCAGCAGATAACTGATGAAGAAAATTACATTAAAGAATTACAGGCACAGCTGGACGAAATACAGACGGGTTTAAGTGCTTATTATAATCAGGCAGCAACTAATATTTCTATTTATGCCATTCAGCTGGAAGCTGATTTAGAAAAGGCAGTAAGTGAAAAAAATCAAAAAGAAATAGACCGCTTGAAAAAAGAAATCGAGAATAACAGTATTGCAGCCCAAAATGTTTCTTATGAATTGGGACAGTTGGCAAATGATGACAGGGTAAAAGAGTTACAGGACAGGATTGCGGAAGAACAGGATAAGCTGAAAGGTTATCAGGAATATAAGGCAGAAATGGAGACCCAGAAAGCAGCATCAGAAAGTGGCGTTTTAAACACACATCAAAAAAGTGAGTTAGAAGCCAATCATGAGATGGCAAATCTGACAGCCGAAGAAGCAGGGAAAGATTACTCTTATGCGACGGAAGGTGTTGTAGCAGAATTTAATGGTATTGTTACGGAAATGAGTGCTGTGGAAGGTGCAACGGTAGTAGAAGGAGCCAATCTTCTGACTTTGGCAAACAGTGATAAGGTAAAAGTTGATATTGCCGTAACAAAATACGATTTGGAAAAGCTTGCTGTAGGGCAGAAAGCTACCGTGACTGTATCCGGACATGAGTATGAGGGTGAAATTGTTAAAATTGACAGAATGGCAACAACAAACAGCTCGGGAACAGCAGTAGTAGGTGCGGAAGTAAGAATTAACAATCCGGATGAATATATTTATCTTGGAATTGAAGCCAAAGTTGAAATTTATACAGAAAGTGCAAGTCAGATTCTGGTACTTCCGGTAGAGTGTGTCAATGCGGATAAAGAGGGCGATTTTGTATATACGGTAGAAGACGGAATTGTTGTAAAGAAGATGGTTGTTACAGGAATTTCTTCAGATACCCATATTGAAATTAAAGAAGGTCTTGTGGAAGGGGAGCAGGTAATTTCATCTGTATCCACAGGAATTACAGAAGGAATGCCGGTTACGGCAATTCCGGCTGAGTAAAGGAGAAAGTTATGTCACAATTGTGGGAATACATAAAGATTGCTTTGATGAATATTAAAAGCAATAAAGGGCGCTCGGTTCTTACCATGCTTGGAATTATCATCGGTATTTCTTCGGTTATTATGATTATTTCCATAGGTAATGGTGTGAAAAGTGAAATTACCGGTGAACTGAATGATATGGCAGGCGGTCAGATTTATATTTATTCACAGAGTAATGAAAATGGGGAATATATTGAATTTGATGATGAAGATTTTGAGTTGTTGAAAGAAAAGGTAGATCACATTAAAGCCATTACACCGAACTATTCATTTGGTGGTGGTACGGTAATTGCAAAAAAAGGTGAATTTGAGGGTTATATTTCCGGAGGTACGGAAGGATTGGAGTTTTCCGTTAATGACCCCATTATTAAGGGGAAATATTTTACTGCCGGAGACTATTATGCAGCGAATAAGGTGTGCGTTGTTACAGAATCCAGTGCAGTGAAAATGTTTGGTACTACGGATGTAATCGGTATGAATATTGATATTACAATGTATGGTATTACTCAGGAGTTTACAATTGTAGGTATCAGGCAGGATACGGCATCTTCTTTACTGACTATGGGCTATGTGGATGACACGGTTACTATTGAAATTCCGCTTTCTGTTATGGGGAGCAGTTATGGATTTTATGTGGAAAGTGTTTCACAGTTTTTAGTAATTGGAGATTCCGCAGAGTATTCCAGTCAGATGGCGAGAGAATGTGTACAGGTTTTGGAGGCACGACATAACGTAAGAGGTCAGGGACTGATTGCCATTGAGGATTTTAATGACTACTTAAGCCAGATTACATCAGTGTTAGGATATATTACGGTATTTGTTGTATTTGTTGCTGCGATTTCCCTTCTGGTAGGTGGAATTGGTGTTATGAATATCATGCTGGTGTCTGTAACGGAAAGAACAAGGGAAATTGGTATCCGTAAGGCACTTGGAGCGAGAACAAAGTCAATTCTGCTACAGTTTTTATCCGAATCTGCAATTATTACCCTTATGGGTGGGTTGATTGGAATTACGCTTGGCGTGTTGGGAGCATTCGGCATTTGCAGCCTGCTTGGTTTTGCACCGCAGGTAAAAGTAGGTACTGTATTAGGGGCTTCTTTCTTCTCGTCAGCGGTGGGTATTTTCTTTGGAATTTATCCGGCGAAGAAAGCGGCGAAACTTAGCCCGATTGAGGCACTTAGACATGAATAAAAGGTGAATATTTTTCGTACGGACGTGACAGGGATTAAATAGTTCTACGTGAGCGCGCTTTCGCTCCGCTCCGAGCGTAGCAGTACTAAGTCTGCAAAGGACGCAGACTAAGTGCTGACGCTCTCCGAGGGCTCACTTAAGAACTATTTAATCCCTGTCACTGACAGTGGAGAAATGGGGGGATAAGTTTGGAGTATGAACCCAATAGTATAAAAAACACATGAATGATAGAATGTTTGTGGTACGTTAATGAGGTACGGAGAAGATAAGGGGAAGGTGTTTGATAATGAAAAAGAAATTTATGATGTTATTTTTATGTATGATGGTTAGTTTATCAGCTTGTGGTAAGTCTGAAAACGGGAAGAATGTAGAAAATGACATTAACACAAATGTGGCTGAGGATAATAAAACCATTGAAACTGTGCAGTTATCAGATGAGCAACTTCCGGAGGCAGAGAATATGCATACAGAAGATGTTGCTGATATAGAAGAAAAAAATGAAGTAGAAAGTATTCAGGAAGAGATTGCAAAAGTAGAGGTTAAGTCTTGTGAGTATAAAAATGCGGATTGGAGTAGCATGGGACAACAGGAAATGAATCTGCTTACCGTAGAGTGGTATCAGTTATGGGATGATGAACTTAATTCTTTATGGAGCAGATTAAGTGATGAATTGGATGCTGAAAAGAAAGCAAAAGTGCTTGATGAACAACGAGCATGGATTAAGAGAAAAGAAGCAAATATAAAAGCCGCCGGTGCAATGGCTTTTGGCGGAAGTCTTCAGCCTCAATTAGAAAATTCAACTGCTGAAGAAATGACACGTGCAAGAGCATACATACTTGCCGGATATTTAGCAGAGGTCAGAAACGAATCATTTATTATTCTGCCTGAAATTCAAGAAAGCATTGATATGGCAGACCCAAGTCTGGATGATGTTTTTGGGAAATTTGAAGGGCAATGGATATTTGAAGAAGAACGTGGTGCATGTGTCGGTATTGAAAGAACGGAAACGTGTGCATATGGTGTTGAGGGAAGTAATTGGACTGTTTGGGTAACCGGCGGTGACATTATATCAGACCTTGATGTATATGGTTATACAGAAAATTGTATTGTATTCAAGGTAGCACACGAAGATTATGATGCTTTTTATATGCTTACATTTAATGTGGCCGGTTCGATTTATTTTGAATATGGAACTTCTTTAGACGCAATGGATGAGGTGATTTCTGCGACAGGTACAAATGCCTCTTTTCCGGATGCATATGACACGGAAAATATGTCAGTTGAGAAAGAAATAACATCATCAACCGGTTCAGAAGCCGACTTCGAAGGTAAGATTTCACTAGAAGAGTATGAATCTTTTAGTGCTGTCACTGATGCCAATGACGCGAAAGGTTATAATAAATTTGATGATTTTGCTGATGTCTTGAATCAGGATTTTATTGGAACATGGTATAATCCGGAACTGGGCGAAGCAATACGTCTGACAGATGAATGTGCCTATGTATATATTCCCTATTTAGATGAGTATGGAGACACACCATATGAGTGGGAGCTTATAGACCGCTCCGATAAAAAACTATGCCCGGAGCTGGCAATATATATTTCAGGAAAGGGAGCAGGACCTCTGGCATATTACGTGGCAGGTTTCAGAGAAGAGTATTTCTGGTGTAACAGTCAGATGCAAATATTCCACAGACAGTAACATATAGTTGCCAGTCAAGATTTTTTCAATACTAGTGGTGAAATAATTGGATGTCCTATTATTAATTTATTAATGATTCTAAACCGGGTCCTCTTCATATATGGATGTCTACAGAAAATACGGAAGGGTATATACAGTGCGAAAAGTTTGCATTGTTGGATTTATCTATTCGTTGTTATAAAAAAGTAGATAGATTACCAATTTCCGAAATGATTAATGTATCTGATGCTATTCAAGGTATTTTTGAATATATTTGATGGTGTTGCATAGAAAGATTTGAATTTATCACATGCAAGAAACAGAACTATGACTAACTTTAAAAAATAGGATTTTAGGGCTAAAAAAGGGAACATATCCGACTTAAAAGAAAAAATATGGAAGCAGTCGGGCTGCGTAACAAGAAAACGTCCGACTGGAAAAGAGAAAAAGTTGAAATAGTCGGAAAGAGTACCATGGAACCACCCGACTGGAAAAGGGAAAAAATTGAAATAGTCGGGAAGAG
>JAFSBX010000124.1 GCA_017437065.1 Lachnospiraceae bacterium
TGATATTTCGCAATAGCCAGCAATGAACGTTTGCATTGCGCAAGATGTTACATTATCTTCTGAAACATATGCCGGATCTTGTCTAAACGGCTGTTCGGGCGGCGTGGCTGAAACACAGGCTCGCCGGAAGTTTCCTGATACCCTTTTAATTCTGTAATGCAGACACTTCTTCCATTTGTATAAAAATTCAAATCATTTCTATATTCACCAATACAACGGGCAGGGATTTCCCCCTTAAAAATAACTTCATCTTTTTCAAGTCTGGTTGATTCAATGATTGCGCAATACTTTGGTGCGTCATTATAAGCCCGTGAAAGATATTCCTGCGGTGCAAAAAGGGTAAAGGAAAGGTATGGTTCCAACAGTTGTGTTCCTGCTTTTTTCAATGCCTGCTCCAACACGACAGGCGCAAGAAAACGAAAATCAGCGGGGGTGCTGACCGGGCTGTAATAAACTCCATAATCAAAACAAATTTGGCAGTCTGTCACTCCCCAGCCATATAAGCCCTGCTCCATTCCATAACGCACACCCTCCATGACGGCATTTTGAAAACTTTGGTTTAAATAGCCGAGAGATACCTCGCTTTTATATTGTGTTCCGCTTCCAACAGGAAGCGGTGTTACAGTCAAACCAATAGATGCCCAAAACGGATTCGGCGGCACTTCAATATGAATCGTGTAGCTCGCTTTTTTTTGCGGTCTTTCCAGATAAATAACCGAAGGCTCTTTCATAGCCACGCCCACATGATATTTTTCTTCTAATAGCGAACAAATAACTTCTAACTGTACTTTTCCCAAAAAAGATAATATAATCTCATGTGTAACAGTATCAATGTCAAAATGCAAAAGAGGGTCTGTATCAGCAATCTCTGTGAGGGCATTTAACAGGGCTTCCCTTTGCTCCGGCTTTTGCGGCTCTACCGTTGTCCGAAGTAATGGCATGGGATTATCAATCCGTGTTTTGTGAGGCAGGAGTTTTTCATTTCCCAGAATGTCGTTCAGTTTCAAAGTATCATCAGCTAAAATAACAATTTCTCCCGGACAGGCATGGTCAACCGGGACGATTTCACCATTTGACGGAATACACATTTCTGTAATCTTTATTTTTTCCTTTTTTGACAGCAGCAGGGTATCCCGTAAATGGAGCGTCCCATGATACAGGCGTAAATAAGAAAGCCGTTTTTTCCGCTCTGTATACTCAACCTTAAAAACATATCCACATAATTCAGACTGAATATCGTCTGTTTCTGTAATGAAAGTTTCTGTAATCGCTTCAATCAGTTTTTCTGTTCCTAAATTGTCTTTTGCACTCCCATGATAAACAGGAAACAAAGAGCAGCATCTGGTTCTTTTGCACTTTTCATATTGTAATTCCTGTATATCCAAAGAATCCTCTGCAACATATCGTTCTAATAGTTCATCGCTTCCGGAAATAATCATATCCCATTTGTCCAAATCAGAAATATCGGTCATGGTTATCTTTGGCGACAGGGAAACCTCCTGCATGACAATCATATCACTGGTAAGTTTATCTTTAATGCTTTGGTAAACACGCCGCAGGTCGATCCCATTTTGGTCTATCTTATTTATAAAGATAATTGTCGGAATGTCCATTTTCTGAAGCGCATGGAATAATATACGGGTTTGTGCCTGTACGCCGTCTTTTGCCGAAATGACTAAAACAGCTCCGTCAAGGACAGATAAAGAGCGGTATGCTTCGGTTAAAAAATCCATATGACCGGGAGTGTCCACGATATTGATTTTATAATCATTCCAGCAAAAAGAAGTAACCGCTGTCTGAATGGTAATTCCGCGCTGCCGTTCCAAAATCATAGTGTCTGTTCTTGTAGTTCCTTTATCCACGTTTCCTTGTTCCGCAATCGCTCCACTGGTGTACAGCAGGCTTTCCGTCAATGTTGTTTTTCCTGCGTCTACATGGGCAAGGATGCCAATATTTATTATTTTCATGTGATTGTCCTCCTTTTACAGCCCTAAA
>JAFSBX010000125.1 GCA_017437065.1 Lachnospiraceae bacterium
AGAGTACTATGGAACTATCCGACTGGAAAAGAGAAAAAGTTGAAACAGTCGGGAAGAGTACTATGGAACTATCCGACTGGAAAAGAGAAAAAGTTGAAACAGTCGGGAAGAGTACCATGGAACCACCCGACTGGAAAAGGGAAAAAGTTGAAATAGTCGGGAAGAGTACCATGGAACCACCCGACTGGAAAAGGGAAAAAGTTGAAATAGTCGGGAAGAGTACCATGGAACCACCCGACTGAAAAAGAGAAAAAGTTGAAACAGTCGGAGTGAGTATCAGGAAAATCCTCTACTAAAAAGAAAACAGTAGGGATATGTATAAATTCCAATTTGTAAATTTGACATATTAAGAAAAATGTTGTTCTTTTTCCAAGAAAGATAGAGATTTTAGTGTTAAAATCAAGTGGTTAGAAATGATATAGAGTGTAGGAAAGGCAGTAGAAAAAACTTGAATAAGATAGCGCTTCGGATTTTGAGGATAGCATTGGTAACTGTACTTGTAGTTGGATATTTACCGGTTTATTTTGGATTCAAAACTTTTGTTGCGGAAATGTTTGGTGATAATGGTTACATGCATGTAGAAGAAATAACAAAAGAAACTTATGAGCAGATTGCACAGGCAGATAGTATGTTTGCAGAATTGCCATATGGTAGTTTAGTGAAAGAAGTGTATGTAAAATACGCATTTGATGGGGATGCATATTTAAGCATTTATGTGGAAACGCCACAGGAATATGTAGCGGAGTTTATACAATGGTTGGACGAGAAACAGAAAAAATATAACCGGAATGAAAATATATTTGATTTCCATTATTTTGACAGTAGCAAAGCATATTATTTTGAAAATTTAACATCGAATGAGACGGAGACTGTTAGCAGTAAGATTTTTAATGTTTCATATGCAATATTGGTTGTGTTATTACTAATACCATATGAAGAATTTGTTTTTAAAATGAGAAATAAAGTTGAAAGCAGTGCAACATATTAGAAGTGTTTACGAAAGGATAAAAGCGAGGGCTATGGAAATGAAAAAGAAAAGTATAATAATCGGTATTAGCATTGTGATAGTTGTCTTGTTAGGTACTTGGTTAATGATGAACCATAATGGTAAGGTATTAGGGAGCATGAACCAAACTTATACAGAACCGACAACACGCACGTCTACTATCTCATTTTTGGGGGAAGCAGGCGATAGAATAAAATTTTCATTTGCAGCAGATAAAAGACATGAGAATTTAGACATGATACTGTATGATTCTGAGGGGAACGCAGTATACGAATTAGACAGTGCAGACAAGTTGGTAACATATTTCAATTTGGACAGTACAGATGAGTATACCTTGTCAGCAGAATATAGAGATTTTATTGGGAAATTCAAGGTTAAGGTTTATAAAGTAGATTAATTCGGTTATAAATGTGAAAATGTTCCTACGGTTGTAGCATGATTTAGGAATAGGATAAAGTGGCACACTTGCACTTTATTCTATTTTTTTTTATAATAGAATTAGGAAAACTATAATTTACAGAAAAAGGAAACAGACAGAATGGAAATTGAATTTGATGTAAAAATTGATGCAGGTGTTTTATACGATTATATGCTGCATCACACTTACAACAGTGCGGCAGGACTTTTGGGAACAGTAGTAGGCGCGTTGATGATTGTAGCGTTTTCAATGGGGCGGGGAGTATTGTTCCTGATTGCGGGAATTGTGATTTTAGCATATCTTCCGTGGACATTATTTATAAAATCAAAGCAGCAGGCACTGATGACACCTGCATTTAAGAAACCACTTCACTACAAACTGGATGAAGAAGGAATTACAGTTTCACAGGATGATACAGAAGAAAAGCAGGAGTGGGCTCAGATGTATAAAGCAGTATCCACAGGTAAAAGCATTATTGTGTATACATCCAGAGTGAACGCATCCATTTTTCCGAAAAAAGATTTAGGAGAAAATAAGGCTAAAGTCATCGAAATTATTTCCACTCATATGCCACCTTCCAAGGTAAAAATCAGAAACTAATACAAAGAAAACTCTAAGGAAATAGTATATGAGTTTAAGTGAATTAGCGATGAATAACAGGATATTTTGAAAGAAAGGCTGAAAACAGCATGAAAATATATGAAACAAACAGTGCAGAAGAAACGTTTGCACTTGGGAAACAATTGGGAGAAAAAGCAGTGCCGGGACAGGTATTTACCCTGATTGGAGATTTAGGTGTAGGTAAAACAGTATTTACGCAGGGAGTTGCTAAAGGACTGGAAATTACAGAACCAATAAACAGTCCGACTTTTACAATTGTACAGGTATACGAAGAAGGCAGACTGCCATTTTATCATTTCGATGTTTACCGCATCGGTGATGTAGAGGAAATGGATGAAATCGGATATGAAGATTACTTTTACGGTAATGGAATCTGCTTTATAGAATGGGCGAATCTGATAGAAGAAATTTTACCAAAAAACTATACCTGCATCACAATAGAAAAAGATTTGGAAAAAGGTTTTGACTATCGGAAAATCACATTTGAGCAAAGGTAAAACCGGATCATAAAGAAAAGTAACAAAATAAATTTGCGTGAAAGGCAAAGGATTGACAATAATGGAAACAGGCATAAAAATTTTGGCAATTGACAGTTCAGGGCTGGTTGCAACGGTAGCAGTTGTGTGCGGTGATGAATTAATAGCAGAATATACGATAAACTATAAAAAAACACATTCCCAGACATTACTTCCAATGTTGGATGAAATTAAAAAAATGGTAGAATTGGATTTAGACAGTATAGATGCCATTGCAGTGGCAGCAGGTCCGGGCTCATTTACCGGGCTACGTATCGGTTCAGCCACAGCAAAAGGGCTGGGAATGGCGCTTAATAAACCGTTAATAGGTGTACCTACTGTAGATGGACTGGCTTACAATCTTTACGGAACAGAAAAAATAATCTGTCCGATTATGGATGCCAGAAGAAGTCAGGTGTATACGGGAATTTATACATTTGAACGTAAAGAAGATAAATATGTGTTAAAAATTTTAAAAGAGCAGTGTGCGGTTCCTATGGAAGAAATTATTTCCGTTCTGAATGAAATCGGGAAGGAAGTAGTTTACCTTGGAGACGGAGTGCCTGTTTTCAAAGAAATGATTGCAGAAAAAATGAGCGTACCCTATTCTTTTGCGCCCGCTCATATGAACAGACAGCGTGCAGCAAGCGTTGCAGTGCTTGGAGCAGAATATTACTTACAAGGAAAAATACAGACAGCGGCAGAGCACGGACCGGAGTATCTTCGTATGTCACAGGCAGAAAGAGAAAGACTGGAGGCAGAGAAAAAGAAAAATGGTAACGTTTCGTAAGATGGAAGAAAAGGACATAGAAGAAGTAAGCCGGATAGAGGAAGAAACCTTTTCTATGCCATGGAGCCCTCAGTCTTTTAAAGAAATGATTCAAAGAGAACATGTTTTTTATATTGTTGCGGAAGAAGATGGGAAAATACTCGGTTCCTGTGGTGTGATACAGGCACTTGATGAAGGTGACATTACGAATGTGGTAGTGGCGAAGGAGAGCCGGGGAAAAGGAATCGGTACGGCAATGCTTCTCTTTATGATGGAAGAGGGCAAAAAGCGAGGAATTAATGCTTACACATTAGAAGTCAGAGTAAGCAACGCAGAGGCGATTCATGTATATGAGAAGCTGGGATTTGTTTCGGAAGGAATTCGGAAAAATTTCTATGATAAACCGAAGGAAGATGCCAACATTATGTGGAAGAGATAGGAAACAACCTCAAGAATTACCACTGTCTTTCGTATAATGCCCAAGCTATAATTAATAGGATGGACATACTATTTTAGCAGCCTATATGTCAGAAAAGACACCGGTGCAATTTGTTGTACCAGACAGGCGGATGGGAGAAGACATGAGAATTTATTTAGATGCGAAAGAAACAGAGCTTGTTTCCGTAATTTGCAATTGTTGCAAAAAAGAGTTACCCGTAGAGAATGGAATATTAAAAGCAGAAGGAATTCAGATAAAGCATACTTTTGGTTATTTCAGTAAAAATGACGGGCAGTCGGAAGCGTTTGATTTGTGTGAGGAATGTTATAAAAAAATTACAGATAAATTTCAGATACCTGTGGAAAAGAAAGAAGTAACAGAAATGCTATAGGTAAATGTAAGACACGAAGGAAAGTGTCAAATAATTGGAAATGGAGACAAAACATGCTGGATATTTGCTTGCTTGGAACCGGAGGCATGATGCCTTTGCCATATCGTTGGTTAACAGCCCTTATGGCAAGATATAACGGAAAGAGTATATTGATTGACTGTGGAGAAGGTACACAGATTGCTATGAAGGAGAAAGGGTGGAGCCCGAAACCTATTGATATTATATGTTTTACTCATTTTCATGCGGATCATGTCAGTGGACTGCCGGGAATGCTTTTAACAATGGGAAATGCGGAACGAACAGAGCCACTTTTGATTATCGGTCCAAAAGGACTTACAAGAATTGTATCTGCACTTCGGGTGATTGCGCCGGAATTGCCTTTTGAAATAAAATGCGTGGAAATTACGGAAAATGAGCAGAGCTTTTCCTTTGATGGTTTTCGAATTGAAGCATTTCGGGTAAATCATAATGTAATCTGTTATGGTTACAGTATTGTAGTAGAGCGAAAAGGCAAGTTCCAATTAGATAAAGCGATGGAACTGGGAATAGAAAAAAAGTATTGGAACAGACTTCAAAAGGGAGAAACAATTGAAACAGAAACCGGCGTGCTGACTCCGGACATGGTGCTTGGCGAGGAAAGAAAAGGGCTGAAAGTAACATATTGTACCGATACCAGACCGACAGAAAGCATTGCAAAAAATGCAGTAGGTGCTGATTTATTCATATGTGAAGGTATGTATGGTGAGCCGGACAAGCAGGAAAAGGCAAAAGAACATAAACATATGACATTTTATGAAGCAGCCAAACTGGCAAAAACAGCGGATGTAGGGGAAATGTGGCTGACACATTACAGTCCGTCCCTGACTTATGCAGAGGAATTTATGCCGGAAGTAAGGAAAATTTTTCCGCGTGCAATTGCCGGAAAAGATGGGAAGAGTGTGGAACTAAAGTTTAGTGAAGACTAAAGAAGGGGGCTGAGGTTATGTCAAGATTCAAGGGAACAAAGGGAATGCTGATTCTTATTGTATTGGTGTGTGCGGTAATTGGGTATTATTACTATATCGCAAACAAAGGAGCAGATAACCCGTCGGAAGAGGAATATGTGGAAGTTACAGAGGTGCAAAATGTACTTTTGCGGAATTTGGAAACAGATTATCCACCAACTCCAAAAGAAGTTGTAAAATATTTTGCTGAAATCACCAAATGTTTTTATGGCGAAAAGTATACGAATGAAGAATTGGAACAGTTGGCAGTAAAAATTCAGCAGATTTATGATGATGAATTGGTAGCGGCTAAAGAGCAGGACGTATATCTGCAGGATTTAAAAGATGATATCGCGCAGTTTAAAAAAGAGAAGTATGTTATAACAGGTTTCTATACATCCAGTAGTACGGATGTGGAAGAATTTAGTGAGGGTGGCTCCGATTGGGCACGTCTTTATTGTACATTTTATATAACAAAAGACAAAAAAAGAAATATTAAAAGTCAGGAAAAATTTTTATTAAGAAAGGATGCGGAAGGTCACTGGAAGATTTACGGATGGGACCTTGTTGAATAGAAACATGGGTGAAAAGGAAATACAAATACTTGCGATAGAAAGCTCCTGTGATGAAACAGCAGCTGCTGTAGTAAAAAACGGTAGGGAAGTGTTATCCAATGTTATCTCATCACAGATTGCATTACATACCCTATATGGTGGAGTAGTGCCGGAAATCGCATCAAGAAAACATATTGAAAAAATTAATCAGGTAATAGAAGAGGCACTTGAAGAAGCGGGAACAACCCTGCAACAGATTGATGCCATAGCAGTTACTTACGGTCCGGGACTGGTAGGTGCGCTTTTGGTAGGTGTGTCTGCAGCAAAAGCACTCAGCTTTGCAACAGGAAAACCACTTGTGGGAGTGCATCATATTGAAGGACATATCAGCGCCAACTTCATAGAAAATAAGGAGTTGGAGCCGCCTTTTGTATGCCTTGTTGTTTCGGGTGGACATTCGCATCTGGTAGTAGTGAAAGATTACGGAGAATATGAAATTATCGGGCGTACAAGAGATGATGCGGCAGGAGAGGCATTTGATAAGGTGGCAAGAGCAATCGGTCTGGGATATCCGGGAGGTCCTAAAATTGATAAGTTGTCAAAAGAAGGCAATCCGGAAGCTATTCATTTTCCGCGTGCAAAAGTAGAAGAAAACATGTATGATTTTAGTTTCAGCGGATTAAAATCTGCGGTACTGAATTATTTAAATTCCTGTGAAATGAAGGGAGAGACTGTAAATACAGCAGATGTAGCTGCTTCGTTCCAAAAAGCAGTTATAGATGTCCTTGTAGAGCATTCTCTTCATGCAGTCAAAGAATATGGTTTGGATAAATTTGCCATTGCGGGCGGAGTGGCGTCTAACTCATCTTTGAGAGAGGCATTTGAGAAAGAGTGTCAGAGCAAAGGGATTAAATTTTATTATCCGTCCCCTATTTTGTGTACTGACAATGCAGCTATGATTGGAACAGCAGGATATTATGAATATTTAAAGGGAACGCGGCATGGTTTTGATTTAAATGCAGTGCCAAATTTAAAGCTGGGAGAACGTTAATGAAAGTGAAAACAACAGCAATTGTACTGGCTGCCGGACAGGGAAAGCGTATGCAGAGCGATGTACATAAGCAATACCTGCTTATTCAGGATAAGCCGGTACTTTTCTATTGCCTAAAGGCATTGGAAGACAGTTTTATAGATGAAGTGATTCTTGTGACCGGAAGAGGAGAAGAAGAATACTGTCGTCAGGAAATTG
Source organism: Lachnospiraceae bacterium (assembly GCA_017437065.1). Lineage (GTDB taxonomy): Bacteria > Bacillota > Clostridia > Lachnospirales > Lachnospiraceae > RGIG3002. The sequence continues at coordinate 6,946 of JAFSBX010000125.1, forward strand.
TAGAGCGATTTGGGTTAAAAAAGATAAGTAAAATAGTAGAGGGCGGAAAAGAAAGATATCATTCTGTTATCAATGGGATAAAAGCAATAGGACAATGCAATTATTTGTTTATCCATGATGGTGCGCGTCCTTTTCTGAATACGGGGATTTTGGAACGGACTTATGAAAGTGCGGTAAAAAATCGTGCCTGTGTTGCTGCAATGCCCGCAAAAGATACAATAAAAATAGCCGATGAAAACAGATTTGCAAAAGAAACACCCCGCAGGGATAAGCTCTGGATGGTGCAGACACCACAGGTGTTTGAGTTTGAATTGATTAAAGACGCCTATAACAGATTGGAACAGGAAGAAGAAAATCTGCACCAGGCAGGTGTTCTTATTACAGATGATGCTATGGTAGTAGAATATTTTTGTAATGTGCCGGTGAAATTAGTAGAAGGTGATTATCACAATATGAAAATCACTACACCGGAGGATTTAAAAATTGCAGAAGCATTTTTAAACGAGTATTAAGATACGACAAAACTAAAATGAAAAAAGTGCCGTATTTTCAAGGAAAAATGGCATATATGAAAAAAAGTTAAAAAAAGATAAAAAAGTTGTTGACAAAAAGGTACAATATGGATATACTAAATCTTGCGCTGGCGAGAACAAAACAAGTCAGCAACAATATGGAGAGGTATCGAAGTGGTCATAACGAGGCGGTCTTGAAAACCGTTTGTCCGCAAGGGCGCGTGGGTTCGAATCCCACCCTCTCCGTTGGAGATATTTTCTCCGTGGCAATTTGATAGAAATAATGAATTAGCTTTGGAGAAGTACCCAAGAGGCTGAAGGGACACCCCTGGAAAGGGTGCAGGTCGTTAATAGCGGCGCGAGGGTTCAAATCCCTCCTTCTCCGTTGTAAATCTTGTTTAAAAAAGATTTACAAAAAAAGATAAAAAAAGTTGTTGACAAACAAGAAATAACATGATA
>JAFSBX010000126.1 GCA_017437065.1 Lachnospiraceae bacterium
ATAAAGGGAGATATTTCTAAATGGGATGGATTAACCAGATTATTTCTTGTATTAGTTAGTGAAAATAATGATTTATTAAAAAATTCCTATATAAAAAGTTGGTATAAAGTATCTCAAAAAGCATTTGATTAAATTTAAAAGGCGAAATGGAGATAGTGACATAAAGAAGGGAGTAGAACCGATTGGAGCAATTAGGTTGGCTTTTTAATATAGTAGATAGATTATGTTATAGGTGTTATAATTTGTTTTAAGAAAAGAGGAAACTTCTTTAGGCTACAATCAATAGCGGCACAAACGAAAAAGCAGTCCTGCAATATTTAGAAAAACTGCCCTTTCGTTTGTGCTGCGTTTGATTTTGCCAAAGTGAACAAAGTAAGCGTCATCGAAGCCGGTATGTATGGGCTTTCAATTTTTACCCTTTTTCGAAATGTAATAGTTATGTTATTACATCTGGAGTCTCATTTCAAAATCAACGCACGCCAAAAAGACCTCATTTCTGAGGCTTCCTAAAAGATATGAATTTCACATTTTAAATTCGTAAAGGTATTCTTTGCTGTGGTTTTCCAAGATGTCCTCCACAGCATTTGCATACAGTAATCTTAATGCCATACAGGGTTTCAAGTATTTGTGGTGCTTCCATATTTTTTAATCGTGAAAGATACTGTTTGCAGCCAAGAAGATTTCGGCATAATGTCAGATGCTTGTTTTTGCTTCTGGTACACAGCAATCCGTAATGTCTGATTCTGACAAAGCGTTTTGGTGGTACATGCATAAGAAATCTGCGGATGAATTCAACTCCGGAAACCGTATGCTCCTTCCATCTGCCTTTTTCACGATAATCTTTTACATAATAACTGACAGTATTTTCGTCCATACGGATGAGTCTGTGATTGCTGATGGCAATCCTGTGAGTATATTTTCCAAGATAGTTAATCACAGACCGTGCACCATTAAAAGTTTTCTTACAATGAGGTATCCAGTCCTTTTTATAACAGAGATCCAATAGTTCTTTAAAGGTATAGTGATTTCGGTATTTTTCACTACTTCCATGGAACCTGAGTTTATCATTTTCCCACAGCGTTTTAAGCTCATCCATATATTTACCACGAAACAGCTTTGACAAAATCTTTACCGGAAGGAAGAATTCTTCCCCTTTATCACGCCACTGATTTTTAGCAGTCAGGCCACCGCCAAGCAGGATAACATGAATATGGGGATGATAATTCATTTCGGAACCCCAGGTGTGTAATACACAAATATATCCCACCCTTGCACCGAGATGCTTGGTATCGGCTGTTAACTCATTGATCGTTGCAGAAACAGAATGATACAGTGCATCATACAAAAGTTGTTGGTTGCTATAGATTAAAGGGTTTAATTCCTGAGGAACGGTAAATACCACATGGAAATAAGGAGCTTCGAGAACATCTTCGCGACGTTTATCCATCCATTTTTCTTTTGGGAGCGCCTGGCACATGGGACAGCATCTGTTACGACAGGAATTATAGTGAATCTGTGGATGTCCACAGTCTTCACAGAATTGTACGTTAGCACCATAAGCTCCGGTCTTGCAGTTGATAATACAATGAGCCACCTTTGCCTGCTGAGGGGAAGGAGAATACTGCTTTAAATAGAGTGGATAAAACTGGTGGAATATATCCTGTACTGTAGGATTACCCATTTATTTCACCAGCTCTCTTATCAAAAGGACTCTGAACACCTAATAATGCCTTGTTGCTAACATGAAGATAGATTTCAGTGGACTTAGGGGAACGATGCCCTAACAAGGTTTGAATATATCTTATATCAACACCATCTTCCAAAAGATGAGTTGCATAGCTGTGTCGCAGAGAATGCATGCGTATACTGTGAGGAAGGCCGGCAATCTTTAAAGACTTTTTGAAAACAAGTCTTGGACCG
>JAFSBX010000127.1 GCA_017437065.1 Lachnospiraceae bacterium
GCCGTTTGTGTTATAATTCTTTTATGGGTAGGCCGAGAAACTTACAAACCAATAACCATTCCGTTTTTGAAATATATTATCATCTTGTTTTGGTTATAAAATACCGTCGGAAAGTGATTGATAACGATATCTCAAAACATCTTTTGGAAATTTTTGATTATGTCGCTCCAAACTATCACATATGTATAAAAGAGTGGAATCATGATAAAGATCATGTTCACATTCTGTTTACAGCAAGACCTGATACGGACCTGGTAAAATTTTTCAACGCTTATAAATCCGCAAGTAGCAGGATTATAAAGCAGGAATTTCCTGCTATCCGAACAAAACTGTGGAAAGAATTCTTCCGGAGCAGTTCCTACTGTCTTATTACAACCGGAGGTGTTACCACAGAAATCATCAGGAAATATATTCTTTCCCAAGGAGAATAAATGGCAAACAAAGCAATTAAATACAGGTTATATCCTACAAGTGAACAATGCGTTCTATTTGCCAAAACCTTTGGCTGTTGCCGGAAGGTTTATAACTTAATGCTCGCTGACAAGATTGCCTATTATCAGTCTACCGGGAAAAAACTCACTAATACTCCTGCGATGTATAAAAAAGAATATCCCTATCTGAAGGAAGCAGACAGTCTTGCTCTTGCCAACGAACAGCTTCATCTGCAAAGCGCCTATAATAACTTCTTCCGGGATAAGCGAATCGGATTTCCGAAATTCAAATCTGCAAAACGCAGCCGGAAATCCTATACCACAAACAACCAGAACGGAACAATCTCCTTGACAGAGAACAGCATCCGGCTTCCGAAAATTGGTTTCGTTAAAGCAGTGCTTCATCGTAGACCGGAAACGGACTGGGTGTTAAAGTCAGCCACCATTTCGCAGGACAGTGACGGAAAGTACTACGCTTCTGTTTTGTTTGAGTATGATGAAACAGTTACTCCCATGAACAACCCGAAAAAAGTACTTGGAATTGATTATAAATCGGATGGTCTTTACAAAGATTCCGAAGGCAACTCTGACATGGGACACAAATACTATCGTATGAGCCAGAAAAAACTTGCCCGGGCACAGAGGAAGTTAAAGCATAAAACCATCGGCAGTAACAACTATAAAAAACAACAGCAAAAAATTTCCAAAATCCACAAGCACATCTCCAACCAAAGACTGGATCATCTTCATAAAAGGTCTGCTGAGATAGCCAATCAGTATGACGTTGTTTGTGTAGAATCCCTTAATATGAGATTTCTCTCCAATAAAGGTTTTGGAAACGGAAAAGCCACTATGGACAACGGGTACGGAATGTTCCTAAACATGCTGGAATATAAACTTCGTGACCGTGGCAAGTACTTTATCAAAGTGGATAAGTGGTATCCTTCCTCCCAAATCTGCAGCCGGTGTGGAAAAAGAAAGAAATTAACTCTTTCCGAAAGGATTTATAAGTGCGAATGTGGTCTTACCATAGACCGGGATCTCAATGCAGCAATCAATATTCGGGAAGAAGGCTTACGTATACTGAAACTGGCAATCTGATAATAATTATCCTGTAGGCTCGGAACGAGCCGAACTTACGCCTGTGGACATCGTATAAGACACTGTGTTACAAAACATGGTAGCCGGTGCAATGGTGGTTGAA
>JAFSBX010000128.1 GCA_017437065.1 Lachnospiraceae bacterium
ATTTCACAATCGGAGTCACTCTCAAATGTATATTTTCCTGACAGTTCTTTTTTGAATTTCTCAAATCCATAAATCTCTCCATTGCAAACCACATAACTGTCTCCGAGCTTGAATGGCTGCATACCTGATGGTGCAGGTCCCATGATTGCCAACCTGTGAAATCCCAGAAGACCGTCTGCGGTCTGAACCACACGGGTATCATCCGGGCCTCTGGATATGGTCCTTTCAAAACCTTTCATAAAAACATCAAAGGCAGCACTGCTGCTGCAATACCCCATAATAGAACACATAGGAAGCTACCTCCATAAAATCAAGTCATTCTTTCTCTACTTTATTCCAAACAGCAAACTTCCATAGGTCGGGAATGGCCAGTATTTCTTTGCTGTCAGTGTTTCTGCCTCATCACAGGCAATCCTGAGTTCACCCATTTTATCCAGGAGCAAATCCCGGATCATAAATGCCTCCGTTTCAACACATTCTTCCTCCTGCAGTTTCATAACCGCGTCTTCTAATTCATCTGTTTTTACTGCAATCTGGTCTTCCAGTCTTGCCAGCTTCTTTAACAGATCAGCTTCATAATTGCAGGAAACAGACATATCCACGTGTTTCTTCGCTGCAGCTGTGTTTGCAAGGTCAAACGTATAAGCACTTACCGCCGGAGCAATCTCCGTCCTTGCCATATCGATCATCGTATTTGCCTCGATCAAAACGGTTTTACAGTAGTTTTCCAGCATAATCTCACATCGGGATTTCAATTCTGCCTCAGAAAATACCTTATGAGACGTCAGCATCTGTACATTCTTTTTATCTAGAAGGTGCGGAACACAGTCAGGCGTTGTGCTATAATTCAAAAGTCCTCTCTTTTCGGTTGCCTCCTTCAGCCATGCATCATCATAACCATTTCCATTGAAAATGATATGCTTATGATCTTTGATGGTCTTTTGAATCACCTCACGCAAATCCTCCTCAAAGTTTTCCGCTTTTTCCAGTCTGTCCGCATAGACTTTTAAGCTTTCTGCCACAGCACTGTTCAGCATAATATTGGCACAAGCAATGCTGTTAGAGGAACCCAGCATTCGGAACTCAAATTTATTTCCGGTAAATGCAAAAGGTGATGTACGGTTACGATCTGTGGTATCACGATTAAATTTCGGAAGCACATCTACACCAAGCTTCATCTGCGTCTTTTCTGCCCCAGCATATGGTGTATCTGTCTCAATCGCTTCCAATACTCCATTCAATTCATCACCAAGGAAGATAGAAACAACAGCCGGAGGTGCCTCATTTGCACCCAGACGGTGATCATTTCCAGCAGTGGCAACAGAAAGACGAAGAAGATCCTGATAATCATCCACCGCCTTGATCACTGCACATAAGAACAATAAAAACTGTGCATTCTCATAAGGTGTTTCTCCCGGGGATAAAAGGTTCACACCTTTATCTGTTGCCAGTGACCAGTTGTTATGCTTTCCGCTGCCATTCACTCCGGCAAAAGGTTTTTCGTGAAGGAGACATACCAGACCATGCTTTGCAGCTACTTTCTGCATAATTTCCATGGTTAACTGATTATGATCGGTTGCAATATTTGTTGTTGTATAGATAGGTGCAAGCTCATGCTGCGCCGGAGCTACCTCGTTATGTTCTGTTTTTGCCAGAATGCCTAACTTCCACAATTCCTCATTCAGTTCTTCCATATAAGCGGCAACTCGTGGTTTGATCACACCGAAGTAGTGATCGTCCATTTCCTGTCCCTTTGGCGGCTTCGCACCAAAAAGAGTACGCCCCGTAAATCTGAGATCTTTTCTCTGTTCATACATTTCCTGAGTGATAAGAAAATATTCCTGTTCCGGTCCTACGGAAGTTCGGACACATCTTACATCATCATTTCCAAATAAGTGAAGAATTCGAAGAGCATGCTTATTCAGTGCCTCCATAGAACGAAGCAACGGAGTTTTTTTATCCAGCGCTTCCCCTCCATATGAACAAAAAGCGGTAGGAATACATAATGTTTTACCCTTAATGAATGCGTAAGAAGTAGGATCCCATGCTGTATATCCTCTTGCTTCAAAGGTGGCTCGGAGTCCTCCGGAAGGGAAAGAAGACGCATCCGGCTCACCCTTGATCAATTCTTTTCCGGAGAATTCCATAATCACACCACCATCAGGAGAAGGGGAAATGAAACTGTCATGTTTCTCTGCGGTTACACCGGTAAGCGGCTGAAACCAATGTGTATAGTGTGTTGCACCGTTCGCAACAGCCCAATCTTTCATTGCTGCTGCCACAGCATTTGCCACACCAATATCAAGCTTTTCGCCTTCGTCAATGGTTTTTCTCAAAGATTGATAAACCTTTGCGGACAAATTTGCTTTCATTACTCTGTCATCAAAAACTTTACATCCAAAATAATCTGATACATTTTTCATAATGTCACTCCTTCCAATTTGAAAAAACAAAAGGCAAGGTTGTCTTTCATGGTACTAATACCTGCACCAAAAAAGACGCCCTTGCCTTCTGAATCAAATTGCATTTTTATGTTTTAAATGTAAAAAACGTCTCTGAGAACTTTATCTCAAAGACGTCTTTGCCTTTACGTGTTGGATAATACACCCAGCAAAAAAATTTGTCAATTACTTTTTTTAATTTTTTATCATCCATTTTTCTTTTGCTTATTCCACTTTCCCGTTTTATAGAACATCAGAGAAAGCAAAGCAGCAACCGTCCAGCCAATTGGCCATGCACACCAGATTCCTGTTTCTCTTAAGATTGTATGTGATAACAAAATCGCAAGTCCAACCCTCAAAATCAGATCGAGAAAAGTCGCAACCATAAACTTTCCCATCATTCCGGCACCACGCAGTATTCCATCTGCAACAAACTTCATGGAAATTATAAAATAAAATGGTGACAGGATACGCAGAAAACTGATACCTGTTTGAAGTGCCAGCGCCGTTGGGTCATCAATAAAAGCATACAAAATCCATTTTCCCGCAAAAAAATAAAGCACAAACAGCGGTGCACTAAGCATCCAGACCATCTTAATGCCTGCCCGAAATCCACCACGTATTCGCAGCAGTTTTCCAGCTCCAATATTCTGTGCTGTATAATTTGAGATTCCGTTTCCCAAAGTCGTAAATGATGTGATCACAAGATTATTCAATTTCACCGCAGCTGAGTATCCTGCCATGACACCGGAACCAAATCCGTTAATCGTTCCTTGAATAATGATATTTCCCACAGAGATAAAGCTCTGCTGTAAGATACTTGGTACTGCAACTGTCATAATTCTCTTTAAAATATCAATTGAAAAAAATGGAACTTTATCTGTTTCTATTCCTGCCAATCTTTGAAATACAACAAAAACAGCTGCCATACAGCTTATTCCCTGACACAGGAAAGTTGCCCAGGCTACCCCTGATACTCCCATACGAAAAACAGTAACAAAAAGAATGTCCACTACGATATTCGATGTAGAAGAAACCGCAAGAAAATAAAACGGCGTTTTTGAATCTCCTAAGGCAGAAAATATCCCTGTCGCAATATTATAAAAAAAGACAAACGGCAATCCCCAGATATAAATATCCAGATATAATTTGGAATCAATCATCAATTCTTCCGGTGTATTGATAACCCCAAGTAAGGAATCACAAAATACCAACCCGACAGCCATGAGAAGAATACAGATTACCGCACTTGTAATCATTGCTGTATAAACAGCCGTTTTCATCTCCCCATATCTTTTTGCACCAAAAAATTGGGATACGATCACAGAACATCCCATATTACAACCGAAGGCAAATGCTATAAATATAAGCGTAACCTCATAACTATTTCCTACTGCTGCCAGGGCATTTTCACCTATAAACTTTCCAGCTACAAAACTGTCGGCAATATTGTAAAGCTGCTGGAATACAACACTTCCAAACAAAGGCATACAGAACTTCCATAATACAGCTTCAGGCTTACCCACAGTTAAATCATTCATCATAATCTCCACACTCCTTTCTCCAGATATATGACCACAAAAAGGCAAAAACGTCTTTTATGCATTTTTACATAAAAGACGCCTTTGCCTTCCGGAGTAAGATAATACATCCACTAAAATGGGCTGTCAATCCCCTTCTTTTAAATTTTAATCTCTTGTAAAACCTGAAA
>JAFSBX010000129.1 GCA_017437065.1 Lachnospiraceae bacterium
CGGTTGTTATCACGGTTGAAATCACGATTGCTGTTGCGGTTATCATTATTTCTGTCATTGTTTCTTTCTTTGTTATAACCGCCTTCGCGTCTGTTATCGTTTTTATCCTGTACAAAAGGTTTGGCCTGATTACCCTGTGGACGCTGCCCGTTTTTCTGCTGCATATCTCTATTCCCGTGCTCTCTATCTTTATTATGATTATCTTTGTTAAAATTCTGGTTTCTATTCTGTCCGTTAAATTCTTTGTTGAATTCTTTTTTACCAGAATCATTTTTATTAAAATCGTTTCTTGGTTTTTTCTGATCCTGCAGTCTTTGTTCCGGTGCCTTCTGTTCGGAAGGTTTTTGTTCAGGTTTATCAGCAGGCTTTTTCTCAACAGGTTTTTCTACTTTCTTTTCCGGTTTCTGAAAAGCCTGTTTTACTTTAGCAGTATCTTCTTCGCTCACAGAGCTCATATGATTTTTCACTTCTACATTCATGCCTTTCAGCTTTTCAATTACAAGCTTGCTGTCGACATTCAATTCTTTTGCGATTTCATAAACTCGCGCTTTGCTCATCAAACCACCCGTCTTTCCATCGGCCCATCGGTCGATTATAGTTGATCATCATTTCGTATTACAGTTTTATTATTCCGCTATCTTTTTTCGTACTGCATCGGCCATGCCCTGATCCATAATACCGATAACTGCCTTTGGCGAACTCCCGATTGCCCAGCCCAAATCAATTTTTTCGATATCTACAGTTACTAAAGGTACATTGTAAAATTCAGCCTGACGCTTCCAGAATATCATTCTGTTCTCAGAAATCTCTTCTGATACCACGATCAGTACGATTTTTTGCTTTTTCAGAAAATTTTCCACCGCAGCTTCGCCCGCTACCAGTTTTCCTGCTTTCTGCGCAAACCCCAACATGGTTAAAATCCCTTGTTTGTTCATGTCAGCTGTTCCTTTAACGATTCATATATTTCCTGTGAAATAGCCGTTTCCAGGCTACGTTCCAGCCGTTTACTTTTAATCACTTTATTCAGGCACTCCAGGTTTGGACAAATATAAGCACCTCTGCCCGGTTTTTTTCCTGTCAAGTCAACAGAAATTTCGCCCTCCGGAGAGCGCACAATCCGCACCAGATCCCGCTTATCTTTCTTTTCCTGGCATGCCATACAAGTTCTCTGCGGTATCTTTTTCGGCATAATTAGTCCTCCAGATAGTCTTCTTCGTATACATCGTATACATCATTCTGACCATAATCAATACCGGCTTCCTGTGCCTGTGTTTCGCTCTTGATATCAATTTTCCAACCGGTCAGTTTCGCTGCCAGACGCGCATTCTGTCCTTCTTTCCCAATAGCTAAAGACAGCTGGTAATCCGGCACAATAACACGTGCTTTCTTTTCTTCTTCATTAATCTGCACATCTACTACTTTTGCCGGACTCAATGCACTGGCAATGTACAGCGCAGGATCTTCATCCCATTTTACAATGTCAATTTTTTCGCCGCGCAGCTCATCTACAATAGCCTGTACACGAGAGCCTTTTGCACCGATACATGCACCAATGCAATCTACATTTTCATCATGAGAATATACACTCAGCTTAGAACGAGAACCAGCTTCTCTGGCAACAGATTTGATTTCTACTACACCTTCCTGAATTTCAGGCACTTCCAGTTCAAACAGACGTTTCAACAGCCCTGGATGTGTACGAGACACCATAATCTGCGGCCCTTTTGCAGATTTACGCACTTCTACAACATAAGTTTTTACACGATCAAACATTTCATATTCTTCACCCGGAATCTGTTCACCAGGCCCCAGCACTGCTTCAATTTTCCCTAAATCGATATAACAGTTGCGATTTTCAATACGCTGAATTGTACCGGTAACAATATCGCTTTCTCTATCGGAGAATTCGCTGTAAATCATGCCTCTTTCTGCTTCACGCAGACGCTGCACCACTACCTGTTTTGCTGTCTGCGCAGCAATACGGCCAAAATTTCTAGGAGTTACTTCTTCAGTAACAATATCTCCAATTTCATAAGAAGGCAGTAATTTCTGGGCATCTTCCAAAGAGATTTCGGTTTTATCATTTTCCACAACTTCTACTACGTTGTAAATTGTGTATACATGAAAATCACCAGTTACCTGATCAACAGATACCTGTACATTCTGTGTAGAACCAAAATTCTTTTTATACGCAGAAATCAGTGCCGCTTCCACGGCCTCCATAATCACTTCCGGTGCAATACCCTTTTCTTTCCCCAGGTCATGTAACGCCTGTAATAATTCATTACTCACTTTTCCTATTCCTCCTAATTAAAACTCCCAAACCAGATTCGCCTTGCTCACTTTTTCTCTTGGAATTTGAATGATTGTACCATCTACATCCACTGTAACAATTTCCTCTGTGGTTTCTCCCAAAATTCCAATAAACTGTTTTCGGCCATCTACTTCACTAAATGTTTTTACCTGTACCTTTTCCCCCTGAAAACGAACAAAATCTTTTGTACGTTTTAACGGACGCTCAATCCCGGGAGAAGAAACTTCCAACCGATATGCCTGTGTGATTGGATCTTCTACTTCAAGCAAATCACTCAGCGCACGACTGATTAACTCGCAGTCATCAAGATCTATACCGGTTTCACTGTCTTTATCCAGAAACAGACGCAGATACCATTCGGCACCCTCTTTTACATACTCTACTTCAATCAGCTCCATGCCATTTTCCACTACCAGGGGTTCAGCCATCTGCCAGATTTTATCTTCGATTTTTCCCATCTGTCTCACCTCCACTCCAACTTAAATTATACTAAAAACATCGTTTTATTACCTGTAACTCTGCTCATTTCTGTCTTAAAAAGCAACGGATAAACAAGAAAGAGTGGGATATCCCACTCTTTCGGCAACATTTTCTTCGGTTGTTTTTATCTTATCATATATTTTTCCATAACGCAAGGAGAATTTCAGGAAATCCCGCATTATTCCCGCAATTTTATTGCTTTCATCAGTTTTTCCAACGCTTTCTTTTCAATACGGCTTACATATGAACGAGATACTCCAAGCTGTTCTCCTACCTCTTTTTGGGTCAGAGATTCAACACCTGCAAGCCCATATCGCATCGTTATCACAGTTTGTTCTCTCTCTGTCAAGCAATGCATATGCCGCAGCAAGTTTAAGTACTCGCAATTCTGTTCTACCTCTTCTGCTACCATATCACCCTCTGTGCCCAGCACATCTCGCAAACTAATCTGATTGCCCTCTGCGTCCGTACCAATCGGTTCATTAAGCGATATTTCACATTTGTGTTTACGCTGCGCTCTGATATGCATTAGAATTTCGTTCTCTACACATCGGGCGGCGTAAGTTCCAAGCTTTGCTTTTTTGTCCGGATTAAACGTATTGATTGCTTTAATCAAGCCAATTGTGCCTATCGAAATCAAGTCTTCCTGATCTTCCGCCACATTGTCAAACTTCTTTGCAATGTGTGCTACCAAACGAAGATTGTGCTGAATAAGTACCTCTTTTGCCTCAGCATCACCTTGCTGCAGGCGCTTTATCCATTCTTCTTCGTCCGCTTCTTCCAACGGCTGCGGAAAGGCATTTTGACTGATATAGCCTGTCAAAAATACCAGCTGTTTCACCAGTTCTAATAGCAAAATATTTCCCTCCTGTTTATTTGCTATTTTCACTGTATGAATAAACACTGTCCTATTATGCCGTTTATTTCTTGATACTGTCTAACACTTTTTTATATGGAGCAATCATGCCTTCATTCATTTTATTTCCCATTTTGCCTTTAAGTTTTGGATTGGAAAGCAGCGCACCCACCAAGTACATTTTTATTACCATACCTTTTTTCTTTTGCGGGAAATCATACTGACCATGCGCTTTATAAAATTTATGGTCCGCTTTCATCATACCTTGCATCAAATAAATCAGGTCCCGAAATATTTTCATCCCGCCGACGCCATAAAAATTCTGCGGCTGTGCATATTTTTGTGTGAGCGCATATTGCAATTTGGCTGCCATAGCATCAATTTCTTGATTCGGGTTGTACTCATCGGTTGCTACGCCGGCTAAGAAATTGCCCCCCACTTCACTGCGTGCCTCTACAATCATCTGCAAATTATACTCTTCGCTGTAATTTCCACTGATTAAATAGCCTACCGGCATACCCATTGTAACTGTACGATGCCCATTACAGAACTCACGATCATTATACTGCTTAAACACAGACCCCATAGAATGATCTTTAATACGAAATGCAAACACCATAGCATCCGCTGTTTGAATATGATTGCGCAGAAACGCATCAAACCCATCTGTATAAATACATTTTCCCGATACTGCACAATTAAAGCACCCTAAACATCCGCCTTTTATCGGATATTCCCGAATATTGACCACACGGCTGGATATCCCTAATTTGTTCTGAAAACGAGCTATCATATTTCTTAACTGCGTGTTATCTTCCTCACAGTCAGTAATAATCACCACATCTCCGGGCTGTTTTGGCTGCACTGACTCTGCAGGCACTTCTACCGGCACACAATTCGCCGCTTTCACCGGTGCAGGAAATGGCTCATACACATCCTCCGCCACACACCATGACACATACTGCAGAAAATCGCCCGCTTCTTTTTGTCCCCGTTCCGTCAGCAGGTCATCCATATCAGCAGACAACCCGCGAATATATTTAAGGCCCATATCCTGACAATTATCCTGTATATAACGATGC
>JAFSBX010000130.1 GCA_017437065.1 Lachnospiraceae bacterium
TCAACGGTACTTTCGTTGTCCCAATCCAATTCGTATATCTCTTTCCCATTAAAAAATACAGGGAACCGAAACTTGAGACTACGAAGGATTCTTCCGTCCGCCTGCTCTTCCTCGTAAATATTTACATCTGCAAGGAAGCTCTTCATGAATGTTTTCTTCTCAATATCCGTAAATCTGTCATACAGCTTATCAAAGAATAGTAAAAACTGGTACACATTGTCACCGGATATTTTCTCCTGCCTAATATTATACAGTCTGGTCTCCACTTCTTCAATCAGAGTTTCGATTTCTTCTATCTCATCATAGAGCTTGTCCAGGCGCACATGCATATCCTCATACTTCTTGTCGTAATGCTTGTCCGATACAGACAAGTTATCCATCTGATTCGCCAGCTTATTCTTGGCACCGATGACTTGCTTTAACCGCTCCTGTAAGCCTGTATGCTCTCTGTCCAACTCCTGCGTATCAATGCTTTGTCCGATATGCTTCTGAATCTCCGTTTTGAACTTGGGATTATTCACCAGTTTACGGATAACCTCTTCCACTGCCGCATTGATTTTATCCTCACTCCACTGCTTACGATAAGTACACTTATGACCATTCACAAAAGTTCTGTGCTTGCAGGCATAGTAAAAATAATCTCTATAATGTCCGCCATCCGGATGCTTTTTACGATTTACATTGCCATACATACCACTTCCGCAAATCGGACATTTGATAATACCGGATAAAATATGCTCGTGATCCAAACTGTGAGTTTTAATGTTGGCAACTCCGGTTTCCTGTCTCTTTTTATGCACCTGATTCCACAATTCTTCCGATACAATCGCCTCATGAATACCGTCATTCAGCATATACTTGTCCTGCTTCACAATGTGGTACTCATTCCTCGTACCCGGAACTTTCTCATTCTTTCTTCTTCCAAAAGCAAGCTTGCCACAGTACACCGGATTATCCAAAACACCTTTTACAAAGGATGTGGAAAAGCCTTCTATGGTATTGTTCTGGCGAAGCTTTTTCTTGTATCCGCTGTTGTTTAAGAATGTAGCAATAGCCGCAATTCCCATTGTGGTATTGGCAAACTTATCGTAGATAATACGGATGACTTCTGCTTCGTCTTCAGCTATATGCAGTTCACCGTTGATAAGCTGATAACCGTAAGGTGCAAAACCACCGTTCCACTTACCTTCTCTGGCCTTCTGCCTGCGCCCTTCCATGGTCTGCACCAATATATTCTCACGCTCTATTTCAGCTACCGCAGATAAGACAGAAATCATAAGTTTACCAGCATCCTTAGAACTATCGATGCCATCTTCCACACAGATAAGATTAACACCAAAATCCTGCATTCTCTGAAGGGATGATAAAACATCAGCTGCGTTTCGTCCGAATCTGGATAATTTGAAGACAAGCACAAAATCGATGTTATCTTTACCTGTTTCAATATCCTGAAGCATCTGTTGGAACTGCGGGCGACCTTCCACACTTTTACCGGATTTACCTTCGTCGGAATATTCACCGGCGATAATCATGTCCTGATAATCAGCGTATTTATGCAATTTATCTTTTTGCGCATCTAAGCTGTAGCCATCTACCTGCATGGAGGTGGATACACGGGTGTAGATGTAGCATTTGAGTTGTTTTGCTTTCAAAATCATTTCCTCCATTCCTTTTGATAATATAGAAAATAATATCTTCTCCGCTTAACACGTGTCCCAACCTAATCATACTTCTGTTCCAACTTTATTTCAACAAAAAAATAGATGACTATGACTATTTTTCTAATAATACTTTAGTCCTCTATTCCTAAATATATATAACAAAAGGCGAATTGCAAAATTATATAATGCAATCCGCCACCATCCCAGGTAAAAATATACTAAATTCACCTAGGTTACTATTATATGCAAAAAAACTATTTTTAAGCAAAAAAAAAAGAAAAGCTATGCAATTCTTTTTTTCTAAAGTAAGACGAATAGCTATGCATTTCCTCTTACAAGTTTATATTATATCATTATTCGGACCCTTGTCAAGACTATTTTATAATTTTAAAACCAAATCTATCTTTCAGCCCAACGTTACCATCATACAACTTAGAATTAATTCCGTCAAGTATTGAATATGGCTTTTGTTTTTTCGAAAGAGCTTGTCTGGCTAGAGAGTTTGGTATAAAATCAGCCAACTGCAAACCAATAATATTATCCGATTTTATTGCAAAATTAATCGTAGATAACCGCTCTTGTAGTGCCTCCTTTTTTATAAAAAGTGTTCCTGTTGCCTTTAACAAATGAAATAAATTCTGTAATCTCTTATTATTAACTGCATCGGTTGTCTCCAAATAAATTGTACCAATACCATCATTTGAAGACAGAAACTGTGCAAAATTCTCCATTAAAAGTTGCAATGCAATGTAATAAATATCATTCCTATCTTCTACTTTGTACAGATTATCAAGATCATTAATATTAACCGATACCGCCAGCACTGAAAAGAACGCGTTTTCCAAAAACAACTTTCCCAAATCTTCAAAGCATTTCTTCTGCTGTTCTTTTGTAATACCTACAAAATCACCAGTTTTATTTCTAATATCAATCTCATGTAGTATTACCTGGTCATCACCAAAGCATTCCTTTTTCAAAGCATTTACCAACGGTTTTAATTGGTTTTCATACACTTCTTTTTCAATCGCAATTCCACCTAAAGTGAAATTCTGAAAATTAGTATTCGGCTTTGATTCATCTAAAAACAGATAGTATTCTTTCATCTTATCCCTCCTAATAAATAATATTTCCCAAGGCAAATCAGCCACTTTACAATAATCGTTCTACCATTCTTCATCTTCATCGGTATACATATCATTATTCATATAATCATCATTATAATTTGGAGCTGGGATTTCAAAAACACTTATGTTAGACAATTGTTCATAATCTCCTGGAATCCACACCTCTTTAATCACTCTATAATCATCTACATCCATCAAAATTAGAGACATTTCATTATGTAATTTGGCTCTTTGTAACGTTTCTTTCATTCCTTCAAACAATTCTTCATCCACAAACACAAAAGAAACCTTCATACCTTTTACTTCATCTGGTTCCCATGCATCTAATAAAAACCATACATTTATCTTTTCCATTATCATATGTATTTCTGATCGAACACTTCTTACTCTTTCCTCATCTTGCCTATTTCTCAAACGTGGAAAAAGATAAAAAGCCCATTCTTTGATAATTGTGATATTGGATTCACTACACAAATCCAACATAAAATCTCCATATCTTGTCGGGTAAAGCATCGGTATTTTTTCTTGACGTAATCTTGGATTATCTACAATCCCTTTAACTTGAATACCACAAGCCACCACCCCAGCAATTAAAGCATTTTTCATCATTCTTTCACGATTTACTTCTTCATTACGCCTTGCTGCAAAATCATGTCTTGACTTCACTCTTTCTGCATAATCTTCTGGAAAAAGTCCGTTTGCTCTCGCTAACGATTCTAACAAATATGTATCTTCTTTATTCGCACGTGCTTCATATATTGCAACAATTGTGTCAATACTCAACGGTTTTTTTATATTTAAATTGACAATCCTAGAAAGTGTCGACGCACCAATTTGAGTATCTTCTGCAAATTGTGCCATAGCACGTTCTGGTCCTTTTGCCTTATTTAATAAATTAGCAAGCAATGCATAATCTGGTGTTCTAATTTGCTGATATTGTTTAATTTCCTCCACCGTAACAGGTGCTTCTATAATTGCCATTCAATCCTCTCCATTTCTCAAAATCGCAATCAAATTGCTTCTTGCTGAAATTATAGTATCATTTTCTTGCAAGTATGTCAATATATTTCTTGCATCTACTTGCAAGCCAATTTGATTTTGTTGCAATTCCCGGGCTCCACATAAAAAAAGAGACACTCTCAATACGCATCTCCCTCATAAATAAAATCTTCTGTATATTATAAATCCTTTTTCTTTTAACTATTTTGAACGCTCTATCGTATGTATACATCCCACTCTCGCAGGATGCCGGTAATACTTATGCTGCCTTCTCAAACCGCTTCATAAATCTTCTTGCATAAGCCTCATACCGAAGTCTTTTTCCCTCTGCATCATCACACCAAGTTTCCGGTTCATACTGAATCTCTACGGCAATGTCTCGCAAAACCAGTGCTCCGTACTTCTCCATCATCTCGGCTAGGAATGTGCAGCAGCGTTCAAATTCCTTGTTCAAAGCTTCCCTCCTTCCATAATCGCTTCTGCATCTTTTCGTCCTTATAAGTCTCAATGACTTCTTGTCTTAATGATACAACTATGGA
>JAFSBX010000131.1 GCA_017437065.1 Lachnospiraceae bacterium
AATCTAGTAAGACCCCTTGAAGACGACGAGGTAGATAGGATTAAGGTGGAAGTGCAGTAATGTATGGAGCTGATAATTACTAATCGGTCGAGGGCTTATCCTAGTAGAGGTCAGACGAAGAAAACGTCAGGTAGAAGATGTGGAAAAGATATGAAAGATAAAATCAATGTTCGGTTTTGAAGGTACAATTTGTATCTTAATAATCCTTGATAGCTCAATGGTAGAGCACACGGCTGTTAACCGTGGTGTTGTAGGTTCGAGCCCTACTCAGGGAGTTAAGGCTCCATGGTCAAGCGGTTAAGACATCGCCCTTTCACGGCGGTAACACGGGTTCGATTCCCGTTGGAGTCACTGAATCGATAATTTTCAGATTGTCTGTAGATTATCGTTTTGTTATAATCAAAAATAGTTTAAGGCGCCATGGCCAAGCGGTAAGGCAAAGGTCTGCAACACCTCTATCACCAGTTCGAATCTGGTTGGCGCCTCTAAAGTCCCGAAAACATTAGTTTTCGGGATTTTTTTAGAACTTATGTTAATTTAAATTATTCAATTTCTTGTAAAAAGGCAAGTGGATCGTTATCAGTTGTGTGAATAAAATGCATCAGCATATAAGAGCACATAATAGCAACTTTTTCTTCTTTTAAGATTCGTTTGCACTCCTCTTTGTCTGCTAAAATAATCTGAATATCTTCACCAGCCTCCTGATGAGCATTAGTAGGTGTACCACTGCAATATCCGTAAATTGTTCCGCAGCTTTCATCAGTCATGCCAACGGTAGTAAAATATGGTTTAGTATAAGCATTTGAAACGGAAAGTGGTTCAAAATGAAGTCCCGTTTCTTCGTACATTTCCCGTACAGCACAGTCTGTCATATTTTCACCCGGTTCAACAAGTCCTGCCGGAAATTCATAAATATAATCATTAATTGGATAACGAAATTGCCGGATTAGTACAACTTTATCTTTTTTTTCTCCATGTACGGCATAGATAATAACGCCATCAGGAGTGTTCTCTTTTGTTGAAATTTTTAAAATATCTATTTGAGGGGCACGGGAAGCAATATAGTATGGGGAAATTTTCCCGTTGCGATGTACGGCCTCTGCTTCATAGAGATTTAAAAATTTATTATTGGTTTGTTTTTTAATATTTTTAATACGGTTATTGTCCATAAGTTAATCGTCCTTTCAATTTGTTCTTGTAATGCTTGTATAATAGTATTATTATGCTTTTGAGGAGAAATGGCAATATACTATTTTTGTAGTATGTATCTTTGACAAAATAGAAAAAAGCAAAAGCTTGTGGGTAGCAGGAAGCTATCAAAAAGGTAAGGATAGGATGAAAAGATATAATTTATTAGATGATATACGAGGTATTACGCTGATTAGTATGATTTTATATCACGCGGTGTGGGATTTAGTGTATATATTTAATCAGGATTGGAAATGGTATCATAGTGATATCGGATATGTGTGGCAGCAAAGTATCTGCTGGGTATTTATACTGTTATCGGGATTTTGCTGGCCGTTAGGAAAAAGAAAATGGAAACGGGGTGCAATGGTTTTTGCAGGCGGACTACTTATTACAGTGGTTACAGTGCTGCTTATGCCGGAAAATCAGGTTATTTTCGGAGTACTTACGCTGATAGGCTCATGTACGTTGATTATGATTCCATTGGATAAGCTGTTGCAAAAATGTAAGCCGTTGGTTGGAATTGTTATTAGTGCATTTTTATTTGTGGTTTTTCGGAATGTAAATAAAGGATATTTAGGATTTGAAGGGTGGAATTTGGTAAAGCTGCCAAGAATGTTGTATCAAAATCTGGTGACTACATATTTGGGATTTCCAAAAGCAGGATTTTATTCAACGGATTATTTCTCTATATTGCCGTGGATTTTCTTATTTATTACAGGATATTTTTTATATCGGTTTATCCAAGAAAAGTCTATGTTGAGATTTATGGAAAGAAAAGGATTGCGACCGATTGAGTGGTTGGGACGTCATTCTTTTGAAATTTATCTTCTTCATCAGCCGTTGTTGTATTTTGGATTAAGTGTATTATTATAGAAAACAATAATTACAAAAAGGGTACCTTGATAGTAGAACTGACAAGCAGTTGTGTTTACTATGAAGATACCCTTTTAGTGATTATTATAAATTAAATGAATAATTGATATATAATCATACCAATCCAGAATATAGAAAATAAAATCATTCCAACATTCAAAATTACTGCAGAGAAACTCTGTCCTTTCGGAAGTTCGATTTCACCTTTGCTGCAGGTAAATTTTTTGCGGTTTACAATGAGCAGAACAGCACCGGCAATAACTATAACAAGTAAAAATAATGCATAAACAACGTAAATTGCGATACCTGTTATATTAGAGGACATAATCTGCATTATTTCTTCCGGAGAAGAAGCCTTTTCCAGTGTGGCAGCAATATCCAGATATCCGCTTTTTTCAATAATTGTCTGGCCAAGCGTGGATCCCATAAAGTTTATTCCCATATGTATTAAGATTACATGAAGTACATTTCTTGTTTTGGCATAAATAAACGCCAGGAAACATCCTAAAGTAAAAGCATATACAAATTGATTTAAGTTTCCGTGGAATAATCCAAACATAAAACCGGAAAGTAAAATAGCAACTTTTTCTCCATATTTAGAGGCACGGTCAACCAGAAGTTTACGGAATACAATTTCTTCTGCAATCGGAGCACAAATGACCATAATAAAGAAAGCAGTTACGGGACTAATCAAGGAAGTAATGTTTACAATGGTATTTTGCACAGGCGCATTTTTGATTAATCCGATAATATAGGTAATGATTAATCCTACAATGTTACTTAAATAAATGCAGGCATAGCACATAAGGAATGTAATAATCCAGTGTCCTACAGACATTTTTTTCTTTTCTGTAACAGGGGCTGCGGGAACTTGTTTTACCAATAAAATTAAAACAGGTATTCCGATAATATACAAAGGCAGCATTAATGATAGAAAGTAAGCATCATATCCTATAATAAGGTTTGGGAATATAAGGTTAATAAGCTGTGGGATAAATCTCTGTACTGCGAAAATAACAATACAGCCTAATAGGAACATAAGTCCAAGCTTTGAAAAATATTTTTTTGTGTCTTTTTTTAATTCGTTTTCCATAAAATCCTCCGTTTTTAAGTCCTCTTTTACACATGATAAATATTGCTCTTATATAATGAGTTGACTTAGAGTGTTTCGACTCGATATATCGAGCAAAAACATGTCGATACTCGACATAACTTATAGAGACATAATAAATTAGATGATAGAAGTTGTCAATAGAAAAATCAGTTTAATTATAAAAATAATAAAAATAAATATTAAAAAAGGAAAATAATTATATTAATTTCTCCAAAAAAAAAGAATGTAGAATTTTTGATGCTATATTTTTATTGTAATTATGTGATTACATAAGCTATTAAAAACGGGGAAGAAAGAAAAGGAGATATAGCATTATGAAGAAACTATTTACTAATCCAGAAGTAATAACTTCACAACAGGTAAATGAAATTGAATTTTCAATAAGTGAAATGGATGCCCCTTCTTTAGTAGGAGGTGGTATTCCTGCAACTGCAATTATAGCATGTAATAAGCCATTTGGGGCTGCAACAATTGTAACTGTTGGTGGCGCAATTTCATCAATAGGTAGCTAAACGTATTAATTAAAAAAATAATGTTTCCCCGTTTTTAAGGCATAGAGTAATGTATGTTTTGGGAGGAATTTATGAACGCAACTGACAAAATTATTTATAACAATAAATTTAAAACTATTGATTTAAAAGAGAAAGGATATGTAATCATCGATCCGGAAAGCCATATATGGTTAAAAACGTCAGAAACAGGAAAAGATATTCTTGAACGTTTGAAAGTAGAATGTACATATCAAGAGCTTTTAGAGTATATAAAAGAAATCTATGAGGTTAATGGAAAGGAAATTGAAGAAATTTTGGATGCAACAATTTGTGATTTCTATGAATATGGTGTTGTAGCTGTGAATGGAGAAATAAGAAATAAAGTTGCTTCATATTATAGAAATGAAGACAGTAATTTACAACAAGTATGGTTAAATATAACAAATAGATGTAATTTGAGATGCCCCCAATGTTTTGCAGAAACCAGAAATAAGAAACATAATGAGTTATCGTATGGTTATATTCAAAAATTTTTTGAAGAAACAAAAGAACTTGAGCTTCATGAAATTATTATTTCTGGTGGTGAACCATGTTTGCATTCAGAATTTCTTAGAATTCTGCAATTAATTAAATCAAAAGGAATACGAATTAAAATATTAACTAATGGAAGTATTAGTGATATGGATTCTGAAAAAGTAGATGTAATTTTTAAATTAGTAGATAATATTCAAGTGTCGTTAGATGGTGTAACAGAGACAACACATGACAAGTTTAGAGGTCAAGGGAGTTTTAGTAAAGTTTTAAAATGTTTGGAAAAGCTAAAAGGTTTTAAAGGGAACAAAGGAATTGCATATACACCGTTACCAGAAAATATATGTGAGATTGAATCGTTATATGATTTTGCATTAGCATATGAGCTTGATTATATACATTTAAATAGACCATCAAGGCCTTCGCAGAGTGATATTTATAGTGATTCTGAATATTTTTTATCAGAAGTTTTTTTTGAGGATATTCTTCAGCAAGTCAATTTACTGAGGAGAAAGGAAGCACAAAAACGTGATACTTACCGATCAATGCAAGTAAAACTTCCCACTATAAATGCAACATTTATACCATATAACAATTTAATAGATAATGTAAAAAAAGTAAGATGTGCAGCAGGAATTACTACAATTTCAATCATGGAAGATGGCTCTGTTTACCCATGTGTTTCATTATCAACAAATAGAAAGAGAGATTTTCTGTGTGGAAATATCAAAGAGCAGAATAGTTTAGAGATAATAAAAAGCACAAGGAATAAGATGTTAGAAATGTTTCATGTAGAAAGAAATAAAAAGTGTAAGAAGTGTAGTTATAAATATTTTTGTGGTGGTGGTTGTCGCGCTGAAGTTGATTTGGTAGGTTGTGATCGAATGTGTAATATATTTAAGGAGCGTTATAAAGAGTTTTTTGAGCATTTATCATTAAGTAAAGTAAGAGCATTATACAGTTATAGAAAGGAGAAAATTGAGAGTGATACATGATGAAGAGTGTTTGGGCGTAATGGTATATATGGAAAGCCCGACTGAAAAAGGAATGAAACTTATAACAGCATATAATGAAATATTTGTAAATAATTTTGTGTGTGAAATTATAGAAAAGATAAAAGAATACGCACCTATACCATTTAGTAAATTGTTAGAGGAAATATATGCGGAGCATCCGCAAAAAAATAAAGATGAAATTTGTGAAATAATAGAGCACTTGCTTAAACATGAAATTATTGAAACTATGGACGATGTGTGGTAAGGAGAAAATTTATGAAAGAAGTACTTTTTATTCAGGCATGTAAACAAGGTAATATAACAGATAAGTATAAAAGTCAGTATCCATATCCGCCGCTTGGATTAATCTCATTATCAAATATGCTAAAAATACATGGAATTAATGTAACAATTCGTGATTTGTTTTTAGAGAACATTAGTAAAAGTGAATTCTTAAATTCATTAAAAGAAATATCACATCCCTTATTAATTGGAATTTCAAGTTATACTGATTCAATTGAGGTTGCATGTAGTATAGCAAAAGAATGTAAAAAAATATTTCCAAATACCAAAATACTTTTGGGAGGAACGCATGTTACGTTCATGTATAAAGACGTGATGGAACAATGCAAAGAAATTGATTTTTGCTGCATTGGAGAAGGAGAGGGGATGATTGTTGAGTTAGTGGAATGCTTATTACATAATTCACTTTCATTAAGAGACATTAAAAGTTTGGTTTATAGAGATGATTTGAGTAATGAAATTGTTGCAAATAAAAAGAGGGAATATTTAACTAATCTGGATATCTTACCATTTTCGGAGTTTTCAGATTTTATGATAAAGGCTATGCAAAAACATAATAATATAGTTATTGTTAGTAGTAGAGGTTGTCCTGGAGGTTGTATCTTCTGTGCATCCAGAGGAATGTCAGGACCAAAATATAGATGTTATTCTGCGGAATATTTGATAAGTTATCTTTTTTACTATCATAAAGTATATAACTTTCAAACCTATAGCTTTTTGGATGATACATTTACAGCTAATAAACAACG
Organism: Lachnospiraceae bacterium; assembly: GCA_017437065.1. Lineage (GTDB taxonomy): Bacteria > Bacillota > Clostridia > Lachnospirales > Lachnospiraceae > RGIG3002. The sequence continues at coordinate 6,248 of JAFSBX010000131.1, forward strand.
TTTACGTAAATTTGCAGAGTATATTCATAAACTAGAATTTTATTTACGTTTTACTTGTAAAAGTCGTGCAGATGTAGTTAATCAAGAAATGGCAGAGCTGTTGGAAAAAATTTGTTGTGTATCAATTCATATCGGTGTAGAAAGTGCTGAAAATGCAATATTAAAAGCAATAAATAAGAGAATTGTTTTAGATGATGTGTTTAAGGCAATTAAAATATTAGCAATACATAATATCAGGATAGAATGTACATTTATTCTCGGACATCCACAGGATACAGTTGAAACGATGGAAAAAACGCTGATTATGGCTAAAAAATTAAATAATACAGACTTCTCGTTGGCGGTAATAGGAATATGTACCCCTTTTCCTGGAACCGATTTATGGAATAGACGTGAAGAATACAGAATGAAGTTTTTAACAAATCGATGGGCAAGGTATGATTTGAGTACACCAATTTTTGAAACAAGAAATATATCAGCCGAAGATTTAAAAAAAGGGGCATTTTATTTTAATAATGCTTTATTTGATGGAGATAGTTTGCCAGGACTGTCTAGTAATAAATATGAAGAGTTTAGAGAACAAATTGATACATTAATTAATGAGATTGAGGTGGCAATTGGCAAGCAAACTAAATAGAAAAGGAGCGTAATAACATGAATTCATTAAATACAGGAAAAAGAGTAGTGTTAAGAACTAAAAATAATTTATCTTTTGCAGGAAGGATGAATGAGAATATTCATTTAAAAGAAAAAGAATATGTACATCTTACAACTTGTGAAGAGTCAGGATTTGGAGTGATATGTCCAGTAGAATTTGTTGAAGAAATCATAATTGTAGGTTTGGAGTAAAATTATGTTTAAATATGTGTATATAGGGATACTGGCATGGGTTTTTATTCCATTACTTTGTTTCTTTTTGCTACCAGGTATTGGAGCACTTTTCAAAAGTACCAGAATAAAATTATTTGTAAGAAAAATTATGAGAAGTTGTTTGGGATTGTCACAGGTTCAAACAGGTTATGATGATATATTATATCAATTTGGTAAATTAGAATGTGGTGAGATTGCATTGAAAAATGCAATGAGAATGTTAGGAAAAAAAGATGTCTGTAATTTTACTTTGCCAGAAAACAGCTCTATGAAGGATATTTATGATGTTGCCGTTAAACATGGCTTTAGTGTAAAAGGAATAAAAGAAACGACACTGCAAAATGTAGATGCGAAAATTAAGGAATCCAATATGAAGGTGTTGACTTTGCTTAGAGTGCATTATCCTTTTAATGGATTTTGGGTATATCCAACAAGATTTTTTATGAAATTAATGACATCAAAAGTAGATGCTTTGCATTGGGTGATTATTGAAAAGGTGACGGACAAATATGTGGAAATAATGGATCCTTACTTTGGATGTATAAGAATATCACATAAAAAATTTGAGGATGTTTGGAATCACATAGTTTTTACTATAAGTGAAGGAAGCAGGTGATTTATAGATGGTGTATTTAGAAACTTATAAGTTATCGAAAGTTTATAAAAAGAGCAATACTAGAGTGGAAGGAATAGAGGATGTATCTATGCTTTTTGAGGGCGGTAATATATGTACACTTCTTGGTCCTAATGGATCAGGAAAAACGACACTTATAAAAACATTATGTTCTGAAATACAACCGGATAGCGGAGATATTAAGTACATGGGACATTCTATTTTTAAGAATAAGAAAGAAATTCAGCATATAAAAAGGAAAGTTGGATATGCTCCGGAAAATCCTTTTTTGTACAGTCGATTAAAAGGAAAAGAGTTTTTGGAGTTTATGGCTTGTATGTATGAGGTTGACTTAAAAAAAGAAAAAGAAGAACTTAACTATTTGATAAAAGGATTTGAAATGGATAAGCATATGGACAAATTAATTACGGATTATTCTCAAGGAATGGTAAGAAAACTTTCGTTAATAATGGCTTTATTGTTTGGTAAAAAAGTTATTATTATGGATGAACCCACTAATGGACTTGATCCAACCAGTTATCTGTTTCTTTTAGAGATTTTAAAACAGTATCGCCAAGAAAAGCGGTGTGTATTGCTTTCAACGCATCAGCTTGATATGGCTGAAGAACTTACAGATCATCTTATTTTAGTTTTAGATGGACATATAGTATATGATGGAAAACTAACCGAAAAAAAGAATTTAAGAGAACTTTATATGGAAAACATAAGTTTAGCATAATAAGAATGAAAGGGTAAAAATATGTATGGAATATTAAAAGAAATGTATAGGATAAAGATAATAAGATTTCTTAGAGTAGCAGGAATTCCATATAAATGTAAAGCTAATTTTAAAAGAATACTTAAAGCAGTAATATTGATGTTATTTGTTATAGGTATTGAGATATATGTATTTATTAATGAACCAATATATGCAAAAAAAAATTTATTGTTAATGATTGATACAAATCTACATCTTATTTTTCTCTTTATGGTACTTTGTGGAATTTTTGTGTCGATAAATTGGATGCGGTATGACGAATATGATGAGATACAATTTTTATTATCATTACCATTATATAAGGAACAAATTTATAAATATAAAGTATATTCATTGTTAATAGAGTGGGTTGCCTTTATTACATTAATTATGTTACCTTTTTGTATTGATTTATATGCAGTTATTCGAATAGGAGCCTATATTGTAATATCGATAGGTGGTTTGTTATTTGGAATTGGAATAGGTGCTAAAGTGCTGTGCTTATTTCAACAGAGTTTTAAGGTCATATTTGTATGTATTCTGTTTGTATTGATGATTTTAGTGTGTGGATTTAAGTATACTAGATATAGCTGGCGGATAGAGAATGATTTTATTTTATATTTGTTAGGAATATTTAGTATAGGAATAGCCTTTAATATAGTTGTACGCAATTTTTATGGTTTATATTCGGATTTATTATATAGAAAGAAAAGAATTGGGGGAGAAAAAGCAACAAGTATAAGTGGTATAGTTAAAAATAAAGTTCTTGCATTTGTTATTAAAGATTATATTTCCTTTAGCAGGAATAAAAGAGATTTGTTGAAAACAATGATTCTTTTAGGATGTTTCTTAATAAGTATTAGATTAACTGGTTTTGAGGTCAAAATTGCATATCAATATTTGTTACCATATATAGGGTGTAATATATGGATTCTTGATTTGGCAGGTCAGGAAACATATTTTTACCAAATTAACAAGTTGTTAAAAAATGGTTCTAGTTGTGATTATTATTTAAAAAGGCTTTTATCCGGTTTTGTTGTGGTGCTTCCGATAAGTGTAATATGCGGTAGTGTAATAGAGTTTTTTGAAAAAGGATACATTTCTTTTTTTGAGCAGATATATGTAATTAGTATAAGTATATTAATGATTTTTTTGAGTGTGGGTATTTCTATCTTATGCAAAAGAGAATCTATAAGTAAATATAATGCTTCTTTTGGTGTAAATGTGGCTGGACAATTAATTTATTATACAGTTGGTGCTGCATATATGTTTTTGTTTGAAATGGTTTTGCGAGGAAGTAAAATAGCAACAATATTATTTTGTATAACAATGGGAATTAATATATATATTAATTTGTATGTGGTGATTAAGGGCAGATGCAAATACAGGAAAGTTAGATAAGGATAGTTTAAGCTTTTGTTAACAGATTGCATATTACTGGAAAAATATATTTCTTAATGATATAATTTCAAATAAACATTGTGGATAAATAGTACGGAGCGTAATAAATGAGAATCGCAATTTGTGATGATGAAAAAACAGTATGTGCAGAACTGGAAAATATGTTAACAGAAATTAGTGGTGAAATTAAATGTCTACTGGATATTGATGTTTTTTATACAGGAGAGGAACTGGAGACTTTTCTTTTAGATGGAAAAGAATATGAAGTTATTTTTTTAGATATAGAACTCAAGACTAAAACAGGGATGGAAATTGGTGCTACTATACGTGATAGGATGAAAAATGAGAGCATTTTTATAGTTTATATTTCAAGTAAATCTACATATGCATTGTCCCTATTTAAGACACGTCCTTTAGATTTTTTGGTGAAACCGCTTAATAGGCAGGACATAGAAGGAATTATATTAAAAGTTAACGAATTGATAAATAGAAATAATACTTTTTTTGAATTCAAAATCAGACAAAAAACATATAGACAAAAAATAAAAGATATACTTTATTTTGAAAGCCTTGACAAAAAAGTATATATGGTAACAATAGAAGGAAAAATTGAATTTTACGGTAAATTATCTGAAATTCAAAAACAAATTAATAGTTTTCAATTTATAACAATACATAAATCGTATTTAATAAATTATCAGTATGTAAAAAGTTTTGAATATGATAAGGTAATAATGCTGAATAATATTACACTTCCAATTAGTCAGAATAATAGAAACAGCGTCCGACGACAACAAATAGCATTAAGAAAGGTTTATAGATGAGTTACAGTGATTTATATAGTACAATTTATTTATTATTAAATATCTTGGGAACATATATCATATATCGTTTTATGAATATCTTTTTTAGTAATGTTAGAAAACGTGAAGTTGAGATGATTTCATATGTATTTTATTATTGTGTTATTGCATATTTCCATTTATATGTTAACAAAGCATTCATAAATTTAATATGTAATGTTGTGTTATTTTTCTTAATAACATGGAATTATAGGAGTACATTCAAGAAAAAGATATTAGTATCACTACTAATTTATTCAATATTATTAGTGGTTGAAAGTTTTATTGTAATTATTATTTCGATATTGCATCTAGAAAGTGATGATTCTACGCGAATTATTGGATTGGTTGCAATAAAAATTGTATCCTTAATCTTTGTTCTAATGTTGAATAATGTTAAATATGTTAAGCTTGATATGAAAATTTCGGTGCATATATGGGTTTTGATATTGTTGTTTCCACTGGGCTCATTAATTCTATTTGGTATTATTATTGTTGAGCCGACAAAAAATACTATATTATTATCCTTGGGCATTTTACTGGCATTTAATCTACTCATTTTTCATATATATGAGATTATAAATAAGGAGTATTTTGCAGAAATTCAATACAAGGAAAAAAAGAGAGAAGCAGATTTGTTGTATCAAAAAAGCATATTTTATGAAAAGCAATTGAATATTTTAAATAGCTTTCAAGAAAAAATACGGATGATAAAACATAATTATGATAACGATGTTTTAGTGTTGGAAAGTCTTATAAAAAATAATGAGATGGAAGAAGTAAAAAGATATATCAGTGGGATGATTGTTCACTATGAAGATTATGGAATGTATTCTAATACTGATAATATTGCCATTGACAGTTTGGTGAATTACAAATTACAAGTAGCAGAAAAAATGGGAACTGAATTATATATTAATATAAAAGTTCCAGATGTACTTAAAATAGAGAAAAATGATTTGAGTATTATTTTAGGATGTTTATTGGACAATGCTATTGAGGCGTTGGAAAAAACAAACGACAGAAGGTTAAGTATTAGTATTCAATATGACAGAAGTATACTTTATATTAATATAGTGAATAGTTATTCAGGTTGTATAGTAATAGAAAATGGTATTTATCAAACCTCAAAAGAAGATAAGGAAAGTCATGGTCTGGGTTTGATGAGTGTTCAAAGGGTAATTAATAAGTATCATGGAGAAATGATAATAAACGATGTAGAGGGAGTATTTTCAGTTGATTTGATGATTTATGATAGTTTATGATAGAAGTGTAAATTTCGGCAAAAAAAAGTATATATTTGGGCATTTTAGTATAACAGATTCTGAATTGTAGTATAATTAAAATGCTATAATCTATTTTGAAGAGGCACATATTAAAATCAAAGGAGGAATTTGTATGCGTAGGAAAATAGTGTTGAAATTAGCTAATCTTTTAGGGGTGGTGGCAATAGCAATAACATCTTACAGTGTTAATCAGACTTGTATGTTTTGGGCATATCAACCAGAGTTACCTAAGGGAGCAGATAAATTAAAGAATGAAAATATATGATACAATAGTAGATTTTATGATGCAAAATGAAATTGTATCGCAAGAAGATGCAGAGTTATATAAATTTGGCATAGAACAAGGTGTCATATTTTTAATAAATATTATAACAATGCTACTAATAGGTATAGGTATGAACAATTTTTTCTCATGTATAGTAATGTCTTTTACATACATGAACATAAGAAGATACGCAGGAGGATATCATGCTAAGGATATTAAAGTATGTTTTGTGCTTTCTTCTTTATTAATAATACTAGGTTTATTTTACGTAAAACTATTAAGTTACTGGGTTGGTTTCAAGGTAGTCACAATTCTTTTTTCTACTGTTATGATTATGGGGTTAGCTCCATATCAAAATACTAATAATCCATTAGATCAAGCTCAGATAATTAGGTATAAGAGTAAAACCAGGAAGAGATTCTGTTCTGCACTTATAATTGCATTAATTTTAGAGTTCATAGGTATGAATAACATGAGTGCAACAGTAGTAACGGCTTTATTTCTTATAAGCGTGATGTTAGCTGTTGGAGCTATAATAGAAAAAGTATGCGTATAATTATACTGAATTATTACTTGTTTTTGCAAAAAAAGTATGCTAAAGTGGAAATCACCCTCATTTCACATGTGAAGTGAGAGGTGTTTTTTTAACTTAATACTTACCTGCGGTCTTCTTTAAAAAGGTCATTCGGAAACTGACCTTTACTTAAGAAAGCAGAACCGACTTGGCAAGATATTAGAGTATCAGAGGATTCTCAAAAATATTACTACCAGGAGGAAGCTAACATGATTGAAATGTCACATGTAAGCAAGACTTACAAAGTCTCTAAACGTGATGCAGGGGCAGTCTCTGCATTGAAGAGTATATTCCATAGGGAATATGAACAGGTACATGCGTTGAAAGACGTATCTTTTACCATTCAGGATGGAGAAATGGTGGGCTACATTGGTCCAAACGGAGCCGGAAAAAGCTCAACGATTAAAATCCTTAGTGGTATTCTGACACCGGATGAAGGAAACTGTCTGATTAATGGGCGGAATCCTTGGAAAGACCGTATCCGGCATGTAAAAGAAATTGGAGTTGTGTTCGGGCAGCGAAGCCAGTTGTGGTGGGATGTGCCGGTAGCAGATTCCTATGAACTTCTAAAAGATATTTATCGTATTCCAAAAGCAGTTTATGAACAGAATAAGGACGAGCTGACAGAACTTTTGAATTTGGGTGAGCTGTTGAAAACACCGGCTAGACAGTTGTCGTTGGGACAGCGTATGCGTTGTGAAATTGCAGCCTCTCTTTTACATAGTCCGAAGATTTTATTTCTGGATGAGCCGACCATAGGGCTGGATGCAGTTTCTAAGCTGGCTGTTCGTGAATTTATCTTGAAACATAATAAGAATCATAAAACGACAGTAATTCTGACTACTCATGATATGCAGGATATCGAAGCATTGACAGAGCGAATTATCCTGATTGGTAAAGGGCAGATTTTATTGGATGGTACAATTGAAGATATTAAAGCCGGTAATGATAATATGGACGAGGCTTTAGCCACACTTTATCGAAAATTCGAGATTTAGAAAGGGGTGTGGTCAGATATGAAAAAGTACATTTCTTTTTTCAGGCTTCGGTTTTCCATGGGACTGCAATACAGGACGGCAGCATTTGCGGGAATTGCCACGCAGTTTATATGGGGATTTATGGAAATATTGATGTTTAAGTCGTTTTATGAAGCAGAGCCGTCGGCATTTCCAATGACATTACAGGCAACCTGTTCCTATGTGTGGATGCAGCAGGCGTTTTTGACTCTTTTTATGGCATGGGTTTTGGAGAATGAGATTTTTGATTCTATTGTAAACGGAAATATTTCCTATGAGCTGTGCAGACCTGTAAACGTTTATGATATGTGGTTTGCCAGAAGTACCGCAAACCGATTTTCAAAGGTGGTTTTAAGGTGCTTTCCGGTTTTGCTTTTCAGTGTATTTTTGCCGGCTCCTTACGGAATGATGGCACCGGTTAGTGGCAGTGCGTTTGTGTGGTTTCTGATTACACTTATTTTAGGGGCATTTGTAACGATAGCTTTTTGTATGTTAATTTATATGACTTGTTTCTTTACGGTATCTGCGGTGGGAGTAAGGATGGTTGCAGTGTCTGTTGTGGAGTTTTTTCAAGGTGGGGTAATTCCGATTCCGTTCTTCCCTGAAAATATTCAAAAAATTATGGAGCTGTTGCCTTTTGCGGCAATGCAGAATGTGGCATTTCGTATTTATAATGGTGACCTTGCGGGGGCTGAGATGAAAAGGGCAGTTGTTTTGCAGGTATTTTGGCTGGTCGTGTTGGTTACCGTGGGGAAAGCTATGAATCGAATTGCCATGAAAAAGATAGTAGTGCAGGGTGGTTAGTACAGGAAAGGAGCGTTTGGGAAGCTATGATAGACAGTTTGCGGTTATATGCGCATTATTTTAAGATACAGTTTCGGAGTGCAATGGAATATAAGTCATCTTTTATTTTGACTTGTATCGGGCAGTTTTTGGTGTCTTTTAACGTATTTTTGGGAGTCTTTTTTATGTTTCGGAGATTCCATAGCGTAAATGGGTATACTTACAGTGAGGTCATGCTCTGTTTTGGAATTACGTTGATGGAATTTTCATTGGCGGAGGCAGTAGCGCGTGGATTTGACATGTTTCCGTCCATGATTTCAAATGGAGTATTTGACCGTATCATGGTGCGTCCGCGGAATGAAATTTTTCAGGTACTTGGGCAGAAAATTGAGTTTACCAGAGTTGGAAGAATTTTGCAGGCGATTGTGATGTTTTCTTATGGAATTATGAAAAGTGAAGTGGATTGGAGCTTTGCTAAAGTGGTGACGGTAATTTTTATGCTGCTTGGCGGAATGGCGTTGTTTTGTGGGATTTTTCTGATATATGCATCAATTTGCTTTTTTACGTTGGACGGACTGGAAGTTATGAATATACTGACGGACGGGGCAAGAGAATATGGAAAATATCCGGTGGACATTTACGGAAAAAAAGTGTTGCTTTTATGTACCTTTTTTGTACCGTATGCGTTGGTGCAGTATTATCCGTTACTTTTTCTATTGGAGAAAGGAGCATGGTGGTATGCGCTTTTACCGGCAGGGGGATTTCTGTTTTTGATTCCGTGTTATGGATTTTGGCGGTTTGGGGTACATCATTATAAGTCGGTGGGGTCGTAAATAAAAAATTAAGAAAATATACACAAGCAGATAAGAATTAAATGTTAAACTAGTATACGGACATGTTGATAATTTGATAAATTTCTTGCCTTTTCAAATATTAATGTGTCAATACATTAGCAGTAGAATTGTGTAATTGTGAAAAAAGTAGAAGGGGAAGTCAGAGAATATATGGAACATAAGATAACATTTGACTGGAATAAAAGCTTAAAGATATTTTGTCTTACTGCAGGAGGATTATGCAGTTTTTATTTTTTTATACTTGCGGCGTTTGTGGGGCTTGCTACAAAATTTAATTATATATGGCTGGCGATGGGTGTGTGCCTGATCTTATTCGGAGTATTGCTTACAATGAAAAAAATTAAATTATCAAAAGGTATGAGGAAAGTGTTTTGTTTTGTACTGGCAGCAGGTATGATAATTTTTTTAAATGTAGAAGGATTAATTTTGTCCGGTTTTTTTGAATCCGGCGAGGAAAATCTGGATTATGTGATTGTACTTGGTGCGCATATGAATGCCAACGGACCAAGCAGTACTTTAAAAGCCAGATTGGACAAGGCAATTGACTATCTGCAGGAGAATCCGGATACAAAGGTGATTGTTTCGGGCGGTCAGGGAAGCAATGAGCCGATAAGTGAAGCACAAGGCATGAAAAATTACCTTGTACAGAATGGAATTGCCGAGGATAGAATTCTTATGGAAGATAATTCTGTAAATACAAATCAGAATTTGAAGTTTAGCTCGGAATATATTAATATAGAAGAAGATACGGTCGGAATTGTCACCAGTAATTTTCATATATATAGAAGTGTAAAGCTTGCCGAAAAGCAGGGCTATGAAAATGTATGCGGAATTGCAGCCAAGTCTCATAATTTTCTTCTGCCGACAAATATGTTGAGGGAGTTTGCGTGTATTGTTTATTATGAGGTGACGGGGGCAATATAAGCAGTTTAGTACATTGTAAACTATTTGTTCTATGTAGTATTGCATGGAAAGAGCAGGTTCCGACCGCCGGAAAAGAGTGATAATAGCAGGAAAATGCAACGGGAATGTTGCGGACGTAGTGTGTGAAAAGTCCGCGTGACGCGGACATATACAGCACGGAAATGGAGCGGATATGGAACAGGAAGAAGCAAAGAAACTGGAAGAATTGAGAAAAATCATTACAGAGAGTAATAATATTGTTTTTTTCGGTGGAGCGGGAGTGTCTACGGAGAGCGGAATACCGGATTTCAGAAGTGTGGACGGACTTTATAATCAGAAGTATGATTATCCACCGGAAACTATTTTGAGCCATACCTTTTACAGACGTCATACGGATGAATTTTACCGGTTTTACAGAGATAAAATGCTGTTTACCGAGGCAGAGCCGAACAAAGCACATTTAAAATTAGCCGAATGGGAAGAACAGGGGAAATTAAAAGCAGTAATTACACAAAATATTGACGGGCTTCACCAGAAGGCAGGCAGCAAAGAAGTACTGGAGCTGCATGGAAGTGTCTTGAGAAATTATTGTGAGAGCTGTGGAAAGTTTCACGATGTGGATTATATTATTTATTCACAAGGTGTTCCGAAGTGTGAATGTGGAGGCGGTGTGAAACCGGATGTGGTTTTGTATGAAGAAGGGCTTTCACAGGAAACCTTACAAAAATCTGTGGATTATATCAGTAATGCGGATGTTTTGATTATTGGTGGTACATCTCTTGCGGTATATCCGGCAGCAGGACTGATTGATTATTATAGAGGAAAAAAATTGATTTTAGTAAACAAAACACCAACACCGAAAGATAAAATGGCAAACTTAGTGGTGTATGGAAGTATCGGAGAAATTTTTGGAGCGTTATAATGGATATTAAAGTTGGAAATATTGTCAGATTAAAGAAAAAACATCCTTGCGGAAGCTTTGAATGGGAGGTGCTTCGTATCGGAGCGGATTTCAGATTGAAATGTACAGGATGCGGACACCAGATTATGATTGCACGCAAATTAGTGGAAAAAAATGTGAAAGAAATCAAGGAAAAGGCTTGAAAATCAGTAAAAAACATGGTATAGTTTTATTTCGTGATATATTATAATCCTTGCTCTCGGTAAGGCGAGGGCCAGAGACCAAAAGGAGGTACAAGCATGAACAAATATGAATTAGCCGTTGTGGTTAGCGCAAAAATCGAAGATGATGAAAGAGCTGAAGTATTAAACAAAGTAAAGGCTCTTGTTGAAAGATTCGGTGGACAGATTACTAACGTTGACGAATGGGGTAAGAAGAGACTTGCTTACGACGTTCAGAAAATGAAAGAAGCTTTCTACTATTTCATTCAGTTTGATGCAGAATCCACAGTTCCGGCAGAAATCGAAAGCCGTATCCGTATTATGGATAATGTTATCAGATACTTATGCGTTAAAAACGAGGCATAAATAGAAAGCGAGAGATAAAGTAGTATGAATAAAGTAATTCTTATGGGCCGCTTAACAAGAGATCCTGAAGTGAGATATTCACAGGGTGAAAATGCAATGGCAATTGCCAGATATACACTTGCGGTTGACCGCAGAGGAAGCCGTAGTAATAATGGTGACCAGCAGACAGCAGATTTTATCGGTTGTGTTGCATTCGGAAAAGCAGGTGAATTTGCAGAAAAGTATTTCCGCAAAGGAACTAAAATTGCGATAACAGGTCGTATCCAGACTGGTAGTTATACCAATAAGGATGGCGTGAAAGTATATACTACTGACGTTGTTGTAGAGGAACAGGAATTTGCTGAAAGCAAAAACAGTTCCGGTGCAGACGGAGGTTTCGGTGGCGGAATGAGCAGACCGGAGCCGAGTGGTGCAGGTGACGGTTTCATGAATATTCCGGATGGAATTGATGAGGAACTGCCATTTAACTAAGATTGAATTTTAGATAGGAGGCATTATCATGGCTTACAATAAAGCAGAGAAATCTGATTCTCCAATGAGAAAAAGAGGCGGAATGCGCAGAAGAAAAAAAGTTTGTGTATTCTGTGGTAAAGATAACGTAATTGATTACAAAGATGTAAATAAATTAAAAAGATATGTATCTGAAAGAGGTAAAATTCTTCCTAGAAGAATTACAGGTAACTGTGCTAAACACCAGAGAGCTCTTACAGTAGCAATCAAACGTGCTAGACACATTGCTTTAATGCCTTATACATGTGATTAATATGTATTTAGAAGACTGCCGTATTTTTACGGCAGTTTTTTTGTACATTATTTTACAGTTATTTTACAGTTTTGTATATAAAATGAGAAAACATCCCTTGTTTCTACAAAAGAATTTTATAGCATATTGCCTTGAAAAATGGTATACTGTTAAACGTATATGGGATAGATTAAAAACGGTAGCAGAATTCAGCGTGAAAATGTGAATTGTGTAAATCTAAATAAAGTAGCGGATAATAGAAAGGCATGGTTACAAAAATGAAAAATAGAATTAAGTTAAAGGGAAGACTGAAAACATATTTACAGTTTTCACTTTATTTGGGGGCCTTACTTGTTGCGGTAAATCTGTGTATATTTTTTCTTAATATACAGGCAGCACTTCTTTTGACCTGCTTTACGGTTTTTTATTTTGCGATTGTACTGGCATTGATGTTCTATAATAAGCCTGTAATTATGAATGAGCTTATTAGTTTTGCGACGCAGTATGGGCAGATTCAAAGAAGGCTTTTAAGGGATTTGGCGTTGCCATATGCTTTACTGGACGATATAGGAAAAGTTATTTGGACAAATAAGGAATTTGAAAGAATTACTCATAAGGAAAAAGGATATTCCAAATCAATTACATCTCTATTTCCGGCGATTACCAAGGACAGGCTTCCGGGGGAAGATGAAGTAGAGGAAACAGAGTTTGAAATTGATTATGAAGGCAATAATTACATGGCTCGTCTGAAGAAAATTTCTTTGAGAGAAATGGCGATAAACAGTGATATTATCGAGGCAGAGGGGTACGAAGGTTATCTGATTGCCATGTATTTATTTGATGAGACTGCACTTAGAATTGCTTTGAAAGAGGTAGATGACCAGAGTCTTGCTGTAGGTATGATTTATCTGGATAATTATGAAGAAGCATTGGACAGTGTAGAAGAAGTAAGACGTTCACTTTTGATTGCGTTGATTGACCGTAAAGTAAACAAATACATAGCGGCGATGGACGGAATATGTAAAAAACTGGAGAAAGATAAATATTTTATTATTTTGCGTAAGAAAGCAATTGCACAGTTACAGGAAAGCCGTTTTGATTTATTGGATGATGTAAAAACCGTAAATATCGGTAATGAAATGGCAGTAACAATTAGTATGGGTATTGGTCTGGATGGACTGACTTATGCACAGAATTATGAATTTGCAAGAAATGCAATTGACCTTGCATTAGGTCGTGGTGGTGACCAGGCGGTAGTCAAATCTCCGGAAACTATCACGTATTATGGTGGAAAAAGTCAGCAGGTGGAAAAGAATACTCGTGTAAAAGCAAGGGTTAAGGCACATGCGTTGAAGGAAATTATCACAGGTAAAGATAAGGTGTTGATTATGGGACATCGTCTTGCGGATGTGGATAGTTTCGGTGCGGCAGTTGGTATTTACCGAATTGCAAAGACACTGGACAGAAAAGCTCATATTGTTTTGAATGATATCACAACTTCCGTGCAGCCGTTGGTAGAGATGTTTCAGGATAATCCTGAATATGATGAAGATATGATTATCGGAAGTCAGGAAGCAATTGATGCGGCAGGTGGCAATGTGGTACTGGTTGTTGTGGATGTAAATAAGCCTAGTATTACAGAATGTCCGGAATTATTGAAATATTGTAAATCTATCGTGGTACTGGATCATCACAGACAGGGAACGGAAGTTATTGAAAATGCAACACTTTCCTATGTGGAGGCCTATGCCTCTTCGGCATGTGAAATGGTATCTGAAATTTTACAATATATTGGAGAAAATATTAAAATACGTACAGAAGAAGCTGACAGTATGTATGCGGGTATTGTAATTGATACAAATAACTTTATGACGAAAACCGGTGTGCGTACTTTCGAAGCGGCAGCATTTCTTAGAAGAAGTGGTGCTGATGTAACCAGAGTACGAAAACTGTTTAGGGAAGATGCAGTGGAATATAAAGCAAAGGCAGATGCAGTCAGTCAGGCGGAGATTTATCGTAATTATTATGCGATTTCCATTTGTATCAATGATGAAGTGCAGAGTCCTACGATTATCGGGGCACAGGCAGCAAATGAGCTTTTGAATATTAAGGGTATGAGAGCCAGCTTTGTTTTAACAGAATACCAGAATCAGATTTATGTGAGTGCACGTTCCATAGACGAAGTAAATGTACAGGTAATTATGGAGAGACTTGGCGGTGGCGGTCATATGAATGTGGCGGGCTGTCAGATGGAAGGAACGTCCATTGCAGAAGCAATTGTGGTTATTAAAAACACAATTGACACAATGATTCAGGAAGGCGAGCTGGAATAAAATAAACGACGTAAGAGACTGCAAGGATAAGCTTGAATTCACAGACTATGAGAAAGGCAGAGGTTTTAAGATGAAAATTATTTTATTAGAAGACGTAAAATCATTAGGAAAAAAAGGACAGATTATTGAAGCTAGTGAAGGATATGCAAGAAACTTTATTCTTCCTAAAAAGCTTGGTGTAGAAGCAACTCCGAAAAATTTAAATGACTTGAAGCTTCAAAAAGCAAATGCAGATAAAGTGGCTCAGGAACAGTATGATGCAGCAGTTGCTTTTGGTAAAGATTTGGAAACAAAAGAAGTTGTTGTAAAAATGAAAGCCGGAGAAGGCGGAAAAGTATTCGGTTCCGTATCTTCCAAAGAAATTGCCACAGCTGCGAAAGAACAGTGCGGCATGGAAATTGATAAAAAGAAAATTCAGATGCCGGATGCAATTAAAGCATTTGGTACATATGAAGTAACTGTAAAACTTCATCCAAAGGTAACTGCAAAATTGAAAGTAAAGGTGCAGGAAGCGTAAGGAAGGGATACATTTATGGCAGCAATGGAAGAAGCACTCTTAAAAAGAGTATTGCCCCATAGTATTGAAGCGGAACAGTCAGTAATCGGTTCTATGATTATGGATAAAGAGGCAATCGTAGTTGCTTCGGAAATTTTGTTCGGTGATGACTTTTACAGCAAACAGTATGGTGTTTTATTTGATACGATGGTGGAGCTGAATGATGAAGGAAGACCGGTAGATTTGGTTACGCTTCAGGATAAGCTGAAAGAAAAGGATGTGCCGCCGGAAGTAAGCAGTCTGGAATTTATCAGAGATTTGATTACTGCGGTGCCTACGTCCGCTAACATAAAATATTATGCAAACATTGTGGCAGAAAAGGCAACACTTCGTAAGCTGATTAAGCTGAATGAAGAAATTGCAAATACCTGTTATTTGGGAAAAGAAAGTCTGGAAGTCATTCTGGAAGAAACAGAGAAAAAAATATTTAATCTGGTACAGAAGAGAAATACAGGAGAATTTGTACCTATTCGACAGGTTGTTATGAATGCCATGGAAAAGATTGAAACGGCCTCCAAAAACAAAGGTGCCGTAACAGGTATTGCAACCGGATTTATTGATTTGGATTACAGAACGGCAGGTATGCAGCCTTCTGACCTGATTCTGGTAGCGGCAAGACCATCTATGGGTAAAACAGCGTTTGTATTAAATATTGCCCAGCATGTGGCATTCAAGCTGAATCAGACTGTAGCAATATTCAGTCTGGAAATGTCAAAGGAACAGTTGGTAAACCGTCTGTTCTCTTTGGAATCACGAGTAGATTCCCAACATATCCGTACCGGACAGCTTTCTGATGCGGAGTGGGAAAATTTGATTGAAAGTGCCGGAGTTATCGGAAAATCAAATTTGATTATTGATGATACACCGGGTATCAGTATTGCGGACTTACGTTCCAAATGTCGTAAGTTTAAGCTGGAACATGATTTGAAAATGATTATTATTGACTACTTGCAGTTGATGTCAGGTAGCGGACGAAGCGATTCCAGACAGCAGGAAATTTCAGATATTTCCCGTTCTTTGAAGGCTTTGGCGAGAGAGCTTAGTGTACCGGTGATTTCACTGTCACAGCTCAGCCGTGCGGTAGAACAGAGACCGGATCACAGACCAATGCTTTCCGACCTTCGTGAATCGGGAGCGATTGAGCAGGATGCTGATGTGGTAATGTTTATTTACCGTGATGATTATTATAATCATGATACGGAACGAAAGGACATTGCGGAAATTATTATTGCCAAGCAGAGAAACGGTCCAATCGGAACGGTAGAATTGGCATGGTTACCGAATTATACGAAGTTTGCAAATTTGCAGAAATAATGGTAATTATTTTGTAACAGGAAAGATGCAGACAGATAATAAAATATAGTAATTTTTCAGAGTAAAAGTGTATAAGAGATTTAGATTACAAAAGAGGACAAGCTTAAGTAAGCCTGTTCTCTTTTTATGTAATAAAAAGTACTCGTATCTAGCGATAGGAAAGAAGTATCGTTGCCGGGTAATAATTGTGTAAAAGAAAGAGGGAAAGAAAAATGGAACAGACATACTATTTAATTTCAGATGCAGCAAAACAGGTGCAGGTGGAATCACATGTATTACGTTATTGGGAAGAGGAATTGGGTCTGCCGATTAAAAGAAATGAATTAGGTCATAGGTTTTACACAGAAGAGGATATTGAACGCTTTATTAGTATTAAAAGTTTAAAGGAAAAGGGGCTTCAGTTGAAGGCAATAAAACTTGTGTTACAGGATGAAGATAGTTTTGAGCAGGAAGTAGCTGAAAATCTGGAAGATGGCAGACAAGAGAATGGTAAAAGTATGGGAAAAGAGAATATGGGAAAGAGTAATTTAAAAGAGAATGCCGGACAGGGTACAAAAAGGGAATCTTATACAGAGGAAAAAGGAAAGAAGATTATTTCTGTTATAACAAAAACGAATGTGGAAGCAGATACGAAAACAGATAAAGTACTTCGGATGCAGATGCTTATGAGACAAATGATAGCCGAAGCGGTTCGTAATAATAATGAAGAATTATGTGAAAGTCTTAGGGATTCTATTGTGAAAGAATTGGATTATCAGTTCCGTACGATGGAAGAAAGAGAAGAGGAGAGGGCATCTGTAAGAGATAAAAAAGAAGAGGAACATTATCAGAAAATTGATGAATTGTTGAGAAACAGATTCAAACCTCAAAAAGAAATGAAAACGAAGAAACATAAGTTATTTCGTGTAGAAAAACAGAGTAAGCAATAATATTAAATCTGAATATATGGAGAATTTATAAAATAAATTTATTTAGAAGTCTGGCTGCGTGGTCAGACTTTTTTGTCGATTTTTGAAGATGTAAAATCGTTGACGTGTCAGGTTCACTAGTATAGAATGTACTTAAGCGATAAGTACATTAAGTACATTGATTATATTATCTATTTTAAGCATAAGATGAAAGTATGTAAGTATATACGATGAGGTACAATATGGAAATAATAATCAGCAGTAATGCAGACAAACCAATTTATGAACAAATAACATCACAAATTAAGGCCATGATAATGTCCGGTGAATTGCAAACGGGAGATCCGATTCCATCTATGCGTTCTTTGGCTAAAACGATTCATGTTAGTGTGATTACGGTTCAGAAAGCATATGAAGATTTAGCAAGAGACGGATTTATTGAAACAACGATTGGAAGAGGAAGTTTTGTAGCTGCACAGAATAAAGAGTTTATTAGAGAAGAACAACAAAAACAGATTGAGAAGCATTTGATAAAAGCGGTTGATAGTGCAAAGTGTAATGGAATTAAGTTAGAAAAGTTAACAGAATTACTTTCAATTTTTTATCTGGATGAGGGAGAGGAATAATAAATATGTTCAAAGTTATTGTTATTTTATTTGCTTTCATAACGATTTTGGGAGCGACATGCGAGAAGGCCTCTGCGAAGGAAGTTGATCTTAAAGATGGAGTAGCAGTGTTTACGGATATTAAAAAAATAGAAGCTGACATTACGGATGTTCCTATTACCATTATGGAAAGCGATGTCGAGGAAATTACTGTTACAAGTACAGTGGAAAATACAGGCATTGGAATTGTGACACAGCCGAAAGTCCGGGAGAAAGGAAACGTACTTCATTTTCATCAGGGGTATATGATTGGTTACGCTACAGAATCTACAGGTGTTGTGACAATAGAGATTCCGGAAGGAATGAATGTGGATATTGATATTACATCGGGAAGTGGTGATGTAACCATTGATACATCAGCATCAAATAATATTTCGATAGATGCATCTGTAGGAGAAAAAACAGTAACATCAAAAGGCGAAAATCTTGTGATTGAATCAGTCAGTGGTGATATCAATATTTATGGTGGTTTTACAAATACGAAAATTGATACAGTAAATAGTGATGTAAAAATGCATGCCGACGCTGATACGGAGAAAATATATTATAAGAGTGTTAGCGGTGATGCGGATATATGTGCCGATGGAGTAAAGGGATGTAATTTAAAATATAAGTATGCAGGTGGGAAAGCAGATGAATTTTTTGAGATGGAAGAAGATTCAAAAAAGACATTTGATGTAGAGGGAGATACTGTAGATGGAAGAATAAATATTGTAAATTGTGATGATAACTGCGATGATTTTAGTCAATAGGAAGTTTCTGAGTACGAGAAGGGGAGCGAAAAATGGATTATATCTTAGAAGTACAAAATTTATGTAAAACATATCCTGATAAAAATTTTATGTTAAATAATATATCTTTTGGTGTAAATAAAGGGACGATTGTCGGGCTGGTAGGAAAAAATGGTGCAGGAAAAAGTACAACAATTAATACCATATTGAACATTATAAATAAAGACAGAGGGGTTATCAAATTATTTGGTAAAGAGATAAGTGATGCGGAAATTGATGTCCGCAATGATATAGCAGTTGTATTTGATAATATTAATTTTAATGAAGAACTGACGCCTAAAAAGCTTGAAAAAGTTCTAAGTGAAGTATATAAAAACTGGGATAAAGAAGCGTTTTATCAGTTACTTAGCAGGTTTGATATACCTTACGATAAAAAAATCAAGACGTTTTCCCGCGGTATGACAATGAAATTATCAATTGGCGTTGCTCTTTCGCATAAGGCAAGGTTGCTGATTTTAGATGAGGCAACAGCAGGACTTGATCCGGTTGTACGTGAAGAAATTCTGGATATTTTTCTGGAATTTATCGAAGATGAAAACAATGCAATTTTATTATCTTCACATATTTCAAGTGACCTTGAAAAAGTTGCTGATTATATTGTTTTTATCGATAATGGAACGATTATTTTGAATGAAACAAAAGACCGGCTGCTTTATGAGTATGGAATTGTCCGAATGAAACAAAAAGACTTTGAGAGTTTGGATAAAGCGGAATACATAGCTTTCAGGAAAAGAGGATTACAGTTTGAAGCTTTGGTTTCAAATAAAAAACAATTCGCGAAAAAGTATCCGGATGTTGTGGTTGACAATACAACCATAGATGAAATGCTGGCATTGCTTACAAAGGGGGAAAAGTGATGAAAGGACTTATAAGACATAATATCTATTCTGTAGCGGATAAGATGAAACTGACAATCATCATAAATGTAATCGTAACGCTCGCATTTGCCATGGTAGGCATGTTTAACAAAGTAGTTTATTCGTGGGCAGCAGTTGTTATTTTATTGCAAATTTCAATTTATGCCGTGCAGGCTGTTTCGACATTACAGACAGATGCAAATTCTCAGTGGAATAAGTTTGAAATTACAATGCCGGTCAGACGAAAAGATGTGATAGGAGCCAGATACATTGGGTTTATATTATGTGGAATTGTTGGTATTATTACAACATTAGTAACAATTGGAGTATTTTATTTATTTCAAACAAATGTAAACTTTGAAAGAGTAATATTCAGTGTTACTTTTGGAGTGGTACTTCTATTGTTAGTTCCTGCACTTACCCACCCATTGCTTTTGATTTTTGGGATAGATAAATCGGAAACAATGTCAGTGATTTCAATTTTTGCAGCAACTGTTTTGTATGTTGGTTCTTCAATGCTGTTTAATCTGGTATTACCTGATTTAAGTAATGGGGATCTTATTTTCAGGGGGATGATTATCATTATAAGTGGTATATTGTTTGCAATTTCTTATGTAATTTCCAAACAGCTATACCAAAAAAGGGAGCTTAATTAATTGTGTTTCAAGGTTAGGAGATGAAGTAAGTGAGTTACGATACGATGGGAAAATATTTAAATTATATCCATGCTGATTCGAACTATTACAAAAGAAGGGTTGCCGTTTCCGAAAAACAATTAGAAGTAGAAGGATTAACGGATGACTGGAAAATAACCGATGATGAAACATGGCGTTTCTATAATAACAGAAAGAGTCACCTGATGGAACAGGGATGGAAAATCCACATTAGCAGTCGTTATGAAGATATCGAAGAAATGCTGAAAGTAGTAGCAGATATTCTGATTCCCATGAAGATATCATTCAAGCATTTGAAATCTAAGGAAATCGTATATTCCTGTTATTCAAAAAATGCGAATCGTCTGGTGGCCGGAAAGTTCATTACAGTTTATCCTGACGATAAACAATTTTTGCCACTATTGGATACACTATATACACAATTACAACAATTTAAAGATGGTCCTTATATACTTACTGATAAGCAGTGGAAGGACAGTAATATCTATTATCGATATGGTGCTTTTGTAAAGATGTTATCCGATAAAAATGAGCTGTGTATTAAAGATCCTACCGGTAAATTAATTCCTGATGTAAGAAGTGCGTCTTACTATCTGCCGGAGTTTGTAGTTGAGCCGGAAGAATTGAAAAGGGCAGAAAAAATGTTCAATCCTCCCGCTAAAAAAGAGAATAAACTGGCAGCCTATGAGATTGAGAAAACAATACGATACTCGAATGCGGGTGGAATTTATTTAGCCAGACGAAAGGATACAAAAAAACAGTACATAATTAAAGAAGCAAGAAATGCGGTAGGGTTAGATTCAAAGTACAAAACAGCATTAGACAGATTAGAGAATGAAAATCACTTTTTAGATGCAACTTCCCGGATTGATGGCGTAGTTAAGAAAGTTGATTTCTTCAAAATATGGAAACATACTTTTTTGGTAGAAGAATATGTTGAAGGAGATTCGCTGGCTCAGTGGATAGCCGGAAATTATCCTTTTACGAAGAAAGATAATGTGGATTTGTACTTTTCCAATTCGTTAAAAATCATGAATGATATTAAAGAAACACTGATTAAAATGCATGATGCGGGTGTTTCCATGTGTGACCTGCAGCCACACAATATTCTGATAGATGAGAACTACAATATTAAAATTATTGATTTGGAAACAGCTGCGGATGTAGAGGATAAACAAGAGTCCTCTATGGCTACCAAAGGATACTATGATAAAAGAAACGACACCGGCAGGGATAAAGACTGGTATTCATTAAATAGAATTTTTCAATATATGCTAATACCAATCGGAGCAGTTTATGATTTCGATATGAAACTTAATACTGTACATTGCCGATGGATTAGGGAACAGTTTGGATCAGCCAATTTTGAAAAGTTTCTTGAATTTCAAAAGAACACGTTAAAATACATATCAAAATCAAAAGAAATTTTTGAATCTACATATGATGATTGTGTCAAAAACAATACGTCCGATATGATGTTGGAGGTAGCAAAAGATAAACTGTTAAAAGGTCTTATTTACAACTGTGATGATACATCGGAGAGTCTGATTAACGGGGATATTCGACAGTTTGAATATGATTGTGGGTTATTTAACTTATTAACAGGTGGTTTTGGAGCAATTACAGTCTTAAACAAATATAATTATACTTCACCCATAATTAAGCAATGGATTGAAAAAACAATACCGGTCATAACAGATAACGAGTATAATCCGGGTCTGTTAACAGGCAGAGCAGGTATTGCATGTACGCTGTTCGAAAGTGGATATATAAATGAAGCCAAAACACTGATGGAACTCATTATAAAATCCTATGATGCAACAATGCAGGATTTGACATTGCGATCAGGTATTTCAGGTATTGGACTGGCTTTGGTGGCTTTTTATAAGGCAACAGATCATAAGGAATATCTGGATGAGGCGGAAAAAATAGCGGCTATAATCGAAGAAAGAATAAAGGAGGAAGCTCCTTTGGCAACTTCGGATTGGGAAAGCTCTGAGACGGGATTAATTGACGGATATTCGGGAATGTCATTATTATTTTCTGCAATTTACGGATGTACAAAAAAGACACAATATTTTGATTTTTCCAAAGAGTTAATATTTATGGATTTAGATAAATCTTTTCAATCTGACAGGGATGGTTCCTTGCAGACGCTGGATGCGGACAAGCTGTTACCATATTTGCGGAGCGGTAGTATAGGTATCGGAGTAGCGATAAAGACTTTAAATAATGTGGGTGAGGAACAGGTATACACTGAGGAGTTGGAATCTATATTAAAAGTCGCGGATTATCGCTGCTGTTACGAGGCGGGCTTTTTGGATGGTATTGGTGGATTTTTTCTATGCCAATGCATAGATCACAATAAAAAAGATTATATGGAAAAGGCATATGAGAAATTAAAACTCTTTTTAGTACAGAAGGAGGACAAGCTGTTTCTGCCGGCAAAATATTTTTATAAATTATCACTGGATATGTATTCAGGAAGTGCGGGAGTACTGGCAGCAATATATTCAGCAGAGAAAGAAAATCCATTAGGATGGCTTCCTTTAATAGAATGTCTTTAAACAGGTCATTGTTCGGAAGTATTTCTGAATTGACATAAAATGTTTATATTCAAAGAAAGGAGGAGTACATATTCATGAGTGAAAAAGACATGGTTCTGGCTTTACAGGAAAATGAACCGGAAGCGACGGCTCTTGGGACGCTTACCATTACGGTAACTATTACAACAAGAGTGACTATTGGCTGGTCAACAGCAAGTAACAACTGTGACAACGGGTAAAACAATTTGTAACTTGTAAAAATGTGTAAAAGGTGATGAAAGGGGAAACAAATATGAGCGAAAAAGATATGGTTTTATCATTACAGGACAATGAGGAAGTAAGCGTAAAAGCTATTCCGATTACAATTACAACAATAACAACAGTAACTATTGGCTGGTCAACAGCAAGCAATAACTGCGATAACAAATAATATAATTTATAAAAAGTGTAAAAGGAGAGAAAAAATATGAGCGAAAAAGATATGGTTTTATCATTACAGGACAATGAAGAAGTAAGTGTAAAAGCTATTCCGATTACAATTACAACAATAACAACAGTGACTATCGGCTGGTCAACAGCAAGCAACAATTGCGATAACAAATAATATTAACCCATGTCGGAGGCAAAGATTTCTTTGTATTCCGACATGGGTATCATTAGCATGAGATGTTGTTTGTATTCAATGGGAGAAAATCTATGAGGAAATACTTCTTTTTCTTAAAAAAATATTACAAAAAGCTAATTATATTATCGGTAGTTGTCCTATTTAGTTCTGTAATAAATATAATGCTTACGTTTTTGTCAGGAGCTTATCTTGATGTTTTGGTTGAAAATGCTACATTGCAGAAATTACTTTTTTTGTGTTTTCTTTTTTTAGGAGCTTCATGTATTAATTTAGTACTGCAATATTTAATATCCTATATTATGACACCTACAACTGAAAAGTTGATATTTGATATAAAAACATATTTATTAAAACATCTTAGAAGTATTCCGGTACTGAAATATAAGGAATACAATGTTGCTTATCTTTCTAAGAGAATTGAAGATGATTCACGTATTATCAGTCAGTTTTTTATAGATAATTATATTTCATTAATTATTAAAGGAATCGAAATTATTACGATATTCATTTTGGTATTTAATATTAACAGTTATGTCAGTGCTTTGATGTTTATATTTTTACCGTTATACTTTATGGTTTATAAAAAAATGAAAAAGTCTCTTTTTGATAAAAACATGATAGCCAGAGAAAAAAGTAATACGCTATTTCAAGATTATACATATCAATTGGAGTATCTGGAAGAAAGTGTTATTAATGCAAATTTTGAAAATGATGACAGAATATTGGAACAAAAGTTTGGTGATTACATAAATAGTATAAACTCCTTAGTTAAAGTAAACAGCAAGCTAACCTGTTCTCAAAATTTTATAATAGCAGCTATGAATATTTGTGTATTCATAGTAGGTGGAATCAGTGTTATAAATGGAAATACCACAGTGGGCGGATTATCTGTTTTGATGTCATATTTTATGCAATTAATAAAAAATATAACATATTATATTCAATTAGGTCAGAAATATCAATCTATTAAAGCTTCGATCCATAGAATTGATGAAATACTAAACATTCCTATTACGACAAATGGAACAAATCTGTGTAAAAGTATAGATCATATTGAAGCAAATATCAGTTTTGAAATTTTGAACCAGCAAATATTGTCAAATGTGATATTTGAATCTGTAACAGGTGATGTTATAGGAATAGTAGGCAACAATGGAAGTGGTAAATCAACATTAACTAAGGTGTTAATGGGAATCTATGATAGTAATAGTAAAATTGTGATTAATGAGAAAACCAATATGAACGATATAGATCTTTTTTCTATGAGAAGGGATATTATTTCTTATGTTCCACAGAAAATATCATATCGGGATGTTATGGTTGCGGATGTATTTGGCCAGGAAGGTATACTGATGCATGAGCAATTAATTGAGCTGTTTTCGGGATTAGGTATTCCGTTTTCGAATGAAGAACTGATTTTTATTCAAAGTAATTGGATGAAAAAAGTAAATGAATTGTCAGGTGGAGACCAGCAGTTTATTTCCATTTTGCATACAGTTATCAAACAAAAGAAAGTGATTATCTTTGATGAGCCGACAGCAAATTTAGATTTTCAGCGTGTAGAATTTTTTTGTAAAATAATTAATCTTTTAAAAGTAAACAAAATGATATTTATTATTAGTCATGATAATGAATTGGATAAATTGTTTACCCAAAAGATTAAACTTTCCAAATTATAAAATTGAGGGAGAATGCTTTGCACTCTCCCCTTTTAAGTACTGCTTAAATTTGAAATTTATTATGCCTGTTCAATTGTACCTGTAGGGCAAGCACCAGCGCAAGAACCACAATCGATACATGTATCCGGGTTGATTTCGAATTTTCCATCTCCCATGCTGATTGCACCAACAGGACACTGAGCTTCACAAGCACCACATGCTACACAAGCATCACCAATACAATATGCCATACTAATATCCTCCTTGTATTTACCAAAATATTTGATATAAATTTATCAATATCTAGAAACTATTTTAATATAAAACTTGTTTGAAAACAAGTAAAAATCAAAAAAAGATAAGGAAATTATTGATTAAATTCCCAATTCTTCACGGCGTTTTCTGATACCATTAAGAATTACCTGCTTTTTCTCGACTACAGCGTCCTTTTCCATGGCAGGGATGCCTTTCAGTTTATAGTTCATACCAAGTTTTTCGTACTTGGTTTCACCCATGGTGTGATATGGGAGTACATCAAGAGCCTTTAAATTCTTAAGTTTTCCGATAAAGTAACCAAGCTTATATAAATATTCATCATCATCCGTAATCGTTGGAACGACTACATGACGTATCCAAACAGGTACATTTTTTTCGTCAAGATACTCTGCAAAGGCGAGAATACCTTCGTTTGGCTGAGCGGTCAGTTCTTTATGTTTCTCGGAATCAATATGTTTGATGTCCAGCATCACGAGGTCTGTCAGAGTCATTAAATGGTCTAATTTTGCCAGCCATTCAGGACTATTTGTTGTTTTGTATGCGATACCGGAAGAATCGATACAAGTATGAATGTCTTTTTCTTTAGCAAGTGTAAATAATTCAATAAGAAAATCTACCTGCATGAGTGGTTCGCCACCGGTAACAGTAATACCGCCACCTCTGTAAAAACTTTTGTTACGTTCATATTGTTCAATAATGTAAGAGGGTTCCATTTCTGTGCCGCCATTCATTTCCCATGTATCAGGGTTGTGGCAGTAAGCACAGCGCATAGGACAGCCTTGTACAAAAACAACGAAGCGCACGCCGGGACCGTCTACAGTTCCAAAACTCTCAAGTGAATGTATTCTACCTTTCATAATCATAAACCTTTCTATCTATAATGTCTAAGTATACTATTCACAGATAGAAAAAGCCAGTGATGGCTTAGAAAAAATACAATGTTTTTTATGAAAAATAATGGTAATAAAATTAAAAAGGTGTCATATTTTTAGATTTTTCTAAAAATATGACACCTTTTTAAAAATACAGAACTCAAAAGTTTTGTTAAAAAATTATAAAATCATATACGTGAAAAAGATTATAGTAGGCAAAACAACCAATTGCCTGCTTCTTTTATTTTATTAAAGGAGGAAAAATGATGGGAAAAAACAGAACTTACATCAAACGTTTGTTGACATTTGTACTTTGTGCAGCAATGGTATTCACTTCATTGAATATACCATCTGTAACAGTACAGGCTGCTCAGGATATTGCGATTTCTGAGACAATTAGTGAAGAAACACAGCAACAGACGGAAGCAGAAGAATCAACCCAGTCACAAGAAACGACGGTTGAGGAAACAGTAACACAGACAGAAACAGAGGAGGCAACTCAGTCAACGGAAACAGAGGCAGAATCAACAGAAGTAGCAACGGAAGTTGAAGAAGTAACTTTGCCGGAGGAAACTGAGGTTGAAGAAACGGAAACAACAACGGAAGTTGAAGAAACATTAACTGAGGTTGAAGAGACAACAACCGAAGTGATAGAGACAGAAGTTGAAACGGAAGTTATAGAAATAGAAGAAACTCTGACAGAAGAAGAGACAGAGGAAGCTGAATTTGGAATTAGCGGTGAAGTAGTTGCTTTAGATACAGCAGAAACAGAAGTAATTATTTCCGAGCAGCAGAATCAGGCATTTGTAGGTAATGCTGTTACATTAACATATGTGGCTAATACAGAGGATTTTGCTTTTGGTACGGATTATACTGTAAAAGTTAATGGAACAGATGCGAAGGATAAAGTGACAGTTAATGATTCAACTATCACATTGGATAGCAGTTTGTTCACATCTGAGGGAGTATATACAATTTTATTTGAAAAAGCAGGATGTGTAATTTCACCTGTATATCAGAAGGTATATGCGAACGGCAGTACGGATGAATGGAATCTGGTATGGTATGATGAATTTGCCGGAAATGCACTTGATACAAGCAAATGGGATTACCAGACAGGAAACGGTTCTGCATACGGAATTTCAGGATGGGGTAATGAAGAAGAGCAGTATTATACAGATTCTACAGAGAATACATCTGTAGGTGATGGTACTTTAACAATTACTGCCAAGAAAGATGGAAAATATGAAGGAAGTAATTATACTTCTGCAAGATTACGTACAGTAGTAGAAGAACTGGATGCTAATGGAAATGCTAAAACAGGTACACCGTTAAAAATCGGAACTTACGGTAAAATTGAAGCAAAAATGAAATTACCGGCAGGAAAAGGTGTATGGCCGGCATTCTGGATGCTTCCACATGATTCTGAATACGGTTCATGGGCTACATCCGGTGAAATTGATATTATGGAAGCGAGAGGTCGTTTAACTAACACTGTATGCGGTACAATTCATTACGGCGGTGTATGGCCAAATAACGTACATAACGGCAAAGACTATTATTTTGCTGAAGGAGACAGTTTTGAAGAGTATCATATCTATACAGTAGAATGGGATCCTACAGAAATCAGATGGTATGTTGACGGAGAAGAGTATAGCGCTATTTCCAACTGGTATGCAGAAGCCGGTGAAGAAGGAAATTATCCGTTCCCGGCACCTTTTGATGAAGATTTCTATATTCTTTTAAACCTTGCCGTGGGAGGAACCTTTGATTCAGTTGCTTCAGAAGACGTTGAAGTAGATGAAAACGGTGTGTCCATGGATGTGGATTATGTCAGATGGTATCAGAGAGATCAGGAGGTTTATGATAACTGGGAAATTACAGGGCCTACAATTGAAAAAGATGAAACAGAAACAGCAGACGAATTACTTGCTAAAACAGATGAAAACGGTAATTTTATAAAAGACGGTAACTTTACTGAAATGAATACAACTCCATATACGGCAGATGGAAGTTGGGAAATCAAAGACGGTTACTGGGCAGCATTACTTATTCCGGGGAATGGAGCAGGTGAAGCTGCATGGTCTAAAGTAGATAATAACGGAAAGAATTATTTGAAAGTAGAAGTAACAGAGGCAGGAAGCCAGACATATTCCTCACAGATGTTACAGTACTTACCGATGGTAAAAGGATATTCTTATGAAATATCTTATTCTGCTTATACAGACACACTGGCTACAAAAGCAGATGTATCTTTGAAAATCGGTGGAGATAATGATAACGGATGGGCAGTTTATTCAGGAAATTATACAGATGAATTAACTACCACTCCTACAACTTACACGCATAAGTTTACAATGACAGGTGAAACAGATGCTACAGCGAGATTTGAATTTAACCTTGCAACTTCAGAAGGTAATGTATATCTCAGTGACGTATCTGTGAAACTTACAGAAATTAACGAAAATGATGGTGAAGATGATGCGAAAAAGCCATTGTCTGATGGAAACCATGTATATAACGGTGAGTTTAATATCGGTATGGACAGCCTGTTATACTGGCACTGGACAGGAAATGATGATGTTGCAAAAGTTGCAGTAGGAAAAGAAGACGGAAACCGCGTAGCACAGGTAAAAGCAACAGCAGAAAGTCCTGTATCTGTTTGGCAGTTAGGTATGAATTTGCTTCAGAAGGATGCTTATGAGTTAACTTTTGATGTAAATAGTGAAGCAGCACAGAATATTGGAGTAGCATTTACAAGTGCAGACGGACAAACAACTTATTATACCGAAAATAAAGCTGTACAGGCAGGAAAATCTACAGTTACAATTAAATTTACACAGCCGGAAGGTAAAACAGATGAAGCAGCAAAAATGATGTTTACATTTGCAGGAAATGCTTCTTTGGACAATGTGAAGTTAATTCGTAAAACAAACAGTAACGTAGACTTTAGTTCCATGGAAATTTGGCCTATTTATAATGGTGATTTCTTTAATGGAAAAGACGGATGGAATATCTGGAGTCAGGATGGCTGCGGTATTGGTTCCGAAGTAAATGCAGACGGACAGTTAGAAACAAAAGTGACAATTGTCGGAGGTGCTGCATTCTATTCAGCGGGAATCCAGTCTGCCGGCATGAAACTGAATAAAGGAATTAACTATAGAGTTAAATTTGATTATGATATTCCTTCTGAAAAAACATATAAAATCGAATTAGCAGGTGTACAGAGAGACATTACATTACCTGCCGGAAAAGGTACTTATGTCAGTGAGCCGTTTACAGGAGCAGGTAATACAATGTTTACATTGTATCTTGGACCGGTTCAGGCAGCAGAATATACAATATTATTAGATAATGTAGAAGTTTATATTGATCCGGACAGCCTGACAGTGCCGGAAGGTTATGCAAAACCGGTAAGTCTTGCTCAGGATGGTGAAGGAAATACAGTAGATGGTGCAGTTGTAAAATATTCTGAAAATACAGCATGGGAAGCGGCAGCAAATAAAGAATATTATATCAATGGAACAAAAGTTAGTGATACAAATGTAGTTGTAGATAAAGAAAATAATTTAATTAAATTAGATGTTTCCTGTTTTGCAAAAGCAGGCAGCTATACATTTGCAGTTGCAGCAGATGGATTTACTACAACAAAAGCAATTACATTAACAGTCATGGATGCAGCAGATACCAACAAATTATTGAATGGTAATTTCTCTGATGGAACAAATTCATGGGGATTCTGGACAGATCCGAGTTGTTCAACGAATGCATTTACCGTAGAAGATGGAGTAGCAAAGGTTTACCACCATTACAATATCGGTAATGCATGGGATTTACAGCTCTTCCAGGAAGGCTTAGCATACGAAGCAGGTGATTATGTTCTTAGCTTTGATGCGTGGGCAGATGTAGAAAGACCGATTAACTTGCGTTTACAAAATGGAAATGATGCAGTGGCAGGTACAGACAATTATGTACTTCTTTCCACTACAAAACCGCAGAAGTCCTACACATTTTTATTAAGGAATTTGAATGCAAACCAAAATGTGAAATTAAACTTCCAAATGGGTAGTATGACTTTTAATGGTGTACCGGCATTAAACGATGGAGCAAATCCTTATAATATTTATTTTGATAATATCATATTACGTCCGGCAGAAGAAAGTGATTATGACACTATGCCGGGAGTCATTGCAACACCGGGATCGGCAACCATAGGCGAGGATGTTGAAGTAACTTATACAGAGGCATTCAGCAAATGGAAAAATGCGGAAAAAACAGTTTATGTAAATGGAAAAGCCGTAGCTAATGATAAGGTGACAGCAACAGACAACGGTTTGACAATTGACAAGAGTGTATTTACAGCTACCGGAATTGGCAGATATGAGATTTATATTATTGCAGAGGGCTTTGACAAGACAAATTCTGTTTATAAGAATGTAATTGATTTAGACGGCAACCATATTTTTGACGGTGACTTGAGTAAGCAGGGTGCTTGGGAAATCATTGACGAAAATAAAGAAGGTTTAAGTGCAGGTGTTATTGAAAATGGTGAATACAAATTAGACTATAATGCCGGATATTATAGAGACGACTGGAAGTGTTGGGTAGACTGGTCCTCACAGTTAAAACAAAGCAATATTTCATTGGACGCAGGAACGAGTTATGTGCTTCGCTTTGATGCAGAAACAAACCTTGCCGGCGGACGTGATATCAATATTGAAATGAGCGGACAGGGTAAGACAGCCGTATCACTTACAGAAGAGAGAGGTACTTATGAAGTACAGTTCGATAATGCACAGGCTATAGATAATTTCTATATTACATTCCTCGTAGGACCGGTTGGAGAAAAACTTCAGCAGAACGATGGAAACAATGCTTGTGTTGTACCTCATACATTAACAATTGACAATATCTCTTTGACAGTAGCAGGAGAAGAGAAAGAAGGCTTAAGAGTAAGTCCTATTCCAAATCAGACATATACAGGTAAGGCAATTAAACCGGAACTGACTGTATTTGATGGTTATAAACGTCTGAGTGCAGGAAAAGATTACACAGTAACTTTTAAAAATAACAAAAATAAAGGTACAGCTAAAGTTACCGTAAAAGGAAAAGGTAACTATGCAGGTACAGCTACAACAGAATTTGAAATCGTACAGAAAAATGTAGCAGATGAAGATATTGTACTTATTTACAAAGATAAACTGGTAGAAACTACCAAAAATCAGAAGCCGTTATCCAAAGTAACTTATAATGGAAAATCCTTAACCGGCAAAGAGTATAAGGTAGAGTACTTCCAGCTTGCAGACGGAGAAGTACCGGAAGATGCAAAAGCTTTGTCACAGGTGAAAAAAGCAGGTACTTATCAGATGGTAATTACCGGAAAAGGTAACTTTACAGGCAGCAGAAGTGAAACAATTACGGTATATCCAAAGAACTCTGTGAAGGATATGAGCAAGCTGAAGGTAAAATTCAAAAAGGTAGACAGCAAAGGTAACGTAAGCTGGGCAAACAGCTATAGCGTAGTATGGGATGGCACTTTCCAGACACCGGAAATTGCAGTATTCGATGGAAACAAAATGGTGGAAGCAGCTAACTACATTGTGGAATATGATCCGGTAAGCTGTAACAAGGTAGGAACTGCTAGCATTAAAGTCACCGGTGTCATGACAGAAACCGAGGATGGCATCAGCGGATATATCGGAAGCACAACCAAGACTTTCAAAATTAATGCGACCAAGCTTTCTAATGTAGCAGAAATTGATGCTACAAAATGGAAAAAGACAGTAAGCATTGATGAAGTAACAGGATTTGCTGTGCAGGAAAGTAACATGTTGAAGCTGAAAGCCGGAAAAGTGGATGAAAACTTTGGTGAAGGCAGTGCTTATACAGTAAGCTATACAAAGAACAATAAAGCGGGAACTGCAACCGTTATCTACAAAGGAATCGGAAAGTACAACGGCACAATTAAAAAGACCTTTAGTGTAGCTGCTATCTCTTTATTTGAAAAGAATAAGAGTGGTGCATATGTTCCGGTAGAGGGCGTAGAAGTTAACGTAGAAGAAAGTGTACAATTTGTTCAGAAGGGAAGCAAAGCAGCGGTAACAGTAATCTACAAAGGCATTATTTTGGAAGAAGGAAAAGACTATAAGCTGACCTACAAGAACAACAAAGCAGTAACAACAGCAAAGACAAAAGAAAATAAGAAACCACAGGTAACAATTACCGGTATCAATGGTTACAAAGGAAAAATGACAGTCAAGTTTGTAATTGAACCAACAGATTTGTCAACCTTAAGTATCGTATCAAAAGATGTGGCATACCAGAACAAGAAAGGTAAATTCATGTCTGCACCGGTAGTAACAGACTTATACGGAAGCAAACTGAAAGCAGGAAGAGATTATACTGTAAAATATTACTTAGGTACTGAGGAAAATGCACCGGAAGTAACGAAACAGGATGTAGTAGATGCGAACGAAATAATTAAGGTAGTAGTAACAGCAAAAGAAAACGGCAACTATATCGGAAGCATTGAAACCTCCTATGTGGTAGTAATTCAGGATATTTCCAAAGCGAAGGTAACAGTAAAATCAAAACCTTACACTGGAAAAGCGATTACACTTACCCCGGAGGATTTCACAACCATTAAGGTAGGAGATACCAAGCTGGTAGAAGGAAAACATTATGTAATCGTAGAAGACAGCTATGTAAATAACATCAACAAAGGAAAAGCCAGTGTAATCATTAGAGGTGTTAATAATTACGGTGGAGAAAAGAAAGTAACCTTCACAATTACAAGCCGTCCAATGTCATGGGTTCAGAATCTTTTCAAATGGTAATTGTTTAAATTTAATGTGAAATATTAACATGAAAAGAGTAAGATAAAAAAGAAGCAGATGAGCAATCATCTGCTTCTTTTTTGGATAGTCAAAGTTTTGTAGACAAATGAATAAAAAGAAATGGTGAAGATATGTTAACAATTTTGTATAAAAATGGAATATAGTTAAAAGATACAAAAAAATAGTTTAAGTATATAAAAAATAGTGCAAAAACAACAATAAAATGATATAATTATCATATGATGATGACATATACATTGTTAACACAATTAAGGAGGGGTCCGTATGAAGTTGAATTTAAAAGGGATGAAAATCCAGCAACGATTAACTGTAGGATTTAGAATCACACTTATAATTGCCAGTCTGGCATCTGTTATTGCACTTGTGGTTGTATTTATTATGACAAGCCAGTATGATCGAACACTTACATATTACGCTTTTCCACAAGGGGATATAGCTCTTGCGATGAATGAATTTGCAGAAGTGCGAAGTGCTACGCGAGCGGTTATCGGTTATGAAGAACAGTCGGCAATTGATACGACCATGGTACAGCACGAAGAAGCAGTTGCAGAACTGGAGCGTCTGATGGCAGTTGTAGAGCCTACTATGGTAACAAAAGAAGGGAAAGAGGCTTTTGCGGCAATTGAGGATGCACTTGTAAAGTATTATGAAGTAGAGGCGAGAGTACTTGAAATAGGAGCAACTACAGATCAGGAATTATGTACACAGGCGCAGGAAATAGCGATAAATGAGTTGACACCTGTATATGATGCAGTAGATGATGCCTTTACAGCATTAATGAAAATTAATGTAGAAAAGGGTGATGGTACGCAGGCACTTTTGGATACTTTACGATTTATACTTGCCGGAGTGATTATAATTGTAATTGCAGTTGCTGCGGTAGTTTCTAATCAAATCGGTACTTCGATTGCCAAAAGTATAGGAAAGCCAATTAGAGTTTTGGTGGAACGATTAGGTGCATTTGGAGAAGGAGACCTTTCATCAGAATTTCCGGCGGTACAAGGGAAAGATGAAATTGGGGATATAGCAAGGGCATGTGAATCTATGGCCAAAAAACTGAGTGTGATTATTTCTGATGCAGATCGATTGTTGGGTGAGATGGCAAATGGTAATTTCTATATTGCAACAGATTGTGAAGATGCATATACAGGCGAATTTAATGGCTTGCTTATGGGCATGAGAAAGATGAACAGACAGATGGATGCAACTTTAAAGGAAATCAATGGTGCATCGGAAATGGTATCAAGTGGGGCATCAAACCTTGCGGAAGGTTCACAGGCTTTGGCAGAAGGTGCAACGGATCAGGCGGCATCTATCGAAGAAGTACAGGCTACAATTGATTCTGTAACGGATGGTCTGGAGAAAACAGTAGAACAGATTGATGAAGCATACACAGAAGCACAGAGATGTGTTCTTGAGGCAGAAAGAAGCCATGATGAGATGGAAACTATGAAAGAAGCTATGAGACGCATAGATGAGACATCTCAAAAGATTGGAAATATTATCGGAGAAATTGAAGATATTGCCAGTCAGACCAATTTGCTTTCTTTAAATGCGGCAATTGAGGCAGCCAGAGCAGGAGATGCAGGAAGAGGATTTGCGGTAGTAGCAGACCAGATTCGTAGTCTGGCTGAGCAAAGTGCAGAATCAGCAGTAAATACAAGGCAGTTAATTGAAGATTCTATCAACGAAGTAGCTAAAGGTAATGAGGTTACGGAAAGAACAGCAAAGGTACTTGAGACAGTTGTTGACTCTATCCGTGTTATAGCAGATACATCAAAGGTGTTGAGTGAAAATTCAGAAGCACAGGTACAGGCAATGGAACAGGCAGTGGCCGGTATTTCAAGAATTTCCGAAGTTGTTCAATCGAACTCTGCTACTGCGGAAGAAACATCTGCTACAAGTGAAGAGTTATCTGCACAGGCTATCTCAATGAATGAATTAGTTGGAAGATTTAAGTTGAGACAAGAATAATGATAAAAAATAAGGGGCTGCACTAATTTAGAAATTAGTGAACAGCCCTTTCTTAGATATGTGACTCTGTAGTGAATAGAAGTTTTTTATGATACCTGAATTGTAATAGAAAATATGAAAAATATATTTTTAAATTCGCAGAAAAGTGGTATGCTTTTAGGAGTGTAGTATTATCGAATACAAAAGAGATGATAGGGAGAAAAGAGAGTGAATATTGTATCAATTATAGTACCTTGTTACAATGAGGAAGAGTCAATTGGGTATTTTTATAAAGCAATATGCGAAATAGAAGAAAAGCTGGAAGATGCTCAACTGGAGCTTGTATTTGTAGATGACGGTTCAAAAGACAATACTTATGATAAATTGTGCGAGTTACATGAAAGTGATAAAAGAGTAAAATGTATCTCTTTTTCCAGAAATTTTGGAAAAGAAGCAGCAATATTTTCCGGACTTCGTGCCGGAGAAGGGGATTGTTTTGTGGTAATGGATGCAGATTTGCAGCATCCACCTGAAACGATTATTGAAATGTATGATTGTTGGAAACAGGGCTATGAAGTTGTAGAGGGAATAAAGAAAAGCAGAGGAAAAGAATCCGGGCTTCATAAGTGGTTTGCCGGTATGTTTTATGATATTATCAGCAGTGCAACGCATATGGATATGCGCAATTCTTCGGATTTTAAGTTAATGGACAAAAAAGTAGTAAAGGAACTTTGTTCTTTGACAGAGAAAAATACATTTTTTAGAGCTCTTGCATATTGGGTAGGATTTAAAAGTACTTCCGTATCTTATGAAGTGTGTGAACGAGTTGCCGGAACGACGAAATGGTCTTACTGGAAACTTGGAAAATATGCAATAAGGAATATTACGTCTTTTACTAATGTACCATTACAGATTATTAGTATTTTAGGCATAATTTTTCTGATTATTGGAGCAATATTAGGAATTGATGCAATTGTAAGTGTGGCTCGCGGTTTGGCAGTAGGAGGGTATCCCACACTGTTACTTTTGATTGTGATTTCTACGGGAGCTATTATGTTGAGTCTGGGGATTATTGGAGTGTATATTTCTAAAATTTATGATGAAATTAAAAACAGACCGCAATACATTATCCGAGACAGTAAAAAGTAATAAGTGTAATGTTTTGTTCTATACCAGAAAATGGATATAGAACAAAAGAGGGAGAGAAAATATATATGAAAACAAGAGAGTGGTTCGATGTTCATGCCGATGATTATGGCGTTTCTTTAAATGGGGCAGAAGATATTCTGCAATGTATAAAAGAGGGGGCATTGGATAGTTTTAGTGTGATTACAAATATGTCCTGCTTTGATAAATGCGTGGAACGGTATAGTCAGGAAAAAGGAAAGTTCGTTAAGAAGCCCCTTATTACAGTGCATTTGAATATTATGGATGGAAAACCGCTTTTAAAGGCAGAAGAAGTTCCGGATTTGGTGGATGAGGATGGTTTTTTTATACTTACATGGGGAAAACTGCTTTTCTTAAATTATAGTATAGGGAAAAAAAAGAAATGTGTGAAAGAGCAATTGAAAAAAGAATTTTTGGCTCAGATAGAGATGGTGGAAAAATCCTTTGGAGTACGGGAAATTCGTTTAGACAGTCATCAGCATCCGCATATGATTCCATTTGTGTTTGATGTTCTTATGGAAATATGTGATGAGAAAAATGGAAAGGTAACTTTTGTGCGAGTAGCAAAGGAACCACTATTACCGTTTATTTTATGCGGCTCATTATATTTGACATATAATTTGGCTAATTTGGTTAAGAATTTACTGTTAAATATATATTCCGTGGGAGCAATAAAAAAGCTTAGGAAAAAAGGATTGCCTTACGAATTAATGTGGGGACTTGTGATGAGCGGATATATGGATGAAAAACGCATAAAGAAATTACTTCTTCTGATGCAACGTTCAACAATGAAGAAGAAAAAGAAATTAGAAATTCTGTTTCATCCGGGACTCATGCTTGAAAAAGAAAAAACGGAGGAATATAGAAAAGAAGGGTTTTATAAATTTTATTGTAGTGAGAACAGACTGGAAGAAAAGAAAGCAGTGATGAGTTTGAAAAATTTGTTGAAAAATTAATATTAAATGATTGACTGATATTACAATAAATTATAAAAAAGCTGATTGGAATTTCCAACCAGCTTTTTTTGTTGTCGTCTATGACACTTATTTCAAATTAACATCTAAAAATATTAGATAGATTCATGGAATGTACGGGAAATAACGTCTGCCTGCTGTTCTGGTGTTAATTTGATGAAGTTAACAGCGTACCCGGATACACGAATTGTTAACTGAGGATAGTTCTCAGGATTTTTCTGTGCATCTAATAACGTATCTCTGTTAAGAACGTTTACGTTAAGGTGATGTCCGCCTTTTACTGCGTAACCATCTAATAATGAAACCAAGTTATCTACTTGAGCTGTGCTTGCTGCCATAGTTATATACCTCCATATAATTTTATTGTTATTATTGATAATCGTCCAAACCTTGTTCCAAGGTAGGAACACTACAAGCTAACGGAGTGCGGGAACAATCCGTGCATCCTAAAGTTTGAACTGATTTATCTTTTGTGCTGTCAGAATCATAATCGATGTTGACATGTCCAACACCATTTGCCATACCGGCATCCAACATTTTCACTAAATCATCAATCATTGCTTTATCATCCATAGTAGTGCTCCTTCCTAATGGGTTTTTTAATTATTTATTTAAGTCAAGTTCAATATCGCCTGCGAATACCTGATCTTCTTTACCAAGAGCACCCGGAATAATTGTAAATGTATTAGAAATACCATCCTGTGCATCTTTGAATGGAAGCTTGGATACAGAAGAAAGGGATGCTACTGCACCATGAGTATCACGACCATGCATTGGGTTAGCACCCGGAGCAAATGGCTGACCTTTCTTACGTCCGTCAGGTGTGTTACCTGTAGCCTTACCATATGTTACGTTAGATGTAATAGTAAGGATAGATGTTGTAGGAACACCATTTCTGTAAGTATGATGTCTTCTGATTGCTGTCATAAATTTGTGAACGATTTCCTGAGCGATTAAGTCTACGCGGTCATCATCGTTACCATATTTAGGGAAGTCACCTGTTGTCTTGAAGTCAACGATGATTCCGTCTTCATCACGAATAACTTCTACTTTAGCATATTTAATAGCTGATAAGGAGTCAGCTACGATAGAAAGTCCTGCAACACCTGTAGCGAAGTAACGTTTTACATCTCTGTCATGAAGTGCCATTTCAGCTCTTTCATAGCAGTATTTGTCATGCATGTAGTGGATGATGTTCAATGTATTAACGTATACATCTGCCTGCCATTCAACCATATCCATGAATTTCTGCATTACATCATCATAATCAAGAACGTCGCCTTCAACTGCACGGTATCTTGGTCCAACCTGTTTCTTTGTTACTTCGTCAACACCGCCGTTTAAAGCGTAAAGTAAACATTTAGCAAGGTTAGCACGAGCGCCGAAGAACTGCATTTCTTTACCGATTACCATGGAAGATACACAGCAAGCAATACCGTAGTCATCACCATGTGTTGCTCTCATAAGGTCATCGTTTTCGTACTGGATGGAAGAAGACTGGATAGACATCTTAGCACAGTATCTCTTGAAGTTTTCAGGAAGTCTTGTAGACCAGAGAACTGTTAAGTTCGGTTCCGGTGAAGCTCCTAAGTTTGTTAATGTGTGTAAGTAACGGAAGGACATCTTAGATACTAATGGACGTCCGTCAACACCAACACCACCGATGGATTCTGTTACCCATACCGGGTCACCAGCGAAGATCTGGTTGTATTCAGGTGTACGAGCAAATTTGATGCAACGTAATTTCATGATGAAGTGATCAACGAATTCCTGAATCTGTTCTTCTGTAAATGTTCCGTTAGCTAAGTCTCTTTCAGCGTAGCAGTCGATGAATGTGGATGTACGTCCGAGGGACATAGCAGCACCATTCTGCTCTTTAACTGCACATAAGTATCCGAAGTAAGTAGCCTGAATAGCTTCTTTTACGTTTGTAGCAGGTCTTGCGATGTCACATCCGTAGGAAGCAGCCATTTCTTTCATCTGTTTAAGAGCTACGATCTGTTCGGAGATTTCTTCACGAAGACGGATAACGTCATCTGTCATAACACGTCCTGTGGAATCTTTCTGCTCTAATTTATCTTCGATAAGTCTGTCAATACCATATAAAGCAACACGTCTGTAGTCACCGATGATACGTCCACGTCCGTAAGCATCCGGAAGACCTGTGATGATGTGTGAAGAACGGCAAGCTCTCATTTCTGCATTGTAAGCATCGAAACATCCTGCATTGTGTGTTTTTCTATGTGTAGAGAAGAACTCACTGATTTCAGGATCTACTTCATATCCGTTATCAGAGCAAGCTTTTTCTGCCATTCTGATACCGCCGTATGGCTGTAAAGAACGTTTGAAAGGTTTGTCTGTCTGGAAACCAACGATAGTTTCTTTGTCTTTGTCTAAGTATCCGGGACCGTGAGAAGTAATTGTAGAAATTACTTTTGTGTCCATATCAAGAACACCGCCTGCTTCACGTTCTTTTTTCTGTAAATCAAGTACCTGTGCCCACAAATCTTTTGTGTTCTGTGTAGCATCAGCTAAGAATGATTCATCTCCATCATATGGATGGTAGTTTTTCTGAATGAAATCACGAACATTGATTTCACTTTCCCATTTTCCGCCTACAAAATCTTTCCATTCTGGTCTCATTTTGAAATAGCCTCCTATAAATTTGAAATTAGATTAATATATTACATGGATTCCGCAAGAAATCCGAACACCGTTAAACGGTATTGTGTGCATTAAATATGCTAATCTTTGTAAATCATTATAGGGTATTTCATCGACAAACGTCAAGTAAGGCAGTGTACTTTTTTCTATACAAAAGGGTGATGTTTTGTATGTTTTTAGAAATGAATAATTTAAGATGCAAAACTCTTTAAAATATATTTTGTTCGTAAAATACTTGAATAAACGAACATAGTTGTTTTATAATAAATATAGATTTTGACACGATTTTTTACAGATAAAACGTAACTATTTAGGATAGGTCGAAGCACTTGTTGCTGAGACCGTAAGAACATGATTCAGGGGTGCAAAAAACTTAGGGGAGGTGTCCTGTATGACAGAAAGAGAAAAGATGCAGGAGATGGAGATTGAACGATTGAAAAGAAAATTACAGAAAATGTCGGAGGCATATCAAAAAAAGGCGGCGGAGCTGGAAGCTTTGAAAAATGAAAATATGAAAAGGAACAGAAGAAAGAGGGGAAGACCCGTAATTGATGAAAAAAAGAGGGTGCAGATTCTTTCTTTATGTCAAATGGGAAATACGATGCGTGAAATAGCAGGAAAAACGGAAGTGGCGTTGAGTACGGTTCATAAAGTTATTGCAGAAGCGTCCAAGGAGTCAAGGGCTGTTTATGTATACATGAACCGAAAAGAGCCGGCAACCATTATTGATACAATCGAATTAACCGGTAAAGTAAGAATAGAAAATATTACGGATGATATGTTAAGCCGAGCCTTTGGGGTAGAGGAAAAGCCTGATTGGGGAGACTTCCGCCAGTTTATGGAAGATAGATGTATGCCGCGTACCCGCTATGGTGTGGAGGAAGAACTGAAAAGCATGGGAATTGACAGTTATGATCCATTTTTAATTATTGAGAAAACGGACGGACGTGTTTATGGTGACGGACAATGGTTAAAGAAAATGCCGATTGACTGGATTGTTCAGTATGATGAAATTGTAAAACAGAAGGATGAAGGACAAGGGAAGAAACAAAAGTTGAAAAGACTTATTCAGGAAAACCAAGAAATAAAAGGATATATTGAAAAATACTGTGAATGAAGGAGTAACCATGATAAATATAGAAAATTTACCACCAGCACAGGGAGAAAAAATAAATACATCTTCAAAAGGAAATCAGAACAAGTGGTTTTATCAGAACCGCTGGTATAAACAGGATGGTCTGGGATACGAAGCGTTGTCGGAAGTTCTGGTATCCAGGCTGCTTGAAAAAACAAATGTTGGAAACTATGTTCCATATCGCTTTGAGATATTGGAAAATCAAGGTCGGCAGTTTTGCGGCTGTGTGTCGGAGAATTTTATGAAACAGGAGGATGAACGTCTTATCTCGATTGAACGTCTGGTGCAGGCATATTATAGGGAAAGTGCAGCAGAAATG
This sequence comes from Lachnospiraceae bacterium, assembly GCA_017437065.1. GTDB lineage: Bacteria > Bacillota > Clostridia > Lachnospirales > Lachnospiraceae > RGIG3002. The sequence continues at coordinate 47,786 of JAFSBX010000131.1, forward strand.
ACAGCGGGAATTGCGGATATACAAGAGAGAATTAAATGTATTGAAGATGTGGTTAGTAAAATTACGGGACTAAAGGATTTTGGCATTTATTTAAAAAAAATAATTACAATTGATGCGTTGTTTTTTAATGAAGACAGACATTTTCACAACATAGCGGTTGTGCAAAGAAAGGATGGTTCTTTTCGGGAGTGCCCTATTTTTGATAATGGTGCAGCTCTTTTTTCTGATATAAAACATGATTACCCGTTGCATTTATCGGTTGCTGATTGTGTGAGACGTATCAAAGCAAAGCCTTTTGCAATGGATTTTGATGAGCAGCTTGATGCCTGTGACATTCTTTATGGTGATTTTAGGTTCAGGGCGACGTTTACCATGGATGATGTAGAAAGGTGTGTTAAGGAATTTGAGGGGATATACAACACGGAAATTCTTGAACGTGTCAGAAATACTATGCGACAGCAAATGCGAAAATATTCCTATTTGTTTTAAGTTATAAGTTAGGAAAATCGGAAAAACAATGAATAACTTGCCAGAAACAAGGGAAAGTATTATACTAAGAAATGGTGGTTTGAACGCCGTAAAGCAATATAATGATTTAGTTGATATAAGGAGGTTTATCATGGCAGATATAACAAAAGAAATGACAATCGGAGAAATTTTAAGAGCATATCCTAATGCAGCACCGGTTTTAATGGAAGCAGGTATGCATTGTTTAGGATGTCCTTCCGCACAGGGAGAAAGCTTAGAAGAAGCTGTTATGGTTCATGGCATGAATATTGATGATTTAATGGCTAAGCTTACAGCATTATAATTATAGGATTGAAAGATATCAGTAACGCTTCTGAGCGGTGCAGAGTGTATGAGGTATATGCTCTGCTTTTTTTATTTTAACGAGGGGATGAGAATGGGAAAAATTAGAATCCAGATTACAAAAGGTTATATAATAACACTACTATTTCTTGTTTTTGGTTTATTTAATTTTTTTAATGGAATGAAAGCATACTATGATTCGAAGAATGCGGTTTTATTGTCGGAATTGAAATTTGATGAATGCGCTGAGGGGCAGTATGTGTGTGGAAGTATAGAATCGTATGTTGTGAAAAGGTTAGAGACTAAATATTTTGGGAATAGTGGTACATTGATAACTGCAATGGGGACAGAATATAATTTTTATACAATTCCCACCGCGGATAATAAATATATCAGAATCATGATAAGGGATAAATCTGACACAGATGCATTAGAGGAATTTGTTCGGGGGCAGGGAGAAGGTGTGTATATTGAAGGGGAAATTGTGAAATCAGCTTTACCGTTGAACTACGGGTGGTATAAAGGGGTAGAAGGTTGGGAGAATAAGGTATTAGAGGAAATAGTGCATCCAAACTATGTTATAAAAGAAATAGATTTCAGTAAAAAAATGAAGCAAGTGTATATAGGTATTGTTTTGATGCTGGGTGCAGTCGGCTGTTTTATATTGTCAGGTGGTATAGAGGATTTTGTGATATTTGAAAAAAATGAGGCTGAGAATTCAGTACTATCTGATTAATACAATATTTGGAAATACATAAAAGGACAAAGCGAGGAAGTAGTTTCCAGGCTCTGTCCTTTTTGTGTTAAATTTCTGCTAATGCCTGTAAAGCAGAATCTTTGATCAAAGGTGTAAAATGTTCTTCCAGATAAGCTTCGCTTGCAGAAGAAAAACGCTCCAGTGTACCATATTCAGAAAGGATATTACAAATTTTGTTGTATTCTTCCGGTGTATGGTCGCCTTTAGCTAATGTTAACAGATAAGAATCCGTTGTTTCATTTTTATACAATGAATTAGATTCGTGATAATTATTATTGACTATGTGTGCAAGACGAATTAACTCATGCAACGTATGGAAAGAAAAAACCCGTATAAGACTCTTAGCCGCCGGAGTCTCTTTTTTTGATGTCTGCACGGGCTTTGAATCTTTTTCATCTTTGGAAAAATCAGAATTCAAAGTATCTTCATGAATTCTCTTGAATAAATCAAGGACTTCATCCGCCCCTTCGACAAGCTCATCAAGCAAATCATCTGTATCGTCATCGCCATCATGTATGGAAGGCGCAAATTTTGAGAAACGTGTATCCAGTTCTTCCGGATCTTCTACCTTAGTAATAATTAACACGATACATTCAGAATTCAAAGGGATAGCTTCAATCATAAGCGGAATGTCTTCAGCTTCAAATCCGAACTCGAAAGCTGCCTGTTGCATCATGTCACGGAATAAGCTTTTCGCTTTTTCTGTTCCGTATGCAAGTTCACTGATTTTCAGCTCACGGTCTGCTAAATCCTCTCTGGTCAGAGTACAACGAATCTGATGGTCATTTACTTTTTCTATTTTCATGCTATCACATCCTTACTATATATATGATACTGCACAGATTAAGTTTGGTTCCTTTCATCTGTGAGCTGTTGAATATATTTGGTGTTTAAAGTATCTTATACTTTTCCGTCTTTTTAGTCAATAGTAGAGGAAAAGTGTTTAAAAAAATTTTATATATTTTTTTACAAATAAAGCTTGCAATATCCGGAAACAGCGAATATAATACAATGCAGAGATACCTTTCGGATAATCAGCATCGAAAGGAGGCTTTATAGAAGTATACGCAGTACGGACGTTATCCGTGTATTTTATATTTCAATTTTAATCTTTAAACTTATCTGTCCTTAGGACATATCGAAATCCTTATTACCCAATGATTTTTTAAATTGATAGAAGAATAAAAATAAGGAAATCTTGCAAGCATATTAATGCGCGTGGTCAATGGTCAAAGATTAATTTTCCAAATATTTATCAGACTTATAATTCAAAAATTTATTTTATCGGGAATACTATATTTGTATTTGTATGTCCGGGTATCTCTTGAACTCTATTAGTATTATCGGCATTTTTCCATGAATCTATAATGGTAATACAAACTAAATATATCGCGAAATCTCCTTTTTGGAAAAGTTTGTATAAAAAATAACAGGGGGATGATACATATATGCTTTCAGAGGAAACAGAAGAAAATATGAGAAAAAATCTGGAAAAAGCAGTGCAGAGAGGTGCCAGTCTTTATCTGGAGGGAGTAAGGAGCACGCCGGAAGCTATTGTAAGATATTGCGTTAATGAAGAAATGTCTTATATGCCGGATTATGTATGGAATAACGAAGGAAAATTGACGGAAGTCAGATATGACAAAATCAGGCACACGTAGGCGGAAGAAGAAATAAGGTAAATTCTGCTCAAACTAAAGTTAGGAAATAGAGAGCGGCCCCTCTTGTATGATAATAAATGTGCAGAAAGTGCCGGAAAAATGTAAAAAAAGTACGGTGTTGGCTTGAAAAATGTCAAAATTGGTAATGACGATAAGAAAATAGTTTGTTATAATAGAGGGCGGTCAGAAAGGAGCTGGATTAATGAAAAAAGCGATTCCGGTTATCATTGCGATTGCCCTCATTATTATAGTAGGTGTAGCATACATTGGTATGAAATTTTTGGGAAGATATACATATTCGGAAGAATATGCGGATTTAAACGAATATTATGCAGTAAGTGGAGAAGAAACCGCTATAGTGTTGCAGGATGAGATTGTAGAGGAGAAAGCATTACTGCGTGACGGCAGTTATTATTTTGATTATGCAACGGTTCGTAAATACTTTAACGACCGTTTTTATGTGGATAAAACAGAAGGATTATTATTGTATACAACGGCAGTGGATACGATACGAACAGAAATTGGAAGCAACATTTATGTAAAAGATGGTATGGCTGAGGAAGAAAGCTATGTACTTTCTTTTTATGAAGGAGAAACGTTGTATCTGGCGGCAGACTATGTGAAGAAGTTTTCTAATTATTCCTATGAAGCATTTGCAAAGCCGAATCGTTTACAGGTGTATACGGAATGGGGAGAAATTCAGACAGCCCAAATTAAAAAAGATACGTCAGTACGTTATCAGGGTGGTGTGAAAAGTGATATTTTAAAAGATGTTTATGCAGACGATACGGTGACGGTTTTGGAAGAGATGGAGAATTGGTCAAAGGTCAAAACGGCAGATGCAGTAATCGGTTATGTAGAAAATAAGCGTCTTTACGGAAAAACAACGACGGAACAGATTCCGATAACAGACTATGTAGAGCCGGAGTATACAAGCCTTACAAGAGATTATAAAATTAATCTGGCATGGCATCAGGTATGGTCGGCGGATGCTAACAGTACACTGGATGAGATGATGGCGGCAACAAAAACTGTGAATGTGATTTCACCTACATGGTTTTCGCTTTCCGATAATGAAGGAAATTTTACTAATATTGCATCAACTTCCTATGTACAAAGGGCACATGATATGGGATTGGAAGTATGGGCGTTGATTGATAATTTTAGTACGGAAATTGACACAAAAACAATTCTTTCATCAACAACTAAAAGAGCATATTTGATTAATAATCTTGTTCAGACGGTAAAAGATTATGGTATTGACGGAATCAATATTGACTTTGAGCAGGTTGCCATGGATGCAGGCGATGATTATATTCAATTTATCAGGGAACTTTCGGTTGTATGTCGTAAAGAAGGAATTGTACTTTCGGTAGATAATTACGTTCCTACTGCATATACCGCTCATTATAACAGAAAAGAACAGGGATTGTTTGCAGACTATGTGATTATCATGGGATATGACGAATATTATGCGGGCAGTCCGGAAGCGGGACCGGTTTCTTCCATAGAATATGTAGAAAACGGAATTGCGGATACCGTAGAGGTAGTACCGGCGAATAAAGTAATTAATGCCGTACCGTTTTATACAAGGGTATGGAAAACCACAAACGGAACGCTGGACAGTGAGGCGGTATCCATGGATGTGGCAACGCAGTTTATTGCGAATAACGGAATTGAGACTTATTGGAATGAAACAACCTGTCACAATTACGGAGAAGCGCAAATAGGAGATGTGTTCTATCAGGTTTGGCTGGAAGATACACAGGCATTACAGGATAAATTGAATGTAATGAAAAAGTACAATCTTGGTGGTGTTGCAGAATGGAAACTGGGACTGGAAAATGCAGCAGCATGGGATTTAATTGCAAATTATATGAATGAATAAAAATAGAGACCATCATGGGAGTGAATTCCTGTGGTGGTTTTTTTGTAATAGGAAAGTTGAGGTATATTGGACAGCTTGTAGTTAATATCTTAGTAGAAATTAGTAGTTGGTTATAAGAGGTCGATAGTGCGGGAAAGAGGGCAGCTGATTGTAAAAATAAGTGTATTGGTATTATGTATTATTTCAGTGGTATATGCAGGAAAGGAAATGATATGGAAAGCGGGTTCGGATAGTGTGAAGGAAACGAGGGAGAAGTATTGCGTAGTAATTGATGCAGGTCATGGCGGTTTTGACCCGGGAAAAGTCGGAGTTAATGGTGCACTGGAAAAGGATATTAATCTGGCAATTGCGAAGAAAGTGAAACAGTTTTTGGAAGCGGAAGATGTTGAAGTTATCATGACAAGGGAAACGGAAGCAGGACTATATGAGGAGACTGATTCCAATAAAAAAGTGCAGGATATGAAAAAGCGAATTACAATTATCGAAGAAACAGTGCCGGATGTTACGGTTAGTATCCATCAGAACAGTTATCATGAAGAATACGTGCATGGTGCGCAGGTATTTTATTATACAGGCAGTGCGGAGGGGGAACAGTTTGCGAAGATTTTGCAAAACAGATTGATAGAGGGAGTGGATAAAGATAATACCCGCGTGGAAAAGGCGAATAACAGTTATTACCTGTTGAAAAAGACATCTACGCCGATTGTGATTGTGGAATGTGGGTTTTTGTCTAACAGGGAAGAAGCAGATGCACTGGCAAATGAACTGTATCAGGAAAAGCTGGCTTGGGCGATTCACTTGGGTATATTGCAATATTTAAATCAGTAAAAGAATGTTATTGAAAATGTTTGCGAAAATGTTTGTAAGTACATACTTTCCATAAAAATAGGAGTGTGTTATACTAAGCATGCAAAATTACGTCTGCATAGGTCAAATGTAATGAAAAGAGTGAAAGAAGAACCGAATATGGAAACAAAATTTTCTGTAATAGATGAAAAAAATATAGATAAAGAGGCAATTGCACAGGCAGGACAGATTTTAAAGGAAGGCGGTCTTGTTGCATTTCCAACGGAAACGGTTTATGGTCTTGGTGGGGATGCGCTGAATAAGGAGTCATCAAGAAAAATTTATGCGGCCAAGGGACGTCCTTCTGATAATCCTCTGATTGTGCATATTGCAGAGCTGGATAAATTGGAAGCAATCGTACAGGAAATTCCGGAATCAGCTAAAAAACTGGCGAAAGAGTACTGGCCCGGTCCCTTGACGATGATATTGAAAAAATCGCAGTTGGTTCCAATGGAAACAACGGGAGGGCTTCAGACAGTAGCAGTCAGAATGCCGAATCATCAGGTAGCGTTGGAACTTATTAAGGCAGCAGGAGGGTATGTTGCGGCTCCCAGTGCCAATACATCGGGAAAACCAAGTCCTACGTTGGCATGTTTTGTAAAAGAAGACATGGATGGCAGAATTGACATGATTCTGGATGGTGGTCAGGTAGGAATCGGACTGGAATCTACGATTGTGGATTTGACGGAGGAAATGCCAATCATTTTAAGGCCGGGATATGTTACGAAGGAAATGTTGGAGAAGACTTTGGGCATTCCGGTGGCATCAGATCGTACCATGATGCATGCAGACTGTAAGGAAGCTCCCAAGGCACCGGGAATGAAATACAGACATTATGCACCGAAGGGTGATTTGACGATTATAACAGGTGAAGAACAAAGTGTAGTGGAACGAATAAATTGTCTGACGAAAAGCATGCGGGAAAAAGGTGAAAAAGTAGGCATTATCGGTACAGACGAAACAATAGCAAAGTATCACGCCGATAGTGTGAAAAGTGCCGGAAACCGTAAGGAAGAGGAAACAATAGCGAGAGAATTGTATCGTATTCTCAGGGAATTTGATGATGAAGGAATTACTGTAATTTATTCAGAAGGTTTTGCAGAAGACGGCATTGGACAGGCAATCATGAACCGGTTGTTAAAGGCAGCAGGACATCATGTAGAGAACGTATGAAAAGAACCGGAGTTTGAAGAAGTAGCAACGAAATAATACAAATGTGGAAAATTGATACAAAAAAAGAGCAAAAAAAATTAAATTAATGGAGGAAAAGAAGATGATAGCATTAGGATGTGACCATGGTGGTTTTGATTTAAAACAGGAGGTAATTAAGTATTTAGAGCAGAACAACATTGCTTATAAAGATTTTGGATGTATGGACAAGCAGTCCTGTGATTATCCGGAATTTGGACGTGCAGCAGCAAAGGCTGTAGCAGACGGTACATGTGAAAAAGGTATTGTAATTTGTACAACGGGAATTGGTATTTCTATTTCCGCAAACAAAATTGCTGGGGTACGTTGTGCTCTTTGTTCGGACACACTTTCAGCAAAAATGACAAGATTGCATAATGATGCAAATGTACTTGCGATGGGTGCAGGAATTGTAGGAACAAATCTGGCGCTTGATATTGTGGAAACTTTCCTGAATACGGAATTTTCAGGGGAAGAAAGACACCAGAGAAGAATTGATTTGATTGAGGCGGAAAACTAATTTTACAAAAGAAGAAGGTAGAAACGAAATGATGAAAAGGCAGGATTATATATCATGGGATGAGTATTTCATGGGAGTTTCCATGCTTTCGGGGATGCGTTCAAAGGATCCGAATACACAGGTGGGAGCATGCATTGTAAGTGAGGATAATAAAATACTTTCCATGGGGTATAACGGATTTCCTAAGGGATGTTCCGACGATGAGTTCCCATGGGCAAGAGAAGGAGAAAATCCTTTGGAGACAAAATACCCGTTTGTGACTCACAGTGAGTTGAATGCCATTTTGAATTACAGAGGTGGCAGTTTAGAGGGTGCAAAAATTTATGTTTCACTGTTCCCGTGCAATGACTGTGCGAAAGCGATTATTCAGGCGGGAATTAAAACAGTTGTGTATGACAGTGATAAATATGCGGATTTGCCGGCGACAAAAGCATCAAAAAGAATGTTGGATGCTGCCGGTGTGAGATATTATCAGTATCAGCACACAGGAAGAAAAGTAACATTAGATATGTAGAACTGACTGCAGGATGAGTGTGGAAGAAAACGGAAAGAGAAAGGCAGGTGAAGTAGGTGAGCATGAAAAACAGACAGAAAATTTCGGTAATATTGGTAATAGTGTTGCTGCTTGCTGCGGTTCCACTTACTTCTTATGCCACTACAACGCAGGAAAAATTAAATCAGGCGGAGCAGGAAAAAAAAGATACCGAAGAAAAGCTGGAAGACAAGCAGGAAGATATAGATGGGTTAAAGCAGGAGCAGAATACTTTAAAAGGCGAGCTGTCTAATCTGAATAATCAGCTGAGTGAGGTCAGTACGAATCTTTCGGATTTGGAAGAGGATATTTCTACAAAAGAATTGGAGATTGAAGTAACGGAACAGGCATTGGCAGAAGCTATGCAGATAGAAGAAGAACAGTATACTGCCATGAAAAAAAGAATCCAGTTTATGTATGAACGCAGGGACTTTATGCTTATGGAAATGTTACTGGAAGCAGGAAGTTTCGGAGATTTTTTGAATTTTAACGATTATATTGAGAAACTGTCGGAATATGATAAAAAGATGCTGGATGAGTATCAGGCGACAATTGTTACGATAGAAGAAGAAGAAGCCAGATTGAGAGAAGAAAAGGCAGAACTGGAAAATCTGAAAGCACAGGCAGAGGCAGAGAAAAGTCGTGTGGCAGGATTGGTAAGTACGACATCTAACAATATTGCAGCATATTCAAATCAGATATCTGATGCGGAAGCGGAAGCATTAGCGTATGAACAGCAGATAAAAGAACAGGAAGAAAATATTGAGTATCTGAAAAAGAAGCTGGCGGAAGAAATTGCCATGTCACAGCTGGCAGCGAACTCTGCAAGACGTAATATTTCGGAGGTAACATTTGCGGATGGTGACAGATATCTGCTTGCAAACCTGATATATTGCGAAGCGGGTGGAGAGCCTTATGAAGGACAGGTTGCGGTAGGTGCTGTTGTTATCAACAGGGTACTTAGTTCAGTATATCCGGATACGGTAGTTGGTGTGATTTATCAGAATAAGCAGTTTTCGCCGGTTGCCAGTGGTCGTCTTGCACTTGCATTGGCAGAAGGAAGAGCAACGGAAAGCTGTTACAGGGCGGCGGATGAAGCTATGGCAGGAGTGACAAACGTAGGGAATTGCGTGTATTTCAGAACGCCAATAGAAGGTCTGACAGGGATTAGAATAGGTGGACATATTTTTTACTAAAGTGGATAATATATAAATTCAGATAAAATAAAATGGGAGGCATTAAGCTTCCCATTTTTCAATATTTGCTTTTAAATTATCAAATTCACCGGCATAAATTAAGCCAAGTAAGTGGTTCAGACGTCTTAAGGAAAGAACAATCAGTTGTTCGGATAAATTATGCTGTTCCAGTATATCGGCAAGCTCGTCCAAATCAACGACTCTGACAAATCCGTCCGGTTCAATAATCACATCGGCAAGAAGGTCTGTGGCGGTTAAGGAATGTTCTTCTTCATTGTAATCATAGTCTACAATGTCACAATACCAGCACATCAGGGAGTTATCTTCCCGATAAAATTTACTGATTTTAAATCCTTCTTTTAGAAAAAAACAGGAATATCCGTGATGTAAATCCTTTTTCGGTTTCAGGGTATTCCATTTGGTAATAATAAATTCCTCATTTGCGGAGAGAATAATATCATCCTTCAGCAAAACACATTCGTTAGGAATAATTCGTTTACGAAAAAGCTTTAAATTCGGCATAATCATCCTCCTTTTCAAAATCTTACTATTGCATGAAAGAAAAGTCAACGGAAATGTCTGATTTTACTAGACAATATTGTCGAAAATAGTTATAATTTACTATGTGACATCGAAGTTTTTAGGAAAATATTTACAGCAAAAAATTAGAAAGGAAACGGCATGTGAAATTAAATAATTCAGTATATCAGTCATTAGCATTAATAACACAATTTTCGATAAATATGCTGGTTCCTATTTTTTTATGCTCTTTTATCGGATGGTATGCTGATGATAAATTAGGAACTTCATTTTGGTTTGTTGTGCTGTTCTTTGTGGGGGCGTTAGCGGGTTTTCGAAATGTATATATTCTGGCGAAAAAGATATACAGTCAGAAAGAAGGGAAACATGGTTATGAAAGAGAAAATCGCAGACGTAAATAAAACGCTTTTAGAGTTATTAGCAGGGATTTTTATTTATGGGATAATTTGTCAGGTTGTTGGTTTTGTACTGGTTGAGGACAGATTTTCTTACAGCACCGGATTATGGATTGGGATTATCACGGCAATTGCAGCAGCCATTCATATATGGAAAAGTCTTGACCGTGCTTTGGATTTTGACGAGGGTACGGCAGGAAAAAAGATGCAGGCACAAAGTGTGATACGTTATGTTATCATTGTGATTATTATGGGACTTACCATGATAAACGGAGTGACGAATCCGTTAGCAGCCTTTTTAGGCATTATGGGATTGAAAGTAGCGGCATATTTACAGCCGTTTACTCATAAATTATTAATCAGATTTTTTAGAGGAAAAAAACCTGAAAGTTAAGGAGGTGAACGTATGGAGCAGGGTATTTTGTTATCCGCCGATAATCTGGACTTTATGATTCATGGTGTCTTCTCTTATGAAATATTTGGACAGACCGTATGGATAACAACATCGCATGTTTGCATTCTTATTGTAATGCTCGTCCTGATGGGATTCGCTTTAGCGGCAAACAGGGCAATGAAACGTGCAACAGAAGTGCCCGGGACATTCCAAAATGTTGTCGAACTGATTGTGGAAATGCTTGATAATATGGCAAATGGTGTAATGGGGAAATATGCAGTGGCATTTAGGAACTACATCGGAACCATCTTTATTTTTATCCTTGTCAGCAATATATCAGGTATCTTCGGACTCAGACCGCCTACAGCGGATTACGGTACAACGCTGGCGCTTGGTCTTTTGTCCTTTACAATCATCCATTTTGTTCAGTTTAAGCACAATTCGCTGAAATCAATCTGGGTTGATATGTGTTCTCCACTGCCACCATGGTTACCGATTTGGTTTGTGATTAACCTGATTGGTGAGATTGCAGTACCGATTTCTTTATCACTGCGTTTGTTTGCAAACGTATTATCGGGAACTGTTATGATGGCATTAGTCTACGGATTATTAGGATGGGTGGCAACTATCTGGCCGGCAGCACTCCATGTGTATTTTGATTTGTTCTCAGGAGCAATTCAGACCTATGTATTCTGTATGTTAACAATGACGTATATTAAAAATGCGTATCCGGCAGAATCTTAACAGACAATTGAATAATATTATATTTTTAGGAGGAAATGAAAATGGAATTTAACACAAACTTTATTTTAGGATGTTCAGCAATCGGTGCAGGTCTTGCAGTTATCGCAGGTATCGGACCTGGTGTTGGTCAGGGTATTGCAGCAGGACACGCAGCAGCAGCAGTAGGAAGAAATCCTGGTGCAAAGTCTGATATTATGTCTACCATGCTTCTTGGACAGGCCGTAGCAGAAACAACAGGTCTTTATGGTTTGTTAATCGCTATGCTCCTTTTATTCGTAAAACCGTTAGTATAATTCAAAGTGCCGGTATGGCAGACGGTAATAAAGAAAAGAAAGGAGGCAGGAGATGGAGAGACTTTTTAATTTGGACTTTCAGCTGATCACCGATGCTTCATTGATGATTATTGCGATATTTGTGCTGTTTTTGTTCCTGTCATATTTCTTATTCAATCCGGCTCGTAAGATGCTGGAAAGCAGAAAAGAAAAGATTAAAAATGAACTGGATGCAGCAGAAAAAGACATGGCTGATGCCAAGGATTTAAAGCTGGAATACGAAGCAAAATTAAAAGAAATTAATAAAGAAGCCGAAGAAATTTTAAGCGATGCAAGAAAGAAAGCACTTGCAAATGCTGCTAAAATCGAAGCAGATGCAAAAGAAGAAGCAGCAAGAATTATGGAAAGAGCAAGACAGGAAGCAGAGCTTGAAAAACAGAAGGCTGCAGATGATGTTAAGAGAGAAATGGTTTCCATCGCATCGTTAATGGCAGGCAAGGTTGTCGCTGCTTCTATCGATACCACGGTGCAGGAAAGCCTGATTAACGAAACTTTGAAGGAAATAGGTGAAAGCACATGGCTAAGCTGATTTCAAAAACATATGGAGAGGCTTTATTTGAATTAGCAGTCGAAGAGGGAAAGGTTGATGTTTTCTTAGAGGAAATATCAGAGCTTCTTAAGATTTTAAAAACGGAAGAGGAATTCACGAAGATGATGAATCATCCGAAAATCTTAAAAGAAGACAAAATCAAAGTTGTCGAAAATGTATTTAAAGGACGTATTTCAGATGAAATCGTAGGATTTTTGACATTGATTATCCAGAAAGACCGCTACAGCGAAGCAGAAGCTATTTTAGAATATTTCTTAAATCAGGTAAAGGAATATAAAGGTATCGGAGTAGCCTATGTGAAAACAGCGGTGGCTTTGACTGACATACAGAAAAAGCAGATAGAAGAAAGATTGCTGAATACAACAAAATATCGTCAGATGGAAATGCATTTTTCAGTAGATAAGGCATTAATCGGCGGTATGGTCATCCGTATCGGAGACAGAGTTGTTGACAGCAGTATCAGTACAAAATTAGGTGAGCTGGAGAGACAGCTTATGAAAATCCAGTTAGGATAATAAAAAGAAAGGTGCGTACAGATCCATGAATTTAAGACCAGAAGAAATCAGTTCTGTTATTAAGGATCAGATTAAGAGATATGCGTCAGAATTGGAAGTATCTGATGTAGGTACCGTTATTCAGGTAGCGGACGGTATCGCTCGTGTACACGGACTTGAAAACGCAATGCAGGGAGAATTGTTAGAATTCCCCGGAGAAGTATACGGAATGGTACTTAACCTTGAAGAGGATAACGTAGGTGCCGTACTTCTCGGAAGCCATAAGAACATTAACGAAGGCGATGTTGTAAAAACAACAGGCCGTGTAGTTGAGGTTCCGGTAGGCGATGCAATGGTTGGACGTGTTGTAAATGCTCTTGGTCAGCCGATTGACGGAAAAGGACCGATTCAGACAAATAAATATCGTAAAATTGAAAGAGTTGCATCAGGTGTTATCACAAGAAAATCCGTTGATACACCACTTCAGACAGGTATTAAGGCTATCGATGCCATGGTACCGATTGGAAGAGGACAAAGAGAGCTTATTATCGGTGACAGACAGACCGGTAAAACAGCGATTGCAATTGACACCATTATTAACCAGAAGGGTCAGGGTGTGAAATGTATTTATGTAGCAATTGGTCAGAAAGCATCTACTGTTGCATCAATTGTAAAAACTTTAGAAGAATTCGGTGCGATGTCTTATACGACTATCGTTGCTTCTACAGCAAGTGAGCTTGCACCGTTGCAGTATATTGCACCATATTCAGGTTGTGCAATCGGAGAAGAATGGATGGAGAACGGAGAAGATGTACTTGTAATCTACGATGATTTAAGTAAACATGCTACAGCATACCGTACGCTTTCCTTACTTCTTAAGAGACCACCAGGACGTGAGGCTTATCCGGGTGACGTATTCTACTTACATTCCAGACTTCTCGAAAGAGCAGCCCGTATGTCAGACGAGTACGGCGGAGGTTCTTTAACAGCACTTCCGATTATCGAAACACAGGCAGGTGACGTTTCTGCGTATATTCCGACAAACGTAATTTCTATTACAGATGGTCAGATTTATCTGGAAACAGAAATGTTCAATGCAGGTTTCAGACCGGCTGTTAACGCAGGTCTTTCCGTATCACGTGTAGGTGGTTCTGCACAGATTAAAGCGATGAAAAAGATTGCAGCACCTATCCGTACAGAATTAGCTCAGTACAGAGAGCTTGCAGCGTTTGCACAGTTCGGTTCTGAATTGGATGCAGATACGAAAGAAAAGCTTGCACAAGGTGAACGTATCAAAGAGATTTTAAAACAGCCACAGTACAAACCGATGCCGGTACAGTACCAGGTTATCATTATTTATGTAGCAACAAATAAATATCTTTTAGATGTTGCAGTAGAGGATATTACAAGATTTGAAACAGAATTGTTTGAATTCCTTGATACAAAATATCCGGAAGTTCCTACTAAGATTGCAGAGGAAAAAGTAATTTCTGATGAAACAGAGGAAACTTTGAAGAAAGCAATTGCCGAATTTAAAAAACAGTTCTAACAGGAAAGGTTAGGTGACAGTATGGCGTCAATGCGCGATATCAAAAGACGTAAGGGTAGTATTCAAAGTACCCAGCAGATTACCAAAGCCATGAAACTTGTTTCTACTGTTAAGCTGCAGAGAGCAAAAGGACGTGCGGAGAAATCAAAATCCTATTTTGAATGCATGTATGAAACCGTAACTTCCATGCTTGCGAAGACAGGAAATCTGGAACATAAATATTTGAAAGCAGGAGATTCCCGGAAGAAAGCAGTAATTCTGATTACTTCTAACCGAGGACTTGCAGGAGGATATAACTCCAACGTAATCAAACTGATTACACAGGGAGATTTTAAGAAAGAAGATTTAGCTATTTATGCAGTGGGTGGTAAAGGTAGAGATACTTTGAGCCGCTACGGCTATGATGTGAAGGCAGACTATTCCGATTGCATTGAGGAACCGGCATATGTGGATGCAATGAATATCAGCAAAGAGCTGCTTAATGGCTTTGCAGCAGGTGAATTCGGAGAGATTTATCTGGCGTATACTTCTTTTAAGAATACGGTAAGCCATGAGCCGAAGCTGTTAAAACTGTTACCCGTAGAAATAGAAGAAACGGAAGCAGAAGATGATAAAACAAGCAAGGCGCTGATGAGCTTTGAACCGGAAGATGATCAGGCACTTGACCTGATTATTCCGAAATATATAACCAGTCTGATTTTCGGAGCTATGGTAGAGTCAGCAGCAAGTGAAAACGGTGCCAGAATGCAGGCAATGGATTCAGCAACAAGCAATGCTGAAGAAATGATAGGTAATCTGACCCTTATGTACAATAGAGCACGTCAGGGCTCTATTACACAAGAGTTGACCGAAATTATTGCAGGTGCTAATGCGATTTCGTAAGTAAAGTACCTGAAAAACAGAGCGAAAAGATGAAAGGATAACTTCTTTTATCGATAAATTTGTGCAGAGGCACAAGTTCGCAAGCTTGGAAAGGAGCAAAATTAATAAAGATGGCAGAGATGAATAAAGGTAAAATCACTCAGATCATCGGTGCGGTACTGGATATTAAATTCAGCGAAGGAAATCTTCCTGAAATTAATGAGGCTATTAAAATTCCTACAAAAGATATGGGAGAATTAGTAGTAGAAGTATCACAGCATTTGGGTGATGACACAGTAAGATGTATTGCCATGGGTTCTACGGACGGACTTGTAAGAGGAATGGATGCAATTGCAACCGGAGCTGCGATTTCCGTTCCGGTAGGCGAAAATACATTAGGACGTATGTTCAACGTATTAGGACAGCCCATTGATAATAAACCGGTACCGGAAGGCGTGAGTTTTGAACCGATTCACAGACCGGCACCTGAATTTAAAGAACAGTCAACAGAAACAGAACTTCTGGAAACAGGTATTAAGGTCGTTGACCTTCTTTGCCCATACCAGAAAGGTGGTAAAATCGGACTCTTCGGTGGTGCCGGTGTAGGTAAAACGGTACTTATTCAGGAGTTAATCCGTAATATCGCTACAGAGCACGGTGGATATTCCGTATTTACCGGTGTTGGAGAAAGAACAAGAGAAGGAAACGACTTGTATCATGAAATGATTGAATCCGGCGTTATTGATAAAACAACCATGGTATTCGGTCAGATGAATGAGCCGCCGGGAGCGAGAATGCGTGTTGGTCTTACAGGACTTACTATGGCAGAGTACTTCCGTGATAAAGGCGGTAAGGACGTACTTTTATTTATTGATAATATTTTCCGTTTCACACAGGCAGGTTCCGAGGTGTCTGCGCTTTTAGGACGTATGCCTTCAGCGGTAGGTTATCAGCCTACATTACAGACAGAAATGGGTGCTTTGCAGGAGCGTATTACTTCTACAAAAGATGGTTCCATTACATCTGTACAGGCTGTATATGTACCTGCGGACGACTTGACTGACCCGGCTCCGGCGACAACATTCGCTCACTTGGATGCGACAACGGTACTTTCCCGTTCCATCGTAGAGCTTGGTATTTATCCGGCAGTAGATCCGTTGGAATCTACTTCCAGAATTCTTGATCCGAGAATTTTAGGTGAAGACCATTACAATACAGCCCGTGGAGTACAGGAAATTCTTCAGAAATACAAAGAATTACAGGATATTATTGCTATTCTTGGTATGGACGAGCTTTCAGAAGATGACAAGCTGGTAGTTTCCAGAGCAAGAAAGGTACAGAGATTCCTTTCACAGCCGTTCTTCGTAGCAGGACAGTTTACAGGTCTGGAAGGTAAATATGTACCGATTAGTGAGACAATCAGAGGCTTTAAAGAAATTCTCGAAGGTAAGCATGACAATGTTCCTGAAAGCTATTTCTTGAATGCAGGAAGCATCGATGACGTACTTGCCCGTATGAAGTAAGGGGTGAGCGTATGGCAGATGACAAAAACTTTTTATTAAGAATTATTACTCCGGAAAGAGTGTTTTTTGAAGAAGAAGCCAGCATGGTGGAATTTAATACGACAGAGGGAGAAATTGGTGTTTATAAAAACCATGTTCCCATGACTGTTATTGTGAAACCGGGTATTCTTACCATTACACAGGATGATGGAGTAAAAGAAGCTGCACTTCATTCAGGATTTGTACAGATTTTGCAGGATGAAATAACCATTCTTGCAGAAATTGTGGAGTGGCCGGAAGAAATTGACGCAGCAAGAGCCGAAGCCGCAAAAGCGCGTGCTGAGGAAAGAATCAAAAACAATAGTTCCGAGACGGATATGGCGAGAGCCGAAGTTGCTTTACAGAGAGCAATGGCACGTATCGAGATACTGAAATAGTTATTATTCATAAACAGCCTGACACTTGTTGTCGGGCTGTTTGGTTATATGATTCTGTAACCTGAAATAAGGGAAGCTGCATATGATAATCATAAAAGAACAAAGAGTGGAGTATTATGGATCATCATAGAATTCTACCTTTTTACATGACCTATCCGCTACCCTTATTCTATCAGGAAGAAGATAAGGTGCAGAGAGATTTGGAGTACTTGCAACAAATGTATCCCACAGAGGCAAAACGCTATCAGCAAAAGATTGCGTCTATGTTGGATAAAATTGATTATGACGGAAGTATGATTTATGATGAATATCCTGACAGAATGAGACTGTATAGTCTCGCACAGGATATCGTAAATCAGATAAAAAAAGAGGAGAGCATGAATCCAATGAGCAACATGAGTGATTCTGATAATCCGGAAAAATGGGAACATCTTAGTGAACTGGTACAAATTCTGTTATTCTATGAAATATACAGACGCCGTCATACAAATCACAGAGGTATTTTAAAATTTTAGTTGTGGTTTTCCATAAAGGAAAGTAAAATATAGTCATAGTGGTGTATAGAAATGTATGCCCTATGACTATATTTATTTTATTATGACAAGAAAAAGTTTTAGGATAGCGGATACATGGAACAGTTAAAGAATATTTTAAACGATGGAATCAATGAAAATTTATATCAGATTATATTAAGTAATCCAAGAAAAACGGGCGGTGTTGAGAAAGTTAAAATCCGTCCTGTTTTAATGAAGGGAAAATTAGAGTTTCAGGAAACCTCTTATGTAGGTACAAAGGTATTTCATGAAAACTTTTCAAAAGATAAATTGATAGAGCGGATTTTAACAGCACTTACAGAGAGTTTTAAGCAGGGAGAGTTGGAAAATAAAGAATTCCGTGCAACAGTCCTTGTCAGTAAAAAAGGAAAAATTACTGTAAAAACAAAGAAAAATGTAGGAGAAAAGAAAGAAATCGACTTATCACATAACAGAGTAAAACATTATATATTAGAAGAGGGGACAGTGGTTCCCTTTTTGGTAGAGCTTGGTGTACAGAGTAAAGATGGAAAAATCATTAAATCAAAATATGATAAATTTAAACAGATTAATCGTTATCTTGAATTTATCAGAGATGTTTTGCCAATACTTCCAAAGGACAGAACCGTGAATATTATAGATTTCGGATGTGGTAAGTCGTATTTAACATTTGCGATGTATCATTATTTGAAAGTGTTGAACGGTTATGATATTCGTGTGATTGGTCTGGATTTGAAGGATGATGTTATAGAAAAATGCAACCGACTGGCAGAAAAATTTGGTTACAGCAGTGCTTTGAAATTCATACGTGGAGATATCAGTACCTTTGAAGGTGATTATCAGCCGGATATGGTAGTAACTTTACATGCCTGTGATACAGCCACAGACTATGCTTTGGAAAAAGCAGTACGCTGGGGTGCAAAAGTAATCCTGTCTGTGCCATGTTGCCAGCATGAAGTGAATAAGCAGATTGAGTGTAAGGAGTTAGAACCGGTATTAAAATATGGATTGCTCAAAGAAAGAATGTCTGCACTTATAACGGATGCAGTACGGGCAAACATGTTGGAAGAGCTTGGATATGATGCACAGATACTGGAATTTATTGATATGGAACATACGCCGAAGAACCTGCTAATCAGGGCAGTAAAACGGCAGGAAACAGGAAATGTGCAGGAAAAGACAGGGGAAACATCATCAGAAATGGCGGAATTTTTGGAATTTCTGCATACAAAACAGACATTAAATGAGTTATTTAGAAAGGCATAAATAATAGAATGAAAAAAACACTTATAAAAGCAGCAGTTTTTGTATGTACATTTTTTATTTCTCTGTTTGTAATCAGCAAGATTATGAATCATGGAAATACGGATATGACAGCAGAAATGAGTCCTGCTACTTTTCCGCTGATTTATATGAATATAGGTGGAGAGAGGGTGAACTGTCTTCATGGTTACTCGCAGGAAATGGAAGGGAGTTATTTAAGAGATACGATTACTGTAGTTCCGGAGGGAAGAACAGTACAGTTTGAGATAGAGAAATATGATGCCATAATCTCAGCGATTTCTTATGAGCTTAGAAGCGTAGATGGGGAAAGACTGATTGAAAATGGTGAAGTGGTTAATAAACAGGAAGAAAGCAAAAGTATAAGTGCTACTATAACATTGAAGGATCTGATAGATGCAAAGACGGAGTATAGTCTGATTCTTATTTTAGAAGTAGATGGAAGAGAAATTAGTTATTATACCAGAGTTATTTTAGCGGAAGATTATTTTATTAAAGAAAAGCTTGATTTTGTCAAAGACTTTCATGATAGAACTTTTGATAAAGAAGCCGCAAAAGAGCTGACTAAGTATTTGGAGTCAAATTCAGAGGGGGATAATACAACTTTTGCAAAAGTGAATATTCATTCCAGCTTTAACCAGATAACCTGGGGTGACTTGGAAGTAAAGCTGGTTATAAATCCCATTATAGATGTAAAGGAAATTTCAAATCAGACAGGTGCTTTTGAGTTGAATTATATAGTGTCTACTTCCGAAGGAAAATACACATATTACTATTATGTACAAGAGTATTATAGGGTGCGGTATACCACAGAGCGTATGTATTTGCTGGATTATGAAAGGACAGTGAATCAGATTCTGGATGAAGAGACGGATGTTTATACAAACAATAAAATTTCGCTTGGCATAATGAATGATGATATACAGTTTGTCGAGAGTGATGGAGGCGGTATATTTGCGTTTGTAAATGCTAATCGTCTTTACAGTTATAATGTTTTTGATAATAAAATGGCATTGATTTATAGTTTTTATGATAAAGAGAATGCAGATGCGCGGACAATGTATAATCACAATGGTATTCGAATACTCAGCGTTGATGAAACAGGCAATGTGCAGTTTATTGTATATGGCTATATGAACCGTGGCAGACACGAGGGTGGCGTAGGAATTCAAGTTTGTACCTATAACAGTCAGATGAATACTGTTGAGGAAGAGATTTATATTCCGTATGCAAAATCATGGCAGGTGTTGCAGTCTGATGTAGAGCAGCTTGCCTATATAAGTAGGACGAATCAGTTTTATATTATGCTTGACCGTACTATTTATGCAGTAAATCTGTCAGCAAAAACCTATGAAGTGCTGGCATCAGATTTGTATGACGGAAGTTATCAGATTTCAGAAAGCAATGCCCGAATAGCATGGCAGAA
The DNA here is from genome assembly GCA_017437065.1 of Lachnospiraceae bacterium. GTDB lineage: Bacteria > Bacillota > Clostridia > Lachnospirales > Lachnospiraceae > RGIG3002. The sequence continues at coordinate 68,222 of JAFSBX010000131.1, forward strand.
CAGTCAGGAACGATATGCCGGTACAGCCTTGATTATTATGGATTTGAATTCCCAAAAAAGAACGGAAATTCAGGCAGATGCGGGAGAACTGATAGCACCGTTAGGGTTTATGGGAGAAGATATTATATATGGGCTTGCTAAAAAAGAAGATGTTGTAGAGGATGAGACAGGAAGAGTTACATTCCCAATGTATAAGGTCATTATACAGGATGAACTTGGGAAAGTAATTCACACTTACGAACAGGATAATGCCTATGTTGTGGAAAGTAAGATTCAGGATAATCAGCTAAGTATGACGAGAGTGCGTAAGAAGGAAAATGGAGGCTATGAAGGCATAACTGATGATCAGATTATGAGTACGGAAGAGACAGAAGTCGGGACAAATTATGTGGAAACGGTTACAACACAGAAATATGAGAAAATTTTCCAGATTGCGGTCAAAAATAGTATCGACGATAAGACATTGCAGGTATTGACTCCGAAAGAAGTATTATTTGAAGGTGGGAGAGAACTTGATTTCAAACAGGAACAGGGACAGAAGGAGTTTTACTATGTTTATGGAAAAGGAAGTATTGCCGGAATATTTATGAACCCTGGAAGTGCGGTAGAGCTTGCAAATTCCATATCAGGAGTGGTTGTAAATGATAATGGTGCTTATGTATGGCAGAAAGGTGGAAGAAACACGAAGAATCAGATTATGGCGATTACAGGGACACAGGTGACGGAAGAGAAAAACAGTCTTGCAGTGTGTCTGGATACCATATTAGAATTTGAAGGTGTTATGCGAAATACAGAGAATCAGCTGAATCAAGGTGATACAGTAATAGAGATATTGAAAGACGGAATGCCGGAAGCGCATATTCTTGATCTGACCGGATGTAGTCTGGACTCTATATTGTATTATGTAAATCAGGACATTCCGGTTTTGGCAACATTGAATGATGGTGGTGCGGTATTGGTAATTGGGTTCAATGAGTTAAATATTGTAATTATGGATCCGGTAACGGGAACTGTTTACAAAAAGGGAATGAATGATTCAGTAAAGTGGTTTGAGGAAAATGGAAATTGCTTTATTACTTATGTCATGGATAAGCAGTAGCAAAGTAGGAAACAAATGAAGAAGGGATCGCGGGTGTTATGGCGAAAAAAAAGAAAAAATTTGTATTCAGAATAGGATACATTACGATTCTGATGGTGGTTATGATAGGAGTTTTGATAGGATATTCCCAGACATTAGAAAATGAACTTAGAAAAGAAATACAAAGTACATTGAAGGATGTTTCGAGTCAGAATGCTCTTATTATACAAAATGAAATAGAAGGTTATAAAAATACGCTGACAGAAGTAGCAGAACGAGTTAGTGAATCGGAGGAGTCTGATGAATGGGAAATTGTAGAGACTCTTAAACCAATTGCGCAGAGATATTCCTTTTATCGAATGGGATATTTTAAAGCAAATGGTTTGGCTTATACGACAGATGGAGTAGTAATGAATATTTCTGATTGCGAGTATTTTCAGGAGGTAATGCAGGGAATCATCCGACCATCGAATCCTTTAACTGACAAGATAAGTGGAGAGAAAGTTGCTATATTTAGTGTTCCCATTGTAAAGGATAATAAAGTTATAGGTGGTATTACTGCATCATACAGTATAGACAGTTTAAAGGAAGTTTTAGCAGTGTCTTCTTTTGATGGAGAGGGTTACAGTTATATTGTAAGGAAAGATGGAGCTAAAGTAATTGATTCTGTGAATCCAAACAGTTTTAAAAATATGAATAATATTCTTGAATCTATGGAACAGATGGATGAAAGAAATGCGGAAGCGATACAGATATTAAAAACATATTTGGAGAATGAGCAAAGCGGATATGTTATTTTTTATAACAGTATTGCAAAATATATGTACTGCACTCCGTTAGGGATTAATGATTGGTATTTGCTTGATGTAGTTCCAGTTGAGGTTATGGAGACAAGTACTAACTATATTATGCATAGAACATATGCAATTTGTTTTGCGTTAATTGTTGTATATACGGTTATCATTGTTTTGATTTTCATGGAAGAATACAAGAAAAAGAAGCAGATGCGGGAATTGCTCTATGTAGATAATCTGACAGGTGGGAATACTTATGCCAAATTTAAGGAAGAAGTAGAAAAAAAGAAAAGAAATTCTTATACATCAAAAGCGTTTATTATTATGGATATTAAGGATTTTAAGCTGGTAAACGAGTTGTTTGGACATGATGAAGGTAATAAGGTATTGTGTTATATCTGGGAGGTGATTCAAGAAAATTGCAGGGAAGGTGAGGTGGCAGCACGAAGAATTGCAGACCGTTTTACTCTGTTTTTCTATTATGGGGAAAAGAAAGAAGTAGAAGAACGTGTAATGAAAATTGCCGAGAAAATAAAGAGTTATAGTATACAGAAGGCAGGAGAGTATATTGTACAGCCTGTTTTTGGTATTTATTATATTGAAAAAGATACAGAAGATGTGGATGATATGTTGAATTGTGCTACGTTGGCACACAACATTGCAAAAAAAGAAGCAGAAGGTGTATATTTTGTTTACAACAATGATATTAAAGACAAGATGTTGAAAAAAAAGCAGCTTTCTGACCAGATGGATCATGCGTACAGACATCATCAGTTTGTAGTGTTTTATCAGCCTAAGTATGCTGCGGAGACGAAAGAACTGGCGGGAGCAGAAGCTTTGGTAAGATGGAGAAAGTCTGATGGAACAATGGTGCCGCCGGGAATGTTTATTCCACTTGCAGAAGAAACCAATTTTGTATGTAAACTGGACAAGTATGTATTTCAGGAAGTGTGTCTGGCACAGAAACGTTGGATGGATAAAGGGATGAAGATTGTTCCTATTTCTGTAAACCTGTCACGCAGGCATTTAAATAATCCGGAATTTATAGAAGAGTATAAAGCAATATTGGATGAATCAGGTATACCTATTGACTGTGTGCAGCTTGAAATTACGGAAAGTGCCATGTACGAGAAACAGGAAGAGTTCATTCGGATAATGGAAAAGCTACATGAGACGGGATTTAAGATTTTGATGGATGATTTTGGAACAGGTTATTCTTCGCTTACTATGTTACGACAGATTCCTATTGATGTTATGAAACTGGATAAAACTTTTGTTGATGACTATAAAGATGTAAAAAGTGAGCAGATTATCAGATGTGTTTTGCGGATGGCACAGAATCTGGATATCTCTATTACCGCTGAAGGTGTAGAGACAGAAGAACAATATATTTTCTTAAGGGAAATCGGATGTGATACGATTCAGGGATATTATTTTGCGAAACCCATGCCGGAAAGTGATTATGAAAAGTGTATGGAGAAGAAACAGGAGGAGAAAGCAAATGAAGAAATTTGTGAAAGAATTTAAAGCATTTATAGCTCGTGGTAGTGTAATGGATATGGCAGTTGGTATTATTATTGGTGGTGCGTTCACCGGAATTGTAACTTCTTTAGTAGAAGATATAATCAATCCCATTATCGGAGTTTTCGGTGGTATGAATTTCGATCAGTTAAGTATTACTCTGGCAGGTGATGCAACATTGAATTATGGTAAGTTTATTACTGCAGTTATAAACTTTCTGATTATGGCATTTGTAGTTTTTATGATTGTAAAAGTTATGAATGGTACAGCAGCAAAATTTGCAAAAAAGAAAGAGGCAGAAGCACCAAAAAAGAAGAAATGTCCATTTTGTAAAAGTGAAATTCATATAGAAGCAAGCAGATGTCCACACTGTACTTCTATGTTAGAAGAAAAATAAGTATTTTGTATTCCCCTGTTATTGGATGGTGCATCCGAATAACAGGGGATATTTTATATCTTACCAATGCATAATTTCTTTGATTTTTTTTGTGGCAGTTTCAGAAGTGATTTTATGAGTGGCTTCGGTAGGATGCCAGCTGGCCGCATAACCCAATGAGCCGTCCTGTGTGGGAAGCTCTATCAGAGATATTTTGTAATCATTGCAAGTTTTTGAATAGTTGTCTATTGCTGTTTTTATAGAAGGCATCATTGCAACATTCATCACCCCATATGCACAGAATATATGTGCCAAAGGGTTCTTTTCACGGACTTGTTTAAGAAAATCTATATATGCAGCAGCAAATTCATCAAACTTTTTGGCTGTGTTACAGTAACTTTCATCATTAGTTCCTAAATTAATTACAACGGCTTCCGGCTCAAAGACGGAAAAATCCCACTCTAAATTTTGGGGAGCAATAGAGTCTTCAAATTTGTTAATAGAAAACCCTAATTTATTGTAATATGTAGGGAGAAGTTGGTTTTCGCATTTCAAATCAGGATTGTCTGTATAGCCGGAAATAATACCATATCCACTGAGGGATACCATGCTGTAATCTGCATCAAGAGCTGTAGCTGTTTTGTATGCATAAGCTTTGGTAACATCCTCGGTAGAGGTGTGAAAAGGATGATTTTCGTCTTCATCATCAACCCCATATCCGCAAGTAATGGAGTCACCAATAAACTCTACTTTGTGCTTTTGTGGGGCAGTTGGAATTAAAGTTTCGGTATCAGCTATTTCGATAGGTTTAATGCCTATGATTGACATAGCAGATTCAGAAAGCTTAATAATTTTTACAGTAATTGTTTTTGCTTCACCTTCGTAAACAGATAGAGTTTGCGAGGAGGAGGTAAGCATTTGGTCGATGATACGATTATTATTAACATATATAGCAATCCGGGCCTGATTATCCACATCACAAAATGCATTATCTGCAATAAGAGTAACTGTAAGATGTGTGCCGGTGTATTGGAATTCGATACCGGTGCCGGAAAATGCACACCAGAGAGTGTCATTGATCACATGAGTACGTCCGAGTAGTTTGACATTATTTGCGGTAATGGGTATGAGTTTCTTTTTCAAAATAGTGTCTCCTTTAAAAATAAATGTGTTCTGCTTATAGAATCAAGCGTTAAGTTTGAATAACGCAAAAGAGCCGGATTAATCCAGCTCTCCTGTTTTATATTTTGACACAACTGACTGTATGCGTTCACTTGGATTAAGTAAATCGCTGATAGAAGAGTCATGATTTAATGTATCAATAATGTATGCAATATATTTACTCATATCACAGCTGATGTACCAGTCACGGCTTAATAATTCAGGTGTCTGGTAAATCAGGTTAGTTGTGAGAATTTTGTCAATTAAGCCATCTTCATAAGCTTTATCAAATTTATCAAGACCATTTGTAAATAAACCGAAAGTAGAAAATATAAAAATCTTGTTTGCTTTTCGTTCTTTTAATGCTGCTGCAACTTCAAGAACACTTTCTCCGGAAGAAATCATATCATCAATGATAATCATATCTTTACCTTCAACGCTTGTACCTAAAAATTCATGAGCAACAATAGGGTTACGTCCGTTTACAATCTTTGTATAATCTCTTCTCTTATAGAACATACCCATATCAAGACCGAGAACATTGGCAATATAAATAGCACGTCCCATACCGCCTTCGTCAGGACTGATTACCATCATATGGTCGGAGTCAATCTGAAGTCCTTTTACATTGCTCAGAAGTCCCTTGATAAACTGGTACGCAGGCTGTACGGTTTCAAATCCATGAAGTGGAATTGCATTCTGTACTCGTGGGTCATGAGCATCAAAAGTAATAATGTTATCAACCCCCATGCTTACCAATTCCTGAAGTGCAAGAGCACAGTCTAAGGATTCACGGGAAGTTCTCTTATGCTGTCTGCTTTCATAAAGGAATGGCATAATAACAGTGATACGTCTTGCTTTACCACCTACAGCAGCAATAATACGTTTTAAATCCTGATAATGGTCGTCAGGAGACATATGGTTTTCATGACCACATAAAGAATAAGTCAGACTGTAGTTAGCCACGTCTACTAAAAGATAAAGGTCTGAACCACGTACGGATTCTAAAATAACACCTTTAGCTTCACCTGAACCAAATCTCGGAACTTTAGTTTTCAGAATATAGGAATCTCTCTGATAACCGGAGAATGCAAGGCTGTCTTTGTGCTCGCTTTCTCTTTCAGTTCTCCATTTTACAAGATAGTAGTCAACTTTTTCGCCTAAGGACTTACAGCCCTCTAAAGGAATCATACCTAAGGAACCTACAGGTATTGTCTCCAAGTTTCTTTTCTCCTCACGTTTTGCCATGAAAAGGTCCTCACTTTCTGTTGGATAATTATTTATAATATATTATTTAACATTGTTAAAAAGTTTTTTGAGTCTTATATCCGGTCCTGATAACCGGCAGACTGTATAGTTGCTGGTAATTCTCGAGAAAACCCTGTCAGAATAACGTTCACGCAGTTCTTCCAGAGAAAGATTCGTAGAAATCAATGTTGATTTCTTGCGAATATGCCTTTCGTTCAAGCAGGAAAAAAGCTGGGAAGTAACAAAACTGTTTGTAACTTCGGTGCCTAAATCATCTAGAATTACCAAATCACAATTATATAAGTCTTCGAAGGTATTGTAAAGGTTTTCTTTATTTTTATAGTCAAAAGAATATCTGGATAAAAATTCGAACAGACCAATTGCACTAAAATAAATAATGGAATGTCCTGTCTCAATCAACTCTTTCGCAATACATCCGGATAGAAAAGATTTTCCGCAGCCAACTTTACCATAGAAGAACAGATTGTGATAATTTTTATCAAAGCTCTGAATAAATGATTTTGAAGTTTCCACTGCTCTCTCAAAAAGAAGTAAGTCTTCTCCTGAATAGTATTCATAAGAAAGATTCGAAAAATTCTCCGTTTCTAACATTTCGTGTATATTTGATTGTTCGTACAGGATAGAAATCATTTGCTGTTTAAAACAGTGACATTTTTCACCGTTTATATACCCTGTGTCCTGACAGTCAGGACAGTCATATATAGGGGCGAGGTAGTCAGAAGGAAAACCAGCAGAAACTAAAAGGTGGTTTTTCTTAGCTGACAGGTTATGAAGCTGTTCTTTTAATTCGGATAAGGCATTTTCGTCACCTTCAAGCATCCGTTTACCACATTCCACTGAAACAGAAGAAACCGAAGAATCCAGTTCCCGATAACCGGCAATCTGTTTATAAACCTGTTCTGTACGTTCATTAAGAATATGTCGGTTTTTATTTTGTCTGTTTTCGTAATTCCGACGAATGGATTCATATTGTGAATTCGTAAGTGGCAAAGCCGTGTCCCTCCTACTGACTTAAAATAGCACGTTCAATTGCATCAAAGTCATAATCATGTTGTTTAAACTGGTTGAATTTATTATTTGCAGGCTGTTTGTTTGCAAAAGCTGTTGCATTTTTTTTCTTTTGATAAAGTTCATCTATTTTTTGAATATCGGCTTTATGATGTACTTCTGCATTTTTCCAACTGGAAAGAATCTTGTCCGCATATTCAAAACGATGATTTTCAGTAGCCAGAACAGTGCGTTCACAAGCTTCAAAAATAACATCTGTTTCAAAACCATATTCATCTGTCCAACGTTTAATAAATTCCACCTCTTTTGGAGAAGGAGAATTGGACTTTCCAAGTGCATTCATAATAGAATAAATGGTTTTATCATATTTATGTGCATATTTTTCTGCTTCCTGAGGAGTTGTAACGTGGTTTTCAGCCCAGCTTATGGCAACTTTCTCTATGTAGCGGAAATCTTTTTTGCCTCTGTCTACACAGTATTGTACTAAATAATCGATTAAATCATCTGAAAAATGTAACTTGTCCGATAAAAATAAAATAGTATTAATATCGGCAACGCTCAAAGGTTTCTGGAGATACTGCTCCATAATAAAAATCAGCTGTTCTGTAGATTCTTTTTCTTTAAATAACTTTATTTCGTCCAAACTATAGGAAGGTTTCTGTGGAATAACAGCTTCCTGAACAGCAATATTTTCTATCGGATAAGTTGTTTCGGCAGTTTTTGACATGGAAACAACCGGAGCAAGTGGAATAATTTCACCGGCCTGTTTTCCGGTCGGTTCTTCCATGTGGATACCGATAATGTTTTTATTTGAATCATATTCTAATGAAAGGAGATGATGTTTCTCCCAATATGTAAGGGCACGTATAATATCTTTTTCGGTATGGTTAAATAAATCAGCCATATCAGAAATGCTGGTAGCAGCATTGGAGTTCATCACACGTAACAGATAGATATATACTTTTAACTGTGCATCATTTGCATCTTTCATATATTCATCAATAAAAAGATTGGATACAACAGTAGAATCCATGTAGTTATTTTTGTAAATTGTAATTTGTCCCATATCTATCACTCCTAATTCATTAGTCCAAAATGTAAATAACTTATTTCTCTAAGGCAATTGAATTATAGCATAAGGGTTTGAAAAAAGAAATAGCAACTTTCCCGCAAACCCTTGAAAATACGGGGTTTGCGGCTTCCTGTGGATAATGTGGAAAGTGTGGATAAAGAAAAGAATAACTTTGGTTAATAGATAGAAAATCCTTTGTATATATAGGTAGAACAGGAAGTGGAGAGAAACAAAAACTATCCACAATAAAGCAAAAGAATATCCACAAAAAATGATGGGGATTAATCCCCAATTTTTTGTGGATATTGTGGATAACTATTTTTTTAGTAGATTTTCTCCGATTTTATGCACATCTCCTGCACCCATAGTTATCAACAGATCACCGTTGATACAATTTTTTAATAAAAATTTTTCAATTTCTTCAAAAGAGGGGAAATGGTAGCATGTATGCCCCAGTTTTTCAATCTCTTCTTTTAAAGTTTCTGAGCTGATTCCCAGCGTATCTGTTTCTCTTGCGGCATAAATATCTGCCAGTACAACATGGTCTGCTAAACTGAGTGCCTGTGCGAATTCCGGAAGGAATGCCTTGGTCCGTGTGTAAGTATGTGGCTGGAATACACACCATATGGATTTGTTAGGATAATTTTTCGCTGCGGACAAAGTTGCGGTAATTTCTGTCGGGTGGTGTGCATAATCATCTATTATAGTGATTCCGTTTAAGGAACCTTTATATTCGAAGCGTCGATTTGTTCCCGTAAACTGTGCAAGGGCAGAAGTAATATCTTTATCTGCCAGCTTTAACAAGTCAGCAAGGGCAATGGCGGCCAGTGCGTTTGAGACATTGTGGCTGCCCGGAACTGCAAGGGAAAAGGTTCTTTCGGTATCGTTAGATTTTAATGTAAAAGTAGGGTGCGCCTGCTCGTCATAGCTTATATTTTCTGCATAATAGTCATAGGAGGGGGAAGAACCATAAGTAATGACACGACATGCGAGCCCATCTGTAATTTCTTTATAATTGTCAATCTCTCCGTTGATAATTAGAGTACCGTCTGCCGGCAATAATTCTGCAAAGGCACGGAAAGAATGCCGGATATCATTGATATCTTTAAAAAAGTCAAGATGGTCTTCTTCTATATTAAGGATAATACCGATTTTTGGGAAAAAACTTAAAAAGCTGTTTGTGTATTCACATGCTTCCGTTACAAAATAGCCGGATTTTCCTATACGGATATTTCCTTCAATAGACTTTAATATGCCACCGATGGATAATGTAGGATCGGTTTCGGCGTGAAGCAGAATTTCTGAAACCATGGAAGTGGTAGTAGTTTTTCCATGAGTACCACTGATTGCAATCGGAACTTCATAATTTTTCATAATCTGTCCTAAAAGCTGTGCGCGGGAAAGAGAGGGAATCTGTAGTTCTTTCATGGCAATGTATTCCGGGTTATCCGGATGAATGGCACTTGTATACACGACAAGATCGATATCTGAGGTGATGTTTTCAGCATTCTGGCCAATGAAAATGTGTGCGCCTTTCTTTTCGAGAGCATCTGTAAGAGCGGACTTATGAGCATCAGAACCGGATACTTTAAAATTTTCCGTAATAAGTATTTCGGCAAGACCACTCATGCTGATGCCGCCGATACCAATAAAATATATGTGTACTGGATGGTTGAAATCTATTTGATACATTTTAAAACCTGCCTTTATAATTAATTCTTCCCCTGTATTATACGCATTATACACATAAAAAACAAATAAGAAATCAAAGTTTTTCAGAAATACTGTAAAAATAATAGAAAACAAATATATAAGATAAAATTGACAAATTAATACATATTTATCACACGATTTTGCTGAATTGAAAATTAAATAGTAAGAATTGAATGAAGTTGTGGAAAATAGATGTAGATAAAGTGGGAAAAATATACAAAAAACATAAAATATATTGAAAATTTTCTGTCGTAAATATTCACTTTCTGACGGAATTGTGCTATAGTGGATATACACAGATTCCGTTTGTGAAAGAAGACTAGAATGAGGTGATGACATGATAAAGAAAGAAATGATTGCCATGTTACTAGCCGGGGGACAAGGAAGCCGATTAGGGGTTTTAACTTCTGAAGTTGCAAAGCCGGCAGTTTCATTTGGGGGAAAGTACAGAATTATTGATTTTCCGTTAAGTAACTGTATTAATTCGGGTATTGATACGGTCGGAGTTTTGACACAGTATCAGCCGCTTAGATTAAATACACATATCGGTATTGGTATTCCGTGGGATTTGGATCGTAACATCGGAGGTGTTACGGTGTTACCGCCATATGAAAAGAGCGAAGGAAGCGAATGGTATACGGGAACCGCAAATGCCATTTATCAGAACCTGGCTTATATGGAAGCGTATAATCCGGAATACGTATTGATTTTGTCAGGTGACCATATTTATAAGATGGATTATGAAGTTATGTTGGATTTCCATAAGGCCAACAATGCAGATGTAACTATTGCTGTAATGCCTGTTCCTATGGAAGAGGCAAGCCGTTTTGGAGTGGTAATTGCAGATGAACATAAAAGAATAACGGAATTTGAAGAGAAACCGGCAAATCCAAGAAGTAATCTTGCTTCTATGGGAATTTACATTTTTTCATGGAAAGTGTTGCGTGAAGCTTTGATTGCTAAAAAAGATCAGGCAGGACTTGACTTTGGTAAACATGTAATTCCGTACTGCCATGAGAACGGAAGACCGATTTATGCATATGAGTTTAATGGTTATTGGAAGGACGTAGGAACATTAAGCTCTTATTGGGAAGCAAATATGGAACTGATTGATCTTGTTCCTGAATTTAACCTCTATGAGGAATATTGGAAAATATATACCAAGAGTGAGATACTTCCGCCGCAGTATATTTCAGCAGACAGTAAGATAGAAAGAAGTATTATCGGTGAAGGTAGCGAGGTTTATGGTGAAGTTTATAATTCGATTATCGGATGCGGTGTAGTAATTGGTAAAGGTACAGTTGTAAGAGATTCCATTATTATGAATTCTACAACAATTGGTGACGGATGCCAGATAAATAAAGCGATTATTGCCGAGAATGTAAAAGTTGCAGACAATGTTATCGCCGGAGAGGGCGAAGAAGCACCGAATGAAAAGGCAGCTCATATTTATACGGATGGACTGGTAACAATCGGAGAAAAGAGCGAGATTCCATCAAATGTTAAGATAGGAAAAAATACGGTTATTTCCGGTTGTACTACAGCAGAAGACTATCCGGATTCTTATCTCATGAGTGGAAAAGCATTAATTAAGGCAGGTGAATGATTATGAGAGCAATAGGAATTATTTTAGCGGGTGGTAATAACCATAGAATGAAAGAACTTTCACAAAAGAGAGCAATTGGTGCAATGCCGATTGCAGGAAGCTACAGAAGTATTGACTTTGCACTCAGTAATATGTCAAATTCACATATTCAGAAAGTTGGTGTCTTTACACAGTACAATGCGAAAAGTCTGAATGAACATTTGAATTCTTCCAAATGGTGGGATTTTGGTAGAAAACAGGGTGGATTATATGTATTTACGCCAACTGTTACAGCAGAAGGAAGTTTTTGGTATCGCGGAACAGCGGATGCGATTTATCAGAATATTTCTTTCTTAAAAAACAGTCATGAACCGTATGTAGTAATTGCTTCGGCAGACTGTGTATATAAGATGGATTTCAATGCTGTATTAGAATATCACATTTCCAAGAAGGCTGATGTTACCGTTGTATGCAAAGAAATGCCGGCGGGAACGAATATTGAGCGTTTTGGAACGATAAAAATGAATGAAGACAGTCGTATTGAAGAATTTGAAGAAAAAGCTATCATTGCAAAGTCCAATACGATTTCATGTGGTATTTATGTTATCAGAAGAAGACAATTGATTGAAATGATAGAGAAATGTGCAGAAGAAGGAAGATTTGATTTCGTAAATGATATTTTAATCCGTTATAAGAATATGAAACGAATTTACGGCTATAAGATTAAAGAGTATTGGCGTAATATCGCATCTATTCAGGATTATTACGATACAAATATGGATTTCTTAAAACCGGAAATAAGAGATTACTTCTTTAAACAGTATCCGGACGTTTACTCTAAAGTAGAAGATCTTCCACCGGCAAAATATAATGTTGGTGCAGATGTGAAAAACAGTCTTGTATCCAGTGGATGTATTGTAAATGGTAAGGTAGAGAATTCCATTATCTTCAAGGAAGCTTATATTGGAAATAATTGTACGATTAAAAATTCAATTATTTTGAATGATGTTTACATTGGAGACAATACATACATTGAAAATTGTATAGTGGAAAGTCGTGATACAATTCCGGCAAATTCGTACCATAAAGGTGAGGATGAAATTAAGATTGTTGTAGAACGAAATGCACGGTATGTGCTATAAATTACAGAATCTCAGTGCTGAACAGACAGGGATGGCATAATGACAGACAGGGGGACACAAAATGAAGATTACAGATGTTAGAGTGCGCAAAATCACCAAAGAAGGAAAAATGAAGGCAATTGTTTCAATTACAATTGATGATGAATTTGTAGTTCATGATATCAAGGTAATTGAAGGAGAAAAAGGATTATTTATAGCAATGCCAAGCAAAAAGGCTACAGATGGGGAATATCGTGATATAGCTCATCCGATTAATTCCGGAACAAGAGAAAGTATTCAGAGCATTATTTTAGAAAGCTATGAAAAGGCTCTTTTAGAACCGGAAGAAACTGAATAAATATAGTGTAAACCTTGAGGGATGTCAATTGACATCCCTCGTTTTTATTGATACGATTGGAAGAGTATCAATGAGAAAGGTTTGGATATTGCTATGTACATTATTGTCGGACTTGGAAACCCTACAAAGGAATATAATAATACGAGACATAATATCGGTTTTGACGTAATTGATGCCATCGCCGAAAAATATGATATATCTGTTTTGGAGAAAAAACATAAAGCACTGATTGGAAAAGGCTATATTGACGGACAAAAAGTCATATTGGCTAAGCCTTTGACATATATGAATTTAAGCGGAGAAAGTGTAAGAGAACTGGTGGATTATTATAAAATCAATGAACAGGAAGAATTGATTGTAATTTATGATGATATCAGTCTTGATGTAGGCCAGCTTCGCATCAGAAAAAAGGGAAGTGCCGGCGGACACAACGGTATTAAAAATATTATTGCACATTTAGGGCATGATACTTTTATGCGTATTAAAGTCGGAGTAGGAGAGAAGCCGAAAGGATATGACCTTGCTGATTATGTACTGGGACATTTTACCTGGGCAGAGCGCAAAATTATGGATGAAAGTGCAGAAAAAGCTACAGATGCGATTAAAATGATGATGTTTGAAGACGCGGATGCGGCGATGAATGTATATAATAAGAAAAGAGGGTAAGCTATGCGTGCATTGACGGCTCCTTTGCAGGAACTTGGTGCATTTGAAGAAATAAAAACGGCACTGCGGCAGGATAGAGCGAATATTTCCGTGACAGGATGTGTAGATTCGCAGAAACTTCATATGATTTATGGATTAAGCGATGGTTTTCAGTATAAAATCATCGTTACTTTTAGTGATTTAAAAGCCAAAGAATTATATGAAGATTATAAATTTTATGACAGGAATGTAAGACTGTATCCCGCGAAGGATTTGATTTTTTACCAGGCAGATATTCATGGAAATCAGTTGGTTACTGAGAGAATCAAATGTTTGAGAAGAATTATTGAAAAACGCCCTATGACAATTATTACAACCTTTGCGGCTCTTATGTCACCGCAGGTGCCGATTGAGGTATTTGAAAAGAATGTGATACGAATCCGAAAAGGTGGGGAAATTGATGAAAAGCAACTGGCAAAACAGTTAGTTGCAATGGGATACGAAAAAAATTATCAGGTGGAGTCGCCGGGGCAGTTTTCTGTTCGTGGCGGAATTGTTGATATTTTTGATTTGACAGAAGAAAATCCCTACCGTATTGAGCTTTGGGGGGAAGAAGTTGATTCTATCAGAAGTTTTGATATCTTGAGCCAGCGTTCCATTGAAAAGCTGGAGTCGGTCAGCATTTATCCGGCAACGGAGCTGATACTTGGTGATTCGGAATTGAAAGCGGGAATGGACAAAATCGAAAAGGAAGCAGAGCAGTGTGCGGAAACCTTACGCAGTCAGTTTAAAACAGAGGAAGCAGCGAGGATTCGCAGTCATGTAAAGGAATTAAAAGAGCAGGTTTTCGAGTTTCAGTCCATAGTGAATCTGGAAAGCTATATTCATTACTTCTTTGAGGAAACGGCCTCTTTTTTAGATATCTTTAAGGAGAAAAAAAGCTGTATTTTTATGGATGAACCTGCAAGGGTAGGAGAGCATGTAGCGGCAATTGAGCTGGAATTTAAGGACAGTATGATACATCGTCTGGAAAAGGGATATATTTTACCGGGGCAGATGGAACTGCTTTATACAAGGGAAGAGATTGCTGCAAGAATGTCAAAAATGCGTGTAGTAAGCATTGCTATGATGGATGGGAAAAATCCGATTTTGAAGGCAGAGAAAAAGTATGGCATAGAAGCAAAGAGCATGTCTTCTTATAATAGCAGTTTTGAAGAACTGGTGAAGGATTTGAAACGGTATAAGAAAAACGGTTATCGTATTTTGTTATTGTCCGGTTCAAGGACAAGGGCGAAACGTCTGGCAGAGGATTTGCGGGAACAGGAGCTTACTGCATTTTATACGGAAAATCCGGACAGGGAAGTTGCCTCCGGAGAGATTATGACTTATTACGGCAGGGTGTTAAAAGGTTTTGAATACCCTATGTTAAAGTTTGCCGTAATTGCGGAAAGTGATATTTTCGGAGCAGAAAAGAAAAAGAAGAAGAAAAAGAAAACCTACGAAGGACAGAAAATCAATGATTTTGCGGAGCTGAAGGTAGGAGATTATGTAGTTCATGAAAATCACGGACTTGGTGTTTACAAAGGAATCGAAAAAGTAGAAGTTGAGAAGGTTGTAAAGGATTATATTAAAATTGAGTATCGGGATGGCGGAAATTTATATATTCTTGCTACCGGACTTGATGTCATTCAAAAATATGCTTCTGCAGAAGCGAAAAAGCCGAAATTAAATAAGCTGGGAACGCAGGAATGGAATAAGACCAAAACAAAGGTCAGAGGAGCTGTTTCAGAGGTTGCCAAAGATTTGGTGGAGCTTTATGCCATCAGACAGCAGAAGGAAGGCTTTTCTTATGGGAAGGATACGGTGTGGCAGAGAGAATTTGAAGAAATGTTTCCTTTTGAAGAAACGGAAGACCAGTTAAATGCCATTGAAGCTACGAAGAGGGACATGGAAAGCACGAAGATTATGGACAGACTTGTCTGTGGTGACGTAGGCTACGGCAAGACAGAAATTGCAATTCGTGCAGCATTTAAGGCAGTTCAGGAGGATAAACAGGTTGTCTTTTTAGTGCCGACAACGATTCTTGCACAGCAACATTATAATAACTTTACGCAGCGTATGAAAGAATTTCCGGTAAGGATAGAATTGCTTTCCCGTTTCCGTACGGCTGCGGAACAGAAAAAGACAATACAGGACTTGAAAAAAGGTCTGGTGGATATTGTAATAGGAACGCACAGGGTGCTGTCAAAGGACGTGGAGTATAAGGATTTAGGGCTTCTGATTATTGACGAGGAACAGCGGTTTGGGGTAACTCACAAAGAAAAAATCAAGAAGCTGAAAGATAATATTGATGTGTTGACATTGACGGCAACACCTATTCCGCGAACATTGCACATGAGCCTGATAGGAATCAGGGATATGAGTGTGCTGGAAGAAGCACCTAATGAACGTATGCCGATTCAGACGTATGTCATGGAATATAACGAAGAAATGGTGCGTGAGGCTATTGTCAGAGAGCTTTCCAGAAACGGACAGGTGTATTATGTATACAACCGGGTGAATAATATTGAGGATGTGGCAATGCGAATACAAAGTCTTGTACCGGAGGCAAATGTGTCATTTGCACATGGTCAGATGAAGGAGCAGGAATTGGAACGGATTATGTATGATTTCATTAATGGTGAGATTGATGTTTTGGTATCCACAACGATAATTGAAACGGGTCTGGATATTTCCAATGCGAATACGATGATTATTCATGATTCTGATAATCTGGGGCTTTCCCAGCTTTATCAGCTCAGGGGGCGTGTAGGGCGCTCGAATCGGAATGCGTATGCCTTTTTAATGTACAAACGGGATAAGATGCTTAAGGAAGTAGCGGAGAAACGATTGCAGGCAATAAAAGAATTTACGGATCTGGGAAGCGGCTTTAAAATTGCCATGAGAGACTTGGAAATCAGAGGAGCCGGTAATCTGTTAGGCCAAAAGCAGCATGGGCATATGGAGGCGGTAGGTTACGATTTGTACTGCAAAATGTTGAATGAAGCGGTAAAGCATTTGAAAGGAATCAGTACAATAGAAGACTTTAATACTACCATTGACTTAGATGTAGATGCTTATATTCCGCCATCTTATATTGTGAATGAGGTACAGAAGCTTGATATTTATAAGAGAATTGCCGGTATTGAAAATAAAGCGGAAAGTGAAGACATGAAAGAGGAGCTACTGGATCGTTTTGGCGAAATACCGAAATCTGTAGATAATCTGCTTCGTATAGCGTTAATAAGAGTAAAAGCCCATAAGCTTTATATGTCAGAAATAAAAGGGCGTAATGAGGAAATTCGATTTGTATTTCATGAGGAAGCTAAGATTAAAGTAGAACAGATTCCACAGCTTTTAGAGCAGTACCAAAAGAAGCTGAGCTTTAATCCGAAGGGCGTACCCAGTTTTCTTTATCGGTATAAGAAATTTGGTGTAGTAGAGAAAGATGCAGAGAAGTTGCTGGAATTCACGGAAAGTATTTTGGAAGATATGGAAAACCTTTTAGTGTAATCATTAACTTTTCTTGAGTGGTATAACAGAGTGTCCAAGATATTTGGATAAAGAAAACCGATGGTTTTACTTGATTAGTTCAAGTCTATACCATCGGTTTATTTAATGCAAGCTAGGGTCTGTACAGTAACGAATTTACCTTTCGGAGCTGATGAAAGTGCAAGATAAACGCATGAGTTAATAAATTGTGAACAACCCCATTTTATCTGTTACAATAAAAGAAAAACGGATGGTGGGCATATGGAACAATTATTACAGTGGATGGAAATTATTGAAGATGTAAGACAACAATCAAAA
>JAFSBX010000132.1 GCA_017437065.1 Lachnospiraceae bacterium
ACGAAAGATGAAAGAAATTCAAAAAATTAGCAAAGGGAGATAAATTACTACATTGTAAAACGAAACCCAAAATCGCTACAGACCTTGAATTTAAAGGCTTGTAGCGATTATTTTGTCTATCAAACTGTTAAAGACGGGATTTTACCTTATCGCAGTGAAAATCACAGTAATTCTTAATGATTTAGTGCGAATTATTTTTACCTTTCAAAACTGAACAAAGCAGAGGTTCGACAAACCAAAAGATTTCTTTTTAATATCACAAAAGAAAAACCCCTTTCCTGCATATCTCTATACAAGAAAGAGATTCTTCAATTTATTATTTTACTTCAACTCTATAAGTTTTTTTGACATTACTTCCATCCATCGATTTTATCGTAATAGTTGTCTTTCCTTCAGCTTTTGCATAAAGTGTGATATAGCCTGGGATCTGATATCCCTCACTATCTTTTGCCCATTCTGCCCAAAGAATATCAGAATTACCAACCTCAATTGCTACATCCGGACATATTCTACCATAATTTTCATCAGCATAATAAGATAAACCATCATAAAGTACTGGTACAAAAGCTTCCTCTTTAAGTGCAAATGTAGTAGTATATTTAATATACTTAGTATCTTCCCAGAATCCGGCTAAATTCAATTTCTTATATGCTTCTGTAACATATACAATATAACCTATTCTTAAATTACTTCCGTCCTGTGCCTTTGCCGTAATTTTAACCGCTCCTGCCGAAACACCTTTAACATTTCCTTGTTGATCTACCGTTGCAATATCTTTATTCGCTGACTCCCACTTAATTTTTTTGGATGCAATCGAACCATAATCCTCACCCAATGTTGCTGTTAACTTTATTTTTTTGCCACATGCAACATAACCATCATTACCACCTTGTGGTGCAATAGTAATACTGGATATCGGATTTGCAACCTTTACTGTACAAGTTGCTTTCTTTCCACTTCCATCTGTTGCAACACATGTAATCTTGACTGTTCCGGCTGCCTTTCCGGTTGCCTTAACAACTGCTGTTGTTCCATTCTGTTCTACAGTTGCAATACCCGGATTACTGCTGATAAATTCTACCTCTTTAGATGTAGTATCCTTTTTACCAACTTTTGCCTTTACTGTAGCTTTAAGAGTCACAGATGTCTTCACATTATAATCACCACTCACACGGAAAATTGTGGCATTCTTAGAATCAAGCTCAATCTTATTAATAACATTATCCGAAATAGTAATTTTCTTTTCAGCACTTACCACTACCTCTTTACCATCCATAATCGTAGCAGTAATTGTGTATGATCCTGGTGTAGCATTTTTAGCTGCTTTTACCGTACCATTTTTAATTGTAACACCTTTGCCTTTTTCTTTGATGTCCCATACTACTTTTTTACTTACAGCATTTGTCGGTAAAACAGTTGCTGTCATCTTTGCTGACTTACCAAGAGCAATCTGGTCTGTTCCTGTTATTTTCAATTCCGTTGCTAACTGTTTTACATTTAATGTAATAACTGCTTTTTTAGCACTTCCATCATTCGCAGTCGCAGTAATTTTAACTGTTCCAGCAGCTTTAACCGTTACAATTCCATCTTTGACATCAGCTACTTTATTGTTGCTTGTACTCCACTTAACATCACTGGCACTTCCATCTTTTCCATCTTTCAAAGTAACCTTTAAGTAAGTTTTCAAAAGGTTATATGTTGTTGTTCCTTTTCCTAATTTAACTGTATCTGATGTAACTTTCTTACTACCATTTTTAAACTCTACTTTCGAGACTCTCGTAGTATCTTTAAATGTAATTTCAAATTCTGCTGTTTCCTTACCATTATCCTTTGCTGTTGCTTTAATTTTATAAGTTTTTCCGTCAACCGCTTTTGCTGTAGCTGTTACTTTTCCCTTTTGAGTTACATTTAATTCAGGTGATAAGGATTCCCATGTTACATTCTTCTTTTCTGCATAACTCGGTGTTACCGTTGCCTTTAATGTAACACTTTTCCCCTTAATAATTACATTTTCACCAGTAATCTGAATATCACTAACTAAAGGTTTAAAATTATAAGTTGCTGTTACTACTTTACTTGTTTTACCACAAGCATTTACAGCAATTGCTTTAACTGTAACTTTTGCTTTACCACCTACACTAAATGCTCCTGTATATTCATATGCGTTTGCACTAGGTAAACCATTTTTAAAAGTAGGTGTTTTTCCATCAATAGAATAGTAAATTTTATCTGCTGCTGATTTTGTCTGAATAGTGACTTTTAAACTCTCTGCTTTTACAGTCTGTGATTTGGTTACAAATACAGGTGCCTGCGGTGCTTTTACCATCGTTGAAAGCTTAAACACTTTTGTAAGAGAAACAATACCTGCTGCTCCACCGTTTCCTGCAATCTTACCACTATTCATTTTCTTAATCAATGCATCTACTTTGTCTTTTCCTGTCTTTTTCTGTATAGATGCGTCAGCTGCCAAAATCACTGCTGCTGTACCACTGACAACAGGTGTTGCCTGTGATGTACCACTCATTACTGTGTAGTCTCCATTATTTGCTGTAGAATAAAGCATATATCCCGGTGCACTGAATTTTACCCATGAACCGTAATTTGAAAAATATGCTCGTCCACCATTTTCCTGTACAGCACCAACACAAATTGCTCCCTCATAGCCTGCCGGATATGCTTTTATCTTACTTCCATCATTACCTGCTGCAACAAAAACAGCAATACCCGCATTGTAGAGTTCTGACATAACCGTTGCTTCATTATTACTGTAAAGAGCACCACCAAGACTCATGTTAACAATATCTACTTTTTGATTAATAGACCAATCTTTTCCTGGTACACAGGATCTCATTCCTCGCAAAACTGAAGACGAACTACCAGTTCCAGTTGAACCACCAGCATTACTCAATACCTTCATATTTATAATATTAGCATCAGGAGCAATACCTGCACCGCCAATACCATTACCTTTTTTTGCAGCCGCAAGACCTGCAACATGCGTTCCGTGTCCATTTCCATCGCTAGAATCGCTGTCCGTAGTGAAATTATAATTTGCAATTACATTCAAATCCTTATGTGCATAAACACCAGTATCCAAAATAGCAATGTTAACACCTTTTCCTGTAAATCCTGCATTCCATGCATAAACAGATCCTAACATCTGATGTTGCCACTGATACCGACCATTACCAGCATTTAAAAGTGGATCATTATAATTGCTCGCAGCCACTGTATACGCATCACTATCTGCCACATCTTCATCCATTACTTCTACACCTGTAGTTCTTTTTTCCGTAACAGAACTGGTTGTGTATATATAGTTTGGCCAAGCCGGAGGGATAACTGTTTTTTCTCCGCTAGCTGTTGTAACCTCTGACTCTACCGCTGCATTCAACGCCTGCATTACGCTAACATCTTCTGATAACTTAATAACACCAACACCGTAAGCAAAGCTACTCAGTGTACCACCATATGCTTTGGCTATCATTTCTGCTTCTTCCTGTGTTTCTGCAAGAAATACCAATTCACCAGCAGTATAATCTTTACCTTCTCTCAAATCCTTAATTTCCGAAAGATAATTTGATAATTGCTTTCTGCTTTCTAACTGTTCTTTACTTAAAGAATAGTTCTCTAATCCCGGAAATTCTGAATTGTCATCAACTTCTGTTTCCGTCTCCACTTCTGTCTCTGTTTCAACTTCCGTTTCCGTCTCTACTTCTGTTTCTGTTTCAACTTCCGTTTCCGTCTCTACTTCTGTTTCTGCTCCAACTTCCGTTTCCATCTCTACTTCTGTTTCTGTCTCAACTTCTGTTTCCGTCTCCACTTCTGCCTCTGTTTCAACTTCCGTTTCCGTCTCTACTTCTGTTTCTGCTCCAACTTCCGTTTCCGTCTCTACTTCTGTTTCTGTTTCAACTTCCGTTTCTACCTTTACTTCTGTCTCTGTTTCAACTTCCGCTTCTGTCTCCACTACAGTTGTATTTTCTATTTCATTTTCCGTACTTTCTTCCATGATAATAGTTGTTCTATCAACTGTTGCATTTCCTGCTGCTAACGCTTCCCCTGCAGTTGTAAAAGTCATTACACCAGCAAGAAATAAAGCAAGTGCACTTTTCCAAAATCTCCTCATATTTTCCCTACTTTCTTAAAATCAATATACTTTCCGTTTTGAATTTGTTGATAATTCTGATAGCCCCTTTGTCTTTCCGATCTCAGTAATCTCTTCGTAGGACTTATCTGTTGTGAATACAGCTATACCACAATCAAAGCTTTTTAACTCAATTCCATAATCCTCAGCCATCTTCATTGCTTCCTCTTCTGTATCCGCCAACCCAACTAATTCCAAAGGTCTTCCATCCTCTTGAATCAGCATTTCATTAAAAGAAACTGTTTCTACTTCAACAGGCATAGCTTTCTCTTCCTTTGGACGCAGTAAAAATGTTGCTGTTACTCCAATCGCAACAACAACCACTGCTCCTGCAACTATAAACGTCATTTTCTTTTTCTCCACTCTGTCGGCCCCTTTTCCTTTCCACATACACAATATCAGAAAGTTACTTCCAACACAGCTGTTCTTCGCCACGTTTTCTCACTGACTTTACTTCTTTAAACAAATTAATTCCACTGTATTCATACGCAATAAGGACAATCCACCTGGGACTGTCCTTCTGTTTAATCACACTTAATTATTTAAGAGTAATCTTAGCGCCTTCTGCTTCTAAGCTAGCTTTCATAGCTTCTGCTTCTTCTTTAGAAGCGCCTTCTTTGATTGTCTTAGGAGCGGAATCTACTAAGTCTTTAGCTTCTTTTAAGCCTAAGCCTGTAGCTTCACGAACAACTTTGATAACTTTAACTTTGTTTGGTCCAACTTCTGTTAATTCAACGTCGAACTCTGTTTTTTCTTCAGCTGCTGCTGCATCACCAGCACCTGCTGCTGCAACTACAACACCTGCTGCTGCAGATACACCGAATTCTTCTTCGCATGCTTTTACTAAATCATTTAATTCTAATACTGTTAACTCTTTGATAGCATCAATAAATTCCTGAGTAGATAATTTTGCCATTATAATTTACCTCCGATTAATATTTGTTTTCTTAACGTTACTGTTGTTGTCGGAAAAATGGCTCTCCGAGACATTTTTCCACACGAAGCTTTAGTATTTCTTATGTCGCGTCCTTTGCGACATTAGAAATTCTCTTCGTGTTATTCTGCTGCAGGTGCTTCTTCAACTGCAACTTCTTCTGCCGGTGCTGCTTCAGCTACTGGTGCTTCACATGCAGATGCACCACCTTTTTCTGCTAACTGGTTCATGACACGAGCAAAGTTTGTGATAGGAGACTGAATGCTTCCAAGGAATTTGGAAAGTAATTCTTCTCTTGAAGGGATACTTGCAATATTTGCAATACCTTTTGCATCATATGCAATACCTTCTACCACACCGCCTTTGATTTCAAGCTTATCTGCTGTTTTAGCGAATTTAGCCAATACTCTTGCAGGTGCTGTAGCATCTGTAGTAGAAATAGCAATTGCGCTAGGTCCTTCTAAGTAAGGAGCAAGAGCTTCGAAATCAGTACCTTTGAACGCGAAGTTCATCATGGTGTTTTTGTAAACCTTGTAAGTGATTCCTTCTGCACGAAGCTGCTTACGAAGTTCTGTATCCTGTTCTACTGTAAGTCCACGGTAGTCAACAAGAACAACAGACTGAGCATCTTTGATGTATTCAGAAATCTCTGCTACGATAGGCTGTTTTAATTCAACTTTTGCCATTTTACGATTACCTCCTTATAGATTTTGTTGCCGAAAGGAGTTTAACAAACGCTGCGTTGCAGCTTCTTGTATATAAAAAACCTCCCAAAAGACAGGGAGGTATAAAGTCACAATTAAACTCTTCTCCTCGGTAGGCGATACACTTACGCTCCGGTTTCCCTTCGCACCTACTGTCTTCGGCTGGTCAAAACGACCTTTGTTAGAGTAGCATAAGCAGATAACGGTTGTCAAGAGTTTTTTATTGCCTTTTTCATGACCTTTGCTCTTTTATTTCCCATTTTTCCGTCTTATTAATTTGTCTTAATAATTTAATAAAAGACTTTACACCTTCTACTGCTTTTAATGGTTATGAAATTTTTTGTTTTAATTCCCGAACATCCGTTTCCAACATTCCAACTTTAATAGCCATCATTTCCACTTCGCTGTTATGTTTTATGATTTTCTGTATATTTCTTGATATATCAAGATATCCTTCGGCTATTCGTTGAATATTTACACAAATTTCATTCTCAAGAATTATTTTAATGTCTTTAATATCCCTTTCCATAGTTTCAAATTTCGTATCCTGTTTTTCAAGATTTGAAAGAATCAAATCCAATTTTTCATCATTCATCATGTTAACCACACCCCTTTGATTTTATAGTATCTTAAGCAATACAGAAGCGCAAAGCCTTTTATTAAGTTCTCAAGGTACTGTTTCATCCAATTCAAAAAAAGTTGAATATTCAATAAGCAAAGAGTTCGCCTGACAACCGCTTCCATACGGTCTTAGAAATACTTAGATTAAATCATAGAATCTTTATGAATTCGTTGCTTTTCATTATAGTAGCACATTCGTTATTTTCACGCAATAAGAATTCTGCTATAATAAAAACATTTCAAAATTGCTGTTACCGCTCAGTGAACCAATATCATTTAGAAGTAACATTACTTTTCCACAACAAAAGGAGTTATAACATGAGTACACAGGAAAAAAAGAGTACTATTGAATCCGTCCGTACTGCTGAAGGATTTCTGCCGGAATATTCAGATTTTTATTTTGAAAGAAAAAAACAGCCTTCTTTCTTTAAATATATATTAAGTTATCTGTTTATCATTTTTCTAATTTGCTTAATAGACATTGATTATAATAATAAGAAATCCCCCGGATTTTTAACAATTATCGGCATCGCTGTTCTTCTATATCAACTATTTATTAAAAAACACATTATCGACCACAAGAAACTGTATGGTGCAAAATTGGAATACCATGGCATTGTCAAAGTATCGGCTTATGGTGAACAACCTCCTGTTTCTTATCAGGAAATAGAACAGGCTGTTGCAGCCGGAGATTTCCGTTATGAAGACACAGGACTTAGAATCGGAAGCGGAACACAAAAACTGCTTTTTCATTACGAAATCGGAGATTCCATAGCCCAAAAACACGTGGAAGAATGCTATGCATTATTACAAAAGCATCTTAATATTAAACTTCCACCTTTTGAGAAGAAAGGACTGGATTTACTGGACCGCAAATATTTTTATGAAAAAAAATGTAAAACTCATACTATTTCCCTGATTTGTGCATTGATTATCTTTTTTATTTATTATAGTGCAAGTGTTCGTCACATAAGTAATATGTATTTTCTTGCATCTTTATTTTGCCCTTGGGAATGTTTTTCACTATATTGTCTTAGCAAAAACGGAAAACTGGCTGTAAGAAATCGTATGCTTTTGCAAAAAGCTTTTCAGGATTACCCTCAGGTCAGATTCGGATGGCAATATGCCGGATATGCACATTTCCTGATTACTGCATTGCTATTAATATTGGGCAATTATTTTATTATTTCCTTTTTTTAAGAATATTCGCGACTATTCCATACTATACAGGAGGCTTCAATGTTAAAAGAAAAACTATATGAACTAAAAAACTGGAAATCCGTCATACACACTACCTGGAATCCAAAAGGTCCCGGCGTTATCCGCATTCACATGATACCACCCAAATTTCGCCTGTTTCGTACTGCCCCTTCAATTGTTATTTTGAATGGACAGGACATTTTACCGTTAAATGAATCCTGGGCAATTCTTTTGACAGAATTCATCCATCGTGTAAATGCTTTTGGTCCTCACGAAATGAATGAACAGGAATTACAGGGTATTTTACAGGATGTTTTCCATCAAATGCGAAAGGTTTACCCTTCCGTTTCAGACGAACAGCTGAAAGGCGACTTAGAAATTATTATAAATACTTTTGAATCCGTTATCCGCAAAGAAATTCCCGAACAGGAAATCGGTCTTTTAACCATCGGCGAATATGCCCCTTTTATGACCGCGCCTCACCGCATGGATCTGATGATTTCCGCCATGACAAAAAACGGCGTCTGGCATTGTAATCAAAAATGCCTCCATTGCTATGCTGCAGGGCAAAGCCTCTCCGAAACTCCTGAACTTTCTACAAAGGAATGGAAAGATATTATTGTCGCCTGCCATAAAGCCAAAATACCGCAACTCACTTTTACAGGTGGTGAACCTACGCTCAGGGACGATTTGTGCGAATTAATTGCAGAAGCAAAATGGTTTGTTACCCGCTTAAATACAAATGGTGTGCTGCTTACTTCCTCCCTCTGTGAAAAATTGATGGAAGCAGAACTGGACAGTGTGCAGATTACGTTTTATTCTCATGACAAAACCATTCACAATGAACTGGTAGGGGCTGATAATTACGATAAAACCGTAGCCGGTATCAAAAATGCACTGGCTGCCGGATTAAATGTCAGCATTAACACACCTTTATGCAATAAAAACAAAAATTATAAGGAAACATTAGTCTTTCTAAAAAAACTCGGTGTGGAATATGTCACCTGTTCCGGTCTGATTGTAACAGGCAATGCTGCAAAAGAAGCTTCCACCGCCACACAGCTTACTTCTGATGAAATTTATGAAACATTAAAAGAGGCGACTGCTTACTGCTTTGCAAACGGCATGGAAATTAATTTTACTTCTCCGGGTTGGATTTCTGAAGACAGGCTGCATGAAATGGGGCTTGACATTCCATCCTGTGGTGCCTGCTTAAGCAATATGGCAATTACACCAAACGGTAAAGTAATCCCTTGTCAAAGCTGGCTTGGCGGCGAAGTTCTGGGGGATATGAAAACTGACCGTTTTTCCAAAATATGGAATCATCCCGCCTGTAAAAAGCACAGAATATTCTCAGCGAAAATGGAACAGACTTGTCCTCTTCGCGGAAAGGCAGGGAATGCAAAATGTTAAAACAACTACGAAAAATATTATTGATTCCTCTTTTTGTGGGATTACTGTTTTTCAGTAATATCACTGCCATTAAAGTAAATGCAGCGCTACCTTTGGATAGAATTCATGAGTATACAATAAATGTAACACCCTATTCCGATGGTTCACTTTATATAGAATATCATATTAAATGGGAAGTACTGGACAGTGTTGCAGAAGGTCCCTTAAGCTGGGTTAAAATTGGTATTCCTAATAATCATGTGGAAGAAATCACCGCCCGAAGCAACAATATAGATAAAATAAGATATTATCAGGAAGATGGCGACTATGTCCGAATTGACCTTGACCGTGAATATTATAAAGGTGCGATTATTGATATTGATTTCTCCATTCATCAG
The DNA here is from genome assembly GCA_017437065.1 of Lachnospiraceae bacterium. GTDB lineage: Bacteria > Bacillota > Clostridia > Lachnospirales > Lachnospiraceae > RGIG3002. Next base: position 9,394 of record JAFSBX010000132.1, read on the forward strand.
CACCACATGTATGAGATGGACGGAACTAATCGTGTTTACACCTTTACTCCGGGTTGGTTTGATGATATTTATGTCGTTTATATGTGCATTAATTGGAATATGGAAAATGTCACCGATGCTTCCGGCAACTATTATGAAGATGGTAACAACCTCTGTTGGACAGACGACTTATCTAAAGGCGAAAAATACACCATACAACTGACTTATCCCGACAGTGTATTTTCCGGACCCGATGACAGTAATGTAAGTGCAAGTGATGAAGGTGACACTATTTTAATTATTGCATTGGTGTTAATTCCTGCTATATTTGCTTTATTTGTTGTTTGCTGCACCAAAATTGGTACAAAGGATTCCTATACCAAACATAGCGGAATGGGCGCAGTGTATGCCCCAGGTACACACAGCCATGGTGGCAGAAGCGGTGGAGGATGCGCTTGCGCCTGTGCATGTGCCTGCGCATGTGCCGGCGGAGGACGTGCAGGATGCTCTACGAAAGATTTTTATGGAACAAAGTTAACTACGCTCAAAATTCGTAAAGCATTAAACAACACCATCGTTCCTTCCGACTAAAACCGATAGTTCAAGCTAAATAAGGCATTCATTGCGGTCATCCACCCAATGGATGCCTTATTCTATTCCACTTCTTCTTTTTGAACAAAAAAACGTTATCAAGTGAAACAACCAAAGTCCCATGGCAAAAATAAAACCAATTAATCCGGCTACAGATTGAATCTTAAATCCATTCATTATAAATACACACACAAATAATGCCGGAATTCCCAGCCAATAAAGTATCGTTGCCAGTGTCCGTACTACCGGATAAAATTTCCAACTACTACATGCTGATAACGTCATATTAAACGGAAAAAAAACTTCCCCTGTATAATATGACAAGTCTTCCACCAACTCGGCTGCCTCTGAAAAACGATTGCCTTTTTTCTCTTCCTCTTCCATAAAATTTAAATATCTGTCTGCATTTAGATCCTTTAAGGAATCTTCCGATTTTAAAACGTTGCACAGTGCCACCGCACCTTCCAATTGTTTCATCTGTTCCTGTAATTCTGTTTCTTGCTTTTCCATAGTTTCCTGTAAAGAAACTTTTTCTTCCAACAGTAGACCAATTGATTCTATAGATATCCCTGCCTTACGCAGAACTACTATTTTCTTTAATCGTTCTACATCTTCTTTTGAAAATTCTCTGTACTTACTTTCTTCTTTTCTGTCAGGTGTAAGCAACCCCTTTTTTTCATAGAAGCGGATATTACTTACCGCAAGTCCGGTCTGTTCCGCTACTTCTCCTATTTTCATAACAGACTCCTTTCTTGTGCTGAATTTACGGTAAATATAAAGTATGAAGTTGGTTTAGAGTCAAGAGATTTGGCAAAATTTGCAAGATTTTCAATAATTTTATGCCAAAATAGCTTTCAGTGTTTCCGTCAGTGCCGTCACGCTCTCTGCCTGTGTCGCCCAACTGGTACAAAATCTCACCGCGCTGTGCTCCTCATCCACTCTGTTCATATATGAAAATGTAAATTTCTCACGCAGCTTATCCAAAACACTGTCCGGCAAAATCGGAAATATCTGATTCGTCGTATTTTCTACCAGATAAGGAATTTTGACTGCATCAAATGCTTCTCTTAATTCATCTGCCAATCGGTCAGCATGATTTGATAATTCCATATACAAATTATCTTCAAACAAAGTCAGAAACTGTATTCCAAGCAGTCGTCCTTTCGCAAGCATACCGCCCTTTTGTTTCATAACATATCGAAAATCCTCTTTAATATAATTATTTTTGATCACTACCGCCTCACCAAACAATGCTCCCACTTTGGTTCCACCGATATAAAATACATCTGTACATTCTGCTATATCCTGTAAAGTCACATCGTTGCCTTTTGCAACAAGTCCATATCCCAGTCTTGCACCATCCAAAAATAAAAATAGTCTGTTTTTTCTACATATTTCTGAAATTTCCTGCAATTCCTTTTTTGTATACAATGTTCCCAATTCTGTAGGCTGGGAGATGTATACCATTTTAGGACATACTGTGTGTTCATGACTTTCATCATTCACATGTGCCTGATAATAATCGTCAATCTGCTTTGCCGTAATTTTTCCATCGGATGAAGGTAATGTCAGTACTTTATGCCCACATGCTTCAATTGCTCCTGTTTCATGCACATTAATATGTGCTGTTTCTGCTCCGATAACTCCCTGAAATGTCCGAAGTGTTGCTGCAATAACCGTTAAATTTGTTTGTGTACCGCCAACCAGAAAATGCACATCCAAATCTTTATTGCCGCACAGCTCTTTGATTTTTTCAGCTGCCATCACACAATACTTATCTTCTCCATATCCACTGGTCTGTTCCATATTGGTTTCTGCAAGTTTTTCCAAAATTTTAGGATGAGCACCTTCACTGTAATCGTTATTAAAATATATCATATCACAACTTTACCTTCCTTATTAATTTCATGCACTAAAGCAATCATGCAGCAGGCTTTCACCTGCTGCACAATCATTCATTAACCCCTTGTTTTTGTTATCCAAAAATATCTAATACATCAGAGAGTACACCTAATGCTTTTCCTGCAGTTCCCGTAGCGCTTGTTTTACTCTGGCTTTCACCTGTATTACTGCTTGATGCTGCCGGATTCGCTGAAAAATTGGCTGCCGTCGGTGCCAGTAAAATCTTTCCGCTTCCACGATATACATTTACAAAACCTTCACCGGATACAGCGGAACCAAGTAAACTCTTACCCGATTTTTCTACTGTAAAATCTAAAGAACCGGACCATGCAATCGCCATATTTCCGTCAATCTTCATAACATCATTATCCAGTACAACCTCTATTAATTCTTCGTAAGGCACATAACTTTCTAATGCAGCAATTCCGTTGCCTGATAAGGATAAGTTAAACAACCCTTCTCCACCTAATACTGCTGAAGACAAGTTCTTTCTTGCAACTGTCTGCTGTGTCAGACTGCCATCACAAGCTAAAAACAAGCCATCATCTAAAACGATAGTTCCCCACTGTGATACATCTACTAAAATAATATAGCGATATGTAGGCTCCAACATCATTCTACCGCTACCCTGATAAATCGGTTTTATTGCACTTTCACTTGTCACTGCAGAGCTTACCATTTTCCCAAGAAAATCTCCTACACCCTTTACATTGGTGTTCGTATTGACATTTCCGCTCATCCACTGCATGGCTCCTGCCTGTACAATATAGCTGCTGTTTTCAAAGTCCAGCATAAGCTGTCTCTTTCTCACATTCATTTTCGATGAAAAATAATAATCTACTGCTGAATATGCTGAAACACTTAAATCTTTTTCATGTTCAAGCACATGATAGTTACCCATTGATGCAATTTCTTTTAAATTGCGATTATTCATAATACTGCTGTTTACCATCTTTGTCCTCCATTTATCCGAAACCTTCTGACTAAAAATCTCCGATTTTCAGTTCCTTACGCTGTAGGTGCCATTAAAATCTTACCTGTTCCACGGTAAACATTAACAAGGCCTTCACCGGATACAGCAGAACCAAGCAGACTCTTACCTGATTTTTCTACTGTAAATTCCAGAGAACCTGACCACGCAATCGCCATGTTACCATCAATTTTTACTACGTCATTTTCCAGATTAAACTCAATTAATTCTTCCTTCGGTACAGGACTTTCCAAAACAGCAATTCCGTTACCCATAAGTGATAAATTGAATAATCCTTCATTTCCTAATACTGCGGAAGATAAATTTGATCTTGCTACAGTCTTCTGCTGAAGTGAATCTTCACAGGCAAGGAACAGGCCGTCATCCAATACGACACTTCCCCACTCTGATACATCCATTAAAATAATATGTTTATATGTAGGCTCTAACATCATTACACCATTTCCGCGATAGATAGGTTTAATTGCAGATTCCTTTGTTACTGCTGCACTTGCCATTTTTCCAAGGAAGTTACCAACACCTTTTACACCGGTTTCCATATTTACATTTCCAAGCATCCACTGCATAGCGCCTGCCTGTGTAATACATCCGCGATTCTGTAATTCCACAAAAACCTGACGTTTTCTGACATTCATTTCTGATGAAAAATATGCCGTAACAGCACTTGCCGGATGCACGCTCAAATCCTTTTCATGTTCAAAAACACGGAATGGTCCTTTCTGATCGATTACTTTCATGTTCTGGTTGTTTAAAAAATTGTTTAACTGAAACATCGTTTTCCCCCTTCGGTTGTAATAAATTTTCCATTAGTAGTTTAGCATAATTTTTACATCGCCACAACCAAAAAGACCTCTATTCCCTTCTCCTTATTATCAAAGCTAATTTAATTATAAATTCCACACTTTTTCGGCGTTTTTTAGCACGTTTTCATAAAACTGCTCTTATATAATTTCAAAAAAATGCCGATATAAACTATAAGCGTAAATTTAAATATAAAATTTGTGTTTTTTCCTATTATAATGTACTTTTTTAACAAAAAACATTTTTCTACTTGTTACTTACAACGGATAATGCTAGAATATCAGCGGTATAATGATATTTTATTTATAAAAATATTCTGTTTGTAACGTACTTACAACACAGGAAGGAGGAATTCATATGGCTTATTCAACTGCTCTTAATACAGTATACAATCATTACTTATCTACGTATGTCAAACCAAGAAGTTCAACACAATATGATACTCACAAAAAAAGTGAATTACGTAATATTTATAATAGCATTGTAAAACTGCATCGTGAATCTCCTCTCTCCATTTTTGATTCAACAAAGGATACAAAAGCATTTGCTGTTGGTATTAAAGAAAATGCCCTTTCTCTTTCCAGCACCATTGCTTCATTAGGCGGGTTAGATGAAAACACGCTTTTAAACAAAAAAATTGCCTATTCCAGCAATGAAGATTTTGTAAGTGCAGAATATATTGGCACTTACGATGAAAACGAAACTGTTCCTTCTTTTACAATCGAAGTACAGTCACTTGCTACACCTCAGGTAAATGTGGGAGCATATCTTCCTGACGAAGCTACTGCGCTTCCTGCCGATACCTATTCCTTTGATTTGAATATTAATGATTTAAACTATGAATTTCAGTTTGCTGTCCATGAAGGCGAGTCCAATTCCGTGATTCAGTCCCGTTTGGCACGCCTGATTAACAATACGGAAGTTGGCATTAAAGCAGATATTCTTACTGACGAAGAAGGTAATTATGCTTTACGCATTACTTCTGCTGCAACCGGACTTCCCGAAGGGAAAAGTTGTCTGTTTTCCATAACAGATTCACATACAAGTAAAAAAGCCGGAGCTGTTTCCTATTTAGGTCTTAACTACATGGCGCGAAATGCTTCCAATGCTTCATTCCTTATAAATGGCGAAGAGCGAAGTGCCGGCTCCAACAACTTTACTATTGAAAAAACGTATGAAGTTACTTTAAACGGAATTCGTTCTGTGGAAGGTGAATCTGCAACTATCGGATTAAAAACCGACACCGAGTCTTTGACAGACAATGTTACGGCATTAGTAAACGCATACAATTCCTTCATGAAAGATACTTCTTTGTATTTAGATAAACAACCAAAGAGTAACCGCCTCGTTTCCGAAATGTCCGGCGTAGTTTCTTTGTATAAAAATGAATTAGATGCCGTTGGTCTCTCATTAAATAAAGACGGCTACATAGATATTGACAAAAACGCTCTTTGCCAGTCAGCACTGGAAGATAACGCAAAAGAGTCTTTCCACTCTGTTAAAGAGCTTGCGAACTCCCTTGTTCGAAAATCTCAGCAGATTACACTTGATCCTATGCATTACGCTTCCAGCAAAATCGTAGCATACAAAAACCCGGGCAAGAATTTCACCCAGGCTTATATTACAAGTGCATATAGTGGTATGTTATTTAACAGTTATTGTTAATTTCTTATAGAAAAAACGTGTCAAACAGCTCTTCTGTCTGACACGTTTTTTGCAACCTTTTTCTTACAACGGAATATTTCCATGCTTCTTCGCAGGTCCATCCACTTTTTTACTGCGGAGGGCTCTTAATGCCTTCAACAGACACATTCTTGTTTCCTCCGGTTTAATTACTTCATTTACATATCCTCTGGATGCTGCAACATAAGGATTTAAGAAACGTTCCTCATATTCCTTCTTGCACTGCTCACGCATTGCCGCCGGGTCTTCTGCAGCCTTAATCTTTCTCTTGAATGCAATGTTTACTGCACCTTCTGCTCCCATAACCGCGATTTCCGCTATCGGCCATGCAAATACCATATCTGCACCCATTTCTTTAGAGTTCATGGCAATGTAAGCACCACCGTATGCTTTACGCATAATAACCGTAATCTTCGGTACCGTTGCTTCGGAATAAGCATACAATACTTTGGCACCATGACGGATAATACCACTATGCTCCTGTGCTGTACCCGGCAAGAATGCAGGTACGTCAACTAATGTAACCAGCGGAATATTGTAACAGTCACAGAATCTGATAAAACGAGCCATCTTATCGGATGCATTCACATCCAGTGATCCACCCATAACTGCCGGCTGGTTCGCTACCACGCCAACTACTTCACCATCCATACGCGCAAAGCCTACTACTACATTCTGGGCAAAATCCTGTTGTACTTCAAAGAAACTGTTCTCATCTACAACACAATCAATTACTTCCTTTACATCATATGCTTTTCTGGAATTATCCGGAACAATTTCACAAAGCTTTTCACATCTTCCATCGTCTTCTTTTGCAAACATACTTCTTCTAATCTGACCTACTTTATGAAGTACTCTGCCCGTACCTTTTCCGGAACTGAGCATCTGTTTGCCCTGAGATGAAATAATCACAGGTGTTCTTTCTTCAAAATTGCTTGGTAAATATGTTAAAAGCTTACGTACGCCCATTAAACACTCGCCTTCTGAATCATAGGTAAAATGGGAAACACCACTTTTCTTTCCATGTACGTCTGCACCACCAAGTTCCTCTACGGATACTTCTTCATTAATAACCGTTTTTACTACATTTGGTCCGGTAATAAACATCTTGGAAGTTTCTCTTACCATAAAAATAAAATCGCAGATTGCCGGTGCATAACATGCTCCACCGGAACAAGGTCCTAAAATAACTGCAATCTGCGGAATCATTCCTGAGGCCTGTGTATGTCTTAAAAACATACCACTGTATCCGCTCAAAGAAGAGATTCCTTCTTCAATTCTCGCTCCGCCACTGTCGTTGATACAAATAAGCGGTGCTTTCATCTGCATTGCCATATCCTGAATACGACAAATTTTGAGAGAATGATATTCTCCTAATGTACCACCGATTACCGTAAAATCCTCACTTGCCACAAATACAAGGCGTCCACCGATTTCGCCATATCCGGTTACAACACCGTCTCCCAATGCTCTTCTTTTATCTAAATCAAAATCATCAATACGTGACTCAATGAAACCGTCAACTTCTACGAAGCTTCCTTCATCCAAAAGAACCTCAATACGTTCCCTTGCTGTCATTTTCCCTGATTCATGCTGCTTATTAATACGGGACTGACCACCACCAAGAGCCGCTTTTCTTCTTCTTTCCTCTAAATCTTTAATCGCATCATTCCAATTCATATTTTCCTCATTTCTGTGCAGTTTCCCGTTTTATTTTTATCTGCAGTTTCCCATCTGCATAAACAAACTTTTACTGTGTTCTGCACTACCACAGTTTATTATCTTTTGATGCCATTATTATTTGACCTTTTAATAATTTGATACTCAAACTATTTTGTATTATAGCACAGCAATATTGATGTTGCAAGAAAAACCTGTATAGCCATTTTCGTCCATACAGGTTTCTTTTTTATTCATCTAATTCAATTCAGCCACTCTCTCCACTGCTTTCCATATATTTCTTGTAGATATCCACATGGTCATAAATGCAGGTCCAGCTGCTTGTCGCATCTGCAGTAACACAAATATATCCGTTTCCGTTTTCGCTTTCGCCGTAACTTGCCGCACAGCTTCCTGATTCTACTACATATCCTGTCTTTCCACAAAGGACTTCTCCGCCGGCATCTTTATCCTCAATTCTGCGTAAAAACCAATTGGAAATCAATAAGCCTTCCGGATGCTCTGCCGTAGCAGAAGTAGTATAAGTTCGTGCCGACATCACTTCACGACAAAGTTCATTATCCATTGCTGCTTTCATAATCACTGCCATATCATAAACAGAACAATAATGCTCTTCATCATACAATCCTACACAATTCGTAACATGCGCTGTATCTGCTAAACCAAGCTCCTCCAGTTTTTCATTCATCAGCTTTACAAATTCTTCATGCGATCCCGCTACATAAGTGGCAAGTCCCACTGCCGCATCTGCTCCCGACGGCAAAATGGTTCCGTAAAACAAATCTCTGACAGTCACTGTTTCATCTTTAGAAAATCCTACATTACTGCAATCATTCACATAACTGTAATCAGTAATATCCAAAGTAATGGTAAAGGTATCATCCAAATCCGTCACATGCTCTGCCGCAACAAGAACTGTCAGTACTTTTGTCATGGAAGCCGGACTAATTATTTCTGTTTCCGCCTTCCGGGCTAAAATGCTGTCTGTACTTAAATCAATCAATACCGCATTACTGCTTACTATGTCATCTCCAAGCTGTACCGTATCCTCCGTTACCTCTGCAGAATATGGACTTACTGCCCCGTTCGTACTTGCCTGTGCTGCAGAATCTTTTTCTGCATCTTCTTCTGCATTTTCTGCTCTTTTTCTGTTAACAGACGACACACCCTCTACCATAACATATTCCATTCCATTGCCTGCGGTCTCATCACTTGTTTCGGACTCCAAAACCGTGGACGCTTCCTGCCTCGCTTCACTTTCCACTTGTGTTTCTACTTCCACTCTGTCCTTGGAATCCGCATGTGAAAAACTTCCTATCGTCAGAAATATTGCCAGTACACATATTCCTCCCAATGCAAAAGGGGCTGTCTTTTTTATCATTATCCTTCTCTTTTGCTGTTGCTCCTTAAGACGTTTCATCTCCGCTACACGTGCCGCACGCCTAGCTCTACGTTCTTCTTCTTCATTTTCAGACATTAAATTTATATCCGCCACACCCAAATCCTTGCCTTTCTCATAACCTAATATCTATTGTACCATAATCGCTCTTTTTGCAAACAATTATTTTTTAAATATAATCCTTATTTTTTTCTTAAATTTTACATTTTTCATACATTTTTTGACAATAATTCTTTTATGTACAAACCTTTTTTATTTTGATATACTTTACATATGTTTTCTTGAAAAAAAATAAAATAAAGAGGGCAATCATATGAGTAGAAAAAAAGTAGTTGTTTCTTTAGGTCATGAAGCACTCGGTCACACAACTTCCGAGCAAAAAGATGCCGTAGGAATCACCGCCAAAGCATTGGCAGACTTAATCGAAGAAGACTGGCAGTTGACCATCACCCATGGTAACGGTCCACAGGTCAGCATGATACATAAGGCAATGACAGAGCTCAGACGAATTTATATTGATTATACTCCCGCACCTATGTGTGTGTGTAGCGCTATGAGCCAGGGCTATGTAGGCTTTGACATTCAGAATGCTCTTCGCTCGGAATTACTCAGCCGTGGTATTTCCAAATCAGTGAGTACCATTCTGACACAAGTAACCGTAGACCCTTATGATGTTGCATTTTACGAACCGAAAAAAGTTATCGGCAGATATATGTCCAAAGAAGATGCCGAAATCGAAATAAAAAAAGGAAACTATGTAGTCGAAGAACCGGGAAAAGGCTTTCTCCGTGTAGTTGCCACTCCTCAACCGATTGATATTGTAGAAATTGATGCCATCAAAGCATTAACCGATGCCGATCAGGTTGTTATTGCCTGCGGTGGTGGAGGTATTCCGGTAATTGAACAGCACCACTCCTTAAAAGGTGCTTCCGCTGTTATCGAAAAAGACAGTGTAGCCGGCAAACTGGCTTCTGATTTAAAATCTGACCAGCTTATTATTTTAACAGGCGTAGAACAGGTTTACTTAAACTACGGTAAGGAAAACCAGGAAGCCATTTCTTCCATGACTGTCTCCGAAGCCGAAGCGTATATTACAGAAGGTCACTTTGAAGAAGGTACCATGCTTCCCAAAATCGAAGCAGCAATTACTTACTTGAAAAAGGTTCCGAATGGCAGCGTACTAATTACTTCCATAAACAGTGTAAAAGATGCCATAAAAGGAAAGAATGGTACTTTTATAACCGCATGATATTAAAAAGCCGTCTCATTACTGTTCCAAAAACAGAAGAACAGTAGTAAGACGGCTTTTTTAATGCCAGATTACTATAATCATTGCACCAATCATAATACAAAAATCCGCAATATTAAATATAACTGTGGATAACTTTCGAAACGGTCCCTTAGGGATGTGGATACTAAAATAATCTACCACGTATTTTCTTCGCAATCTGTCATAGGTATTGCTGTAGGCACCGCCCAATAAAAGTGCCAGCCCCGTCTTTAACAACGGCTTTCCCTTATTTCCCAGAGTCATGACAAAAAGAACGGTCAGTATCGCAGAAAGTACTATGGAAACTACCGCCACCGCAGGTCTGTTTTTTTCCATGAAGTTCAAAAATGCACCTTTATTATGGTATTTTCTTATCCATAAAAATCCGCCACACTTTTTTTCTATTTTTTCTTCGGTCTTTTTCTCTTCAATATATCCTTTTATCAGATATTCCAAAACAAAAATCCCTACTGCAATTCCTATGTATATCATCTTTTTTCCTCACTCAATCTATTCCCGCAAGCTGTTCAAAAGTGCCGTTGATATTCATTCTGCCATACCCCCATTCTCTGTTTGGATATGTCAGATAGTCTTCTCGTTCGGCGCCACGTATAAAATAATTTTTTACCTGTTTTCCTTCTGCCAGACGATCATTTTCTCTTACCACAGCCCACTCCATAAACTGTGCCACTGCTCCCGCCGTCAACGCTGCTCCCATACTTGAACCTGTTCGGGTTCCCCGAATGGTGGGAATCAGAACTCCCGGTGCCGCTACATCCGGCTTTATGGTATTATCTCTGGAATAACCTCTTCCGGAGTTTACATAAAAACTGTTGTTACTACTATCATAAGTGGATGTAGTCAATACATTTTTAGTCAGCGATGGCTCCGTCAATGTTGTATACGGCGAAGAATTTAAAAAATAAGTATCACTTGTCAGAAAATCTGTAATCGGCAACCACATATGAAATACAGCATTATGAGGTCTTCCATCAACCGATACCCTGATGTTCCACACTCCCGGTGTAGGTGCATCAAATCGGAAAGTAATCAATTCATCCCCCGACCCCTGCTCCACTATTACACTGTCAATGGTAATTCGTGTTCTCTCATACACAAAGGAATACGTAAGACTCTGTCCCAACCCAAGCCGAAACTCCGGTATCACTTCTCCACCCGGAGAACGTATGCTTGCACTAAAAATATTAGGAGTATTTCCCCACATTTCAAGTATGAATCCCTTTTCACCTTCACCTACCCGAATTTCCACATTTTCATAAGGTTCTTCTTCTACATAAGTGTTTTGGGACAAAAGCTGACTGAAATGGTGTGCCGCATTCCCTTCATTTCCTCCACATACTACTACTGCCTGCCCACGTCTTGCCGAAGTCTGGTTTAAATAAGTATCCAATGCAGAATTACCTGCATGGTCTCCCATATTTGTACCAATTCCAAGGCACATGACTACCGGACGCTCAATAGGAATATTAAAGGACTGGGCATACTTTATTCCAAACATAATATCATTTTCCTGAAAGGCAACTGCTCCATCGCGAATCAGATAATAATCCCGCAAATACTGTTTGGCTTCCTTTAGCTTTATAACTACGATATCACATTCCGGTGCTGCTCCCAAAAACTCTAACCCATTTCCCAGACTGCTTCCTGCTGCCACACTTGCCATTGCTGTTCCATGTCCATTCTGATCTTTGGTAGGAAGTGGCTCTGTTTCTCCTCTAAGGGCTCTATTGATATCTTCTCTTGTAAATTCAAGCCCATAGGGAATGTCTTCCGGTGTACTATACCCGGGATAATCACTACTGTTTAATGTCTGATCCCAAATTGCTAAAATTCGGGTAGAACCGTCCGGATTCCTAAAAACCGGCTCTGTATAATCAATTCCCGTATCAATAATCGCCACAACTGTTCCTCTGCCGGTTAAACTCAATGGCGGTCTCTGCACTCTGAGAATTCCGGTATCCGACAGGTTCCGGCTGTTAAAAGGCTCCTGCATCAGCCCATAGAGCTTCGGAACATACTGATATACATACCGTGAAATACTGATTGGTGCTACTGCTGCTCTCTCTATATACAAAACACGATATTGCTCATCCACCGGTACTTTACATGCATCCACATCTTCTATTTCCATATAAGCATCAGATATATCATAATCTATAATCAGGTCCAGATAATCATTGGACTGAATCCGTTCTTCACAAGATAGCGGCACAGTATCTCTCCAAAATTTCTTTGTATTATACTATGCCGCTCAATATTTTTGTTTCCTTTTATTCCGCCTCAGCCTGTGTATAAGTATCCAAAGAAGCCAGACTGTTATTTCTGATATCAATTATCGGACCGCCTGTCCCCTCAATATATTCTCTTGTAATTGTCACCCTTCCGATATTATCATCCTTCGGAATTTCGTACATAATATCCAACATAAATTCTTCAATAATTGCACGAAGTGCTCTGGCACCGGTATCTTTTTTCATCGCTTTTTCTGCAATTGCTTCCAGTGCTCCATCGTCAAATTCAAGCTTCACCTCATCAAGCTCCAATAACTTCTGATATTGTTTTAAAATCGCATTTTTGGGCTCTCTTAAAATCTTCACCATCATTTCTTTGGACAGTCCCTCTAATGTATAAACAATCGGAAGACGTCCTATAAACTCAGGAATCATACCAAATTTCTTAATATCCTCTATCGTAACCTTGCTGAGAATATTTTTCTCTTTATCAAATTTATCTTTTAAATCCGCACTAAATCCAATGGAAGTCTGCTTGCTCAAACGTTGCTTAATAATCTCTTCCAAGTCCGGGAATGCACCACCACAAATAAACAGAATATTTTTTGTATTAATGGTTGTCAGAGGCACCATGGCATTCTTGCTGTTAGCTCCCACCGGAACTTCTACCTCTGCACCCTCTAACAATTTCAACATTCCCTGCTGAACGGATTCTCCACTTACATCTCTGGAAGTTGTATTCTTTTTCTTTGCAATCTTATCAATTTCATCGATAAAAATAATTCCCTGTTCTGCGCGTTCCACATCATTATCTGCCGCTGCCAGAAGCTTTGATACAACGCTCTCGATATCATCGCCAATATATCCCGCCTCTGTCAGTGTGGTAGCATCCGTAATGGCAAGAGGCACGTCCAAAAGTCTTGCCAATGTTTTTACCAGATATGTTTTACCGCATCCTGTGGGACCAATCATCAGCATATTGGATTTTTCAATTTCAATTTCATCCATAGTTCCGGTGGCAACACGTTTATAGTGATTGTAAACAGCCACAGAAATCACTTTCTTTGCATGCTCCTGACCTACAATATATTCATCCAGCTGTGCTTTGATTTTGTGCGGTGCAGGAATATTTTTAATGTCTAATACCGGCTTACTGTTGCCTTTTTTCTTTTTCTTTAGGCGTTGTCTGTTCGGTACCATTCCGTCCCCCTGCAAATCAGAAAGATTTACAAAGCTGATATTTGGAAATCCACCCATATAAGGTCTTTGCTTTTTCGGTTTATTTTCCTCTTCTTCGTCCTCTGACTGTTCATTATTTTCTGTTCTCTCCGGCATCTGTGTTTTACCACTGCCATTCATACCGGTCATACGCATCCATTGCTCTGCCATTGCAGGATCATTCAACATCCCGTTTGTATCCAACTGACTTACCGTTTCCATAGTTTTGTGCATACAATCATTACACACACATATATTTTGTGGAAGATGAAACATTTTTCCGGCCTTACTTTCCGGTCTTCTGCATATAAAACAGACATCTTCGTATTCATTCTCTTCAAATTCGTTCTTTTCTATATCTGACATAATTCTCCTCATTTCCCTTTCAACATTCCGACATGTAGTCTCTGTTCACATTATACGGCAAAGTGGCGTAAGTGTACAAGTTAAGTTTTCTAAACTATTTAAAAACAATTTCTAAAAGGACATTTACTTTCCTGTATTTCCAAAGTAAATGTCCTCCGTTATTCTTACAATATGTTATGCTTTATTCTATTCTTTCACTTAATACAACAGAAACTGTTTTCTCTTCATAACCATCTATATTGCTCTGCATAATCGTTACTTCCACGGTATCTCCTACCGCATAGTACTGCAAACTTTCTTTCAGCTCATCCATACTGGAGATACTGATACCATCTAATTTAATAATAATGCTTCCTTTCGTAATTCCGGCCTGCTCTGCTCCGGTTCCTCTGTATACCTGCGTTACATAAACCCCTTCCGGCATACCATAAACAGAAGCTACATCCTTAGTAACTGTCACACCGGTAATTCCCAGATACCCCATATTGGCTTCATCAACTTTTGTTTTAGTCTCTCTGCTCATCAAGTCTTCAATAATCGGCTTTGCAGAAGAAATCGGAATGGCATAACCCATGCCTTCTATCGCACTTCCACCAATTTTATTAGAATTAATACCGATAACTTCTCCATTGATGTTTAATAATGCACCGCCTGAATTTCCCGGATTGATTGCTGCATTCGTCTGAATAAAAGTTCCACTGCTTGAATCTGACACCGCAATTTCTCTGTCAAGAGCACTGATAACACCTGTGGTAACAGACTGACCATATCCCAATGCATTACCGATAGCAATTGCCGGCTCGCCAAGCTTTAATTTATCTGAATCTCCTAACTGTGCTACTGCAATGTTATTCAGAGTCTCTTCTTCCAAATCTTCTAATGGAATGGCGATTACAGCCAAATCCATCCCTGCATCCGTTCCTTTTACCTGTGCCGTGGCAACCGAATCATCCACAAAGGATACAGCCAGTTTATCTGCACCCTGTATTACATGATAATTGGTTACAATTAGAAGTTCCTCTTCACTCTGCCCTACGATAATACCGGAACCACTGGCACTCTCTTCCTGACTGTAATTCTGTCCAAAATAAGAAATGCTTTCTGTATAAGTATTTACTATGGAAACCATGGAAGGCATGACTCTGTCTACCATTTCACTGACGTCAGAAACTACGGTATTCGTAGTTCCGGAAGTCGTAGTTACCGTCTTTACCTCGTCTGCCATACTTTCAACTTCTGCCTTCTGCTCAGCTTCTGTTGGGTTCATTGCTATGGCAGTCTGCGTTGTATCATTATTGTTTCCAGTCAGCATATCTACTGTATAAAAGCTTAAACCGGCACATACACCAAAACAGATTCCAAGTCCCGCACTAATAAAAACCTTCTTAAATCCACCCTTTTTCTTCTTTTTACTTCGAGTCTGTGCCGGTGGCTGTTGAAAACTCTGCCCACCCCCTGCTGTTCCTCCGTAATTTTGCGTATTATCGGAAGCAGAAGTAAAATTATTGGGGTAGCGACTGCTGTAGTTGTATGTTCTGTTGTGACTCTGTGTTCCGTTAGACATGTTGCTCTGTAACCCGGTCCGTGCGTTGTTATACATATTCCCTACCGGCTGATTGGGCATATTATTCTGAGCATTCGCTGAACTATAATGTCCGCCCTGATATACCTGATTATTCACAGACGCCTGATTATTTAAAGATGTCTGATTATTAGAATTCATCTGACTATTCAAACTTATATGGTTATTCATATTGTTATCATTATTTATATTATTTTGATTATTTGAAATATTAGAATTATTCGAATTATTTCCATTCATAAAATCATCATACATACTTTTACCTCTTTTCCATACTAAGCATTCTTTTGAAAGCAATGTATCAGTATCCGTTATTTTCCTTTGTTTATGAGCTTAGTATAGCCGTCATTTGTGTTCTTTCTGTGATAAAATAGTGAAACATTGTTCAAAAACGTAAACCGCGTAAACCTACTTACCTCTTTCTGCTACTTTTCTAACAGTAACATGAAGCAAGTTAGTTTACGCGGTTTTAAATATCAACATTAACTTATTTTATTCAACTGTTACGGATTTCGCCAGATTTCTCGGCTTATCTACATCGCATCCCTTTCCGACAGCTACATAATAACCAAAAAGCTGTAATGGAATAATTGCAAGTGAGTTTGCAAAATATGGATTTGTTTCCGGAATATAAATTACATAATCTGCCGCTTTTTCAATTTCTTTATTTCCCTCACAGGTTACGGCAAGGACAAAAGCTCCTCTTGCCTTTACCTCTACCATGTTACTGATCGTCTTCTGGAACAATGCAGGCTGTGTAGACACGGCAGCAACCAACGTTCCTTCTTCAATCAGAGAAATCGTTCCATGCTTTAATTCTCCGGCTGCATACGCCTCGGAGTGGATATAAGAAATTTCTTTTAATTTCAAAGAGCCTTCCATGGAAATAGCATAATCAATACCTCTTCCGATAAAGAAAACGTCCTTCGCACCCACATAACGGTTAGCAAAACGCTGAATTCTTTCTTTATTTCCTAAAAGTAATTCAATCTGATCCGGCAGACATTTCAAATCATTCAACATTTCTTTGAACTCAGCATCGGAAATTTTGCCTCTTACCTTTCCAAATTTCATGGCAAGCAGATATAATGCAACCAACTGTGCACTATATGCTTTCGTTGTTGCCACGGCAATTTCAGGACCTGCCCATGTATACATGACATTGTCAGCTTCTCTGGCAATAGAGCTTCCAACTACGTTTACGATACCCAGTACTTTGAAACCTCTCGCCTGTGACTCTCTGAGTGCCGCAAGGGTATCGGCTGTTTCACCGGACTGGCTGATAACGACTACAAGTGCACCTTCCTCCAAAATCGGGTTACGATAACGGAATTCGGATGCCACATCTACTTCTACCGGAATACGTGCCAGACCTTCAATTACATATTTCGCCGTCACACCTGTATGATAGGCAGAACCACATGCCACAATATGAATCTTTTTCACGGCAAGGATATCCTCATCAGACATATTTAATTCTTCAATAACAATATCATTCTCTTTAATTCTTGGAGAAATCGTATCATTTACCGTTTTCGGCTGTTCATACATTTCTTTTAACATGAAATGCTCATAACCGCCTTTTTCTGCCGCATTGGCATCCCAATCAATAGTAACCGGTGTTTTCTGGATTTCTTCTTCATCCACTGTATAGAAATGCATGTGGTCATCACGCAGTCTTACGATTTCCTGATTCTCCACATAAGTAACTGTACGGGTATATTTTAATACCGCCGGTACATCTGATGCAATAAAGCAGCCGTCATCATTCTGTCCTACGATTAACGGACTGTCTTTTCTTACAGCAAAAATTTCATCCGGATGCTCTGCAAACATAATTCCTAATGCATAAGAACCTTCTACTCGGTGAAGTACCTTTGTAATTGCTTCTAAAGGATTTCCCTTATAGTAATAATCCAACAGATGTGCTAAAACTTCCGTATCTGTTTCTGAACGGAACTCATAGCCTTTATCCATCATTTTTTTCTTTAACGGAAGGTAATTTTCAATAATACCATTGTGTACAACAGCAATTGTTTCATCCTTATTGAAATGAGGATGGGAATTTTCATCACTTGGTGCACCATGGGTTGCCCATCTGGTATGACCGATTCCCAAAACTCCCGGCATAGTCTCGCCGCCATGAGTCAGATTTTCCAATACATTCAGCCTTCCTACTGATTTTTTAATATTGATCTTCTCTCCGTCATAAATTGCCATTCCGGCAGAGTCATATCCTCTGTATTCCAGTTTTGCAAGTCCGTCCAGAATAATCGGCGCTGCCTGCTTTTTACCTATATATCCAACAATACCACACATAATAATCCGTACCCTTTCCATAGTCTGCGCTTATCAGTTGCCAGTATCCTATTATCTTATATCCTTTTTATCTGTCATTATCCCAAAATGTCTTATTACTTGTCAAGCTCTGAACCATCTTTTTCGGTAGCTTTTTATAATTTTTCCCTAAAAGGTATCCTAAATATTTACATCCGCTCTGCATAACCAATTTCACCAGATACTTAGAATTACCGCTTTTACGCAAATAATCTGCCGTTTGCTTTACCAGCTTCTTTCCTTCCTGCCCTGAAGAAATTTCTGCGAATATTTCCGGATGCTCTGCCTGCGAAACACCCAGGTCAAAATTTCTCTTCAACTGTTCTTTATTAGTATAATTATGAGAATGAATAACCTGTGCTTCCGGTTTATAGACAATCTTGTACCCTGCCTTAATTGCCCCTGCCGCAAAAATCATATCCTCATTAAAAATAGTATGCCGCACAAAGCCTCCCAGTTCATCATATACGGACTTTTTATACATGGCACACACATTAGAACAAAAATATGTTTTAATTCCAAGTTTCTCAATATCACGTGCAGATTTTACCATTCCCTGCTCCGGATAGTTAAACTGTCTTGTATAACTTTCAATTACACCGCAGTTTTTATCAGGCAACTGTCTCGCGTAAGCTACTGCTACGTTTTTTTCCTGAACTGCCAAAAGCAGTTGTTCCACCAGCTTACCATCTGCAGGAACTGCATCCTGTGTCATAAAAAGTACATACTCACTGTCTGCTTTCTGCATTCCAATATGTCTCGTCCGTCCGTGATCAAACTCTCTTTTGGAAATATGATGTGTTTCTACTGTTTTATGTTTTTCCAAAAAATGTGTACCATAAATCAGCCGGTCAAAATATTTCTGCTCCGTATTCATCACAATAATTCGTTCCGGTTTTACTGTCTGTTTTTCCAACCTGTCTATTAATTTTATAAATTTCTCATCCGGTTTATAGGTAGGAATAATTACATTTACTCTGCTCATCTCTACTCCCTGACTAAGAGAAAGGGACCTTGAACCAGGCCCCTTCCTTTTTTGCAATTTATTTCACATACGATGCCGTATCACTATAAATTTTTTCGCTTATTTTCTGTACATCCGTAGATACTTCATATCCTGTCTCATTAAATAAAAACTCATGCAGCCATTTTACATTGTCTGTCAAAGATACCGGAACAACACAGCTTCCTGATGAACCCACATTGCCTGTTGCACGCATATCTTCTCTAGGGAAACCATCCTCCGCAACAATACTGTATTTTGTAATGCTACCTAAAAGCTCCACAATTTCAGACAAATCTAAAGAAGTATAAACTTCATCAAATACATTATTTGCAATAGATGTCAGGGAAGAAACATTCGCTTTCTTTGCCACATCTGCAACTGCCTGTAAAACTTCTCTCTGACGTTCTGCACGTTTAAAATCATTTCCTGCTGTGTAACGAATACGGCAGTATGCTGTTGCCTGAAGTCCGTCAAGAAGCTGATATCCTGTTTCAGTAACCTCTGTATAGGAACGTTTCAAGTCTTCTGCCATACAATACTGGTAGTTATTAATATGCTTCAATTCTTCTTCATCTACATCAATATAAACACCGCCCAAGGCATCAATCGTATCTGTCAGACCTGCAAAACCAACAGTTACGAAATCTGTAATGTTAAGATCAAGGTTCATATTCAGCATATTAATTGCCATTTCCGGACCACCTTTTCTATATGCCGCATTACACTTTGTGTAAGTATCATTACTTAAATTCAAATAAGTATCACGGTATAAAGAAACCAGTTTTACTTCTCCTGTATCCTGATTAATGGAAGCAATCATAATTGTATCAGTTCTTGTATTTTTACGAATCTCTCCTGCTGTGGAGTCAACACCAAATAAAGCAATATTACGATAACCTTTTAAGGATTCATTTTCAGCGACCTTTTCATTCATAATAATATCGCTTTCTTTAATTTCAACTCTTCCAACTTTTTCACCCTGCAATACACCGTACAATACAAACAAAGCAACTAAAAGTACCACAATCTCTGCCGCAAAAATAAAAATCTTTCTGCGTTTTTTCTGTGCACGTTGTTTTGCACTCATCTTCGAACTGCCGTTACCCTTTCTATTTGTGTTGCCCTGTCCGGCACTGTTTTTCCCTTTTGTTTCTGCTGCCATTTCTTTTCTCCTTCTAACATATTAGATTTTCAATCTAGTAAGCATTTTTGTTTATAAAACCTCTGAAAATTGTCAAAAACATAATCTTAATATCTAATGACATCGTCCAGTTTTCAATATAATATATATCATACTCAATACGTTTACGAATTGAGGTATCCCCTCTATATCCGTTTACCTGTGCCCACCCGGTCAGTCCCGGACGCACCTGATGTTTTACCATATAGCGTGGAATTTCTTCTTTAAACTGTTCTACAAACTGAGGTCTTTCCGGTCTTGGACCTACAAGACTCATATTTCCAATTAATATATTAAACAACTGCGGGATTTCATCCAAACTGGTCTTCCTTAAAAATCTGCCCACTTTTGTAACTCTTGGGTCACCCTTTACCGTCCATCCCTTTTTTTCTTCCTCAGGAGCCTGCTGTCTCATAGTGCGAAACTTATACATTTGAAACGTTTTATTATGAAGTCCTACCCGCTCCTGCTTAAAGATGATTGGTCCGGGACCGGAGCATTTTATCAATATCGCCGATACAAGCATAATCGGAGAAAAAACCACGATTCCGCACAAAGAACCAACAATATCAATCAATCTCTTTGCCACCAGATTCAATGTGTTGGTAAGCGGAACATAACGGATATTGATGACCGGAAGTCCGTTTAAATCCTCTGTATATGGTCTGCTCGGTATTAAACTGCTGTAATCCGGAATAAACTTTGTATGCACACCGGACTTTTCACACATTGCCACCAGTTCTTCCAAATGATCATAATCGGCAAGTGCCAGTGTAATTGCAATTTCATCCAGTTTGTTTTCCGGCAGAATAATTTCCAGATTTTCAATTCTGCCTAACACCTTAATCCCTTTGTACAAAGTACCTGCCGGTATATGATTATCCAGTACCCCGCAAATATGATAACCCCATTGCGGATTACTTACTATCCTGTCAATATATGCCTCTGTTGCCCTTGAATAACCTACAAGCAAAATATGTTTAATATTATACCCTTTTTTACGGAACAAGCGCAATAGTTTTCTGATAAACAATCTTGCCAATATGGTAAGAAAAATATTTATCACAAAAAACATTACAATCATGGAACGCGAAAAATCCCGTTCCTTCAACATATACAGCGTTCCGATAAAGCATATAAAGCCAACCGTATTTGCTTTTAATATATTCACAACCTCAAACTGTCTGCCGGTAGCTCTCTTTGGCTTGTACATATTAAATGAATAATAAAGTATCAGATATCCCGGCACAAGCAGCCACATGGCTTCAAAATACCGTTCCATATCCAGATAGCCTTCACCCGGCTCTACAAAGTAAGCGGAAAATACACTTTCAAAGTGTATAAACCATGCCAACATATAGGAACACGCTACAATTATGGCATCTATTAATACATGTAATCTGTTAAAAATTTTCTGATTATCTTTAATCATCTTATTTCTCCATATCCGAAGATATTCTACAATAATCTGCCAAAAAGTACAACTTAAATTTCTCTTAAGTTATTTTCCGCTAATAAACCTTCTGAAAATATTGCCCCAGAGTTCCCATTGGATGACCAAATAATTTTTCAAATGTTCCCCTCGAAATTTTACCTTTTTTTCACATCCTTCCACAGAACGGCTTAAAACATATCCTTTCCAAAGCCCCTGTATATAAATTTTCCCATACCCTTTTTTCGCAAAAAACAGCGTTTTTATCATAAATCCTGCCACAAAAAAAGGCAAATTAATTATACGCTGTATAAGCGGCATGTTCTTTCTAATTATATAGATGCTGTTTCTCGAGGAAAAGTTTACTTTAAATTCATTATATTTTGAACCGCTTGTCGCACTCCCTGCATGCCATACCAATGCGGAAGGTTCAAAAACGTTGTAATATCCATAAATTCTGGCTCTATAGCCCACATCAATATCTTCTAAATACGCAAAATGATTTTCATCAAAATATCCGATTTCTTCAAAAATTTCTTTCCGATATATGGCAGCACCTGCACACGACGCAAAAATTTTTCTTGTATGGGAATAAGCTTCACTGTCTTTTTTCCCTTTTCCTAACGCGTATGCCCAGCCAAGTGCACAATAATAGTCACCTGCATCATCCACTGTTTCCGGATGGTGCAGTGACATCATTTTGGCGGATACGGAAAAAAATTTTTCAGACTTACCGATTCTTTCTTCCAGCCGGTGCACAAAATACTTATCTGCTTTTGTGTCATTATTCAGTAAAATTACATACTCCGTCTTCGCTGCCTTTATTCCCGCATTTACAGCTTTACAAAATCCCATATTTTCCTGAAATTCTATCACTGAAACAGACGGATAATATTCCTTTATAAACGAAACACTTCCATCCCCGGAACCATTATCCACAAGAATAATATCCGGTGCTCCACCTTCCTGCTCCAAAAGAGAATCCAGACATTCTTTCAAAAATTTCTTACCGTTCCAATTTGGAATAATTACTGTAGACTTCTTCATGGGTTTCCACTCCATATATACTAAAGATTATTTTTTTCTAATTTTGTAAACATACTTTGGATAAAAAATTAATCTATATCCTCTTTTTTTCACTTCTTCACAAAAAGCATTGCTTAAAATGCTCCATTCTTCCTCACTTTTTTTATATTTTTCCCCGAAAAACATTTTGTTTTTCTCATTTTCTGTATATCCCATACCGGTAATTTCTTCAAATAATCCACGTAAATCAGGATGAACACGTATACACCTTAAATCCAGTGTATCCATGGTCTGCCATAAGGATGCTCTATGCATGTATCCGCTAAAATGCACATAAAGTCCTTCAAAAGGCTTTTTCCCCTCCAACTGCAGATTTCCTGTGACTCTGTTTTTTCTATCCAGTACTTTTCCGCCTATCGCACCGACATTTCCCAAATCACTAAAAATATCCTGTTCCTCTATCCGGTAAAAGCCAACATGACAGGTATCCTCTACTTTGGCATGCCAACCCATTCTTTCCACAAAATCAGTAACTGCTCTTTTTCCTGCGTCATACGCATATTTCTTGCTCTCCGGATTTTCTGCTGTTGAGGCTTCGTGACAACGCCAGTGATACAGCACTTGTGGCACATGTCCTATCTGTCCGTTTTTTGTCTTTTCATAGCCGTTTTCTTTCAACAAACACTCTACCGCACGCAGAATAATATCATAATCCTGTGCCCCATCATATTCCTTACGAAATCCCAGTTCTTTCATAAGCTCTGTTTTCATTACCAGAAAATGACAGATGTAATTATTTGACAAAAGCAAATCTAAATTAAAATCCGTTTTGATATGCGGATCAAAAAATTGTTTACCTTCTCCGTCACATTTATCTTCATCAGAATAGAGCATGTGATAATCCCTACCTGTTTCTTGTCCTTTTTCTATTTTCTTTGCCATTTCAAAGAGTGCATTCCCTGTCAGAATGTCATCGTGATCTAAAAGTCCCACATAATCTCCCGTGGCTAATTTTAATCCTTCATTAGTATTCTCTGAAATGCCGCCGTTTTCTTTTAATTTTATATATTTTATACGACGGTCATCGTATGATTTTACTACTTGTTCCACATGATTACTTTTACCTGCATCTGCAATAATCAGCTCAAAGTTTGTATATGTCTGTTTTAAAACGGATTCTATCAACTCACGCAAATAGACTTCCTTTGTTTCGTACGCAGGCACTAAAATACTAAACTTATACAGTTTTTTAAATGAATATTTTCGCTGTTCATCCAACACAGCTTCTTCCGGCTCAAAAAAACTGTACTCTGTTTTCTCGCCGATACACCTTTCCCAAACTGCATAAAAAGTATTCATAATTCCGTTTCTTTTAAAATAATATATAGTTTTTTTTATATTTGCAATCTTAAAAAAACGCACACCATTTTCTCCACTTTTTATTTATCAGAAAAAGCTGCCACAAAAAAGCGGCAGCTTTTCATTTCTATTTTATCAGCCCTGCATAATACTTTGCAAATTTATTTTATAATACTGCTTTTAAATCTGCTGTAAGTTTTTCTACTTTAGCTTTTGCATCTTCTAAGCTGTTTCCTTTTACGCCCATGTAGAACTTGATTTTCGGTTCTGTACCGGAAGGACGTGCACAACACCAGGAATCATTTGTAAGGTCAAAGTAAAGTACGTTAGACTTCGGAAGTCCTGTAGCAGATTTTGCACCTGTAGCGATGTCTGTAATTTCTCCGCTTTCATAATCACGCATGGAAACTACCTGTAAATCACCGAAATTCTTCGGAGGATTATTTCTTAACTGATCCATAATCGCTGCAATCTGCTTAGAACCATCCACACCTTTTAAGGTAATTGTATATAAGTCTTCTTTATAGTATCCGTATTTTTCATAAACATTAATCATCTGATCCCAAAGAGTAATGTTATTTTTCTTACACCATGCAGCTACTTCACATAACATCATTACAGCAACTACTGCATCTTTATCACGGGAATGTGTTCCTGCAAGACATCCATAGCTTTCTTCCAGACCGAATACATAGTTGTTGCATCCTGTCTGTTCAAATAATTTAATCTGTTCACCAATGAATTTAAATCCTGTTAACACTTCAATCAGACGTACATTATAGTCTTTTGTGATTGGCTGTGTCATATTTGTTGTTACGATTGTTGTAACTAATGCAGGATTTTCCGGCATTGTTCCGTTTGCTGTTCTTTCTCTTAATATGTACTCAGCAATTAACATACCTGACATATTTCCTGTGAAGGAAACATATTCACCTGTTTTTGTATCTTTTGCATAAACACCAAGACGATCTGCATCCGGGTCAGTTGCAAGTACGATGTCTGCATCTTTTTCTTTTGCAAGATTTAAAGCAAGTGTAAACGCTTTCGGATCTTCCGGATTCGGATAATCTACTGTGCTGAATTTTGCATCAGGAAGTTCCTGTTCAGGTACTACATATACATTTTTGAAACCAAGCTCAGAAAGAATACGTCTTACCGGCAGATTTCCTGTTCCGTGAAGAGGTGTGTAAACAATTTTAATATCGTTTGCTACTTCTTCAATAATTTCCGGATGAATAATCTGTTTCTTTAATTCTACCATGTAAGCATCATCGATTTCTTTACCGATTACATTGTAAAGACCTGCCTCAACAGCTGCTGCCTTGTCCATGCTCTTAACTGTATGGTAATCTGTTACATTTTTAACTTCTGTAATGATTTCTTTATCTTTTGGTGCTGTAATCTGTGCGCCATCTTCCCAGTATACTTTATATCCGTTGTATTCCGGCGGATTGTGGCTTGCTGTAACTACAATACCTGCGATACATCCTAATTTTCTAAGTGCAAAGGATAATTCCGGTGTCGGTCTTAAAGAATCAAATACATAAGCTTTGATTCCGTTAGCTGCCATACAAAGTGCTGCTTCGTCAGCAAATTCAGGGGACATATTTCTGGAATCGTATGCAATGGCAACCCCTTTATCAGCTCCCCCCTGCTTGATAATATAGTTTGCCAATCCCTGAGATGCTTTACGAACTGTATACACGTTCATACGATTAGTTCCTGCACCGATAACTCCACGAAGTCCGCCTGTACCGAACTCTAATTCTTTATAAAAACGGTCTTCAATTTCTTTTTCGTCATCACGAATTGCAAGTAACTCATTTTTTGTATTCTGGTCAAAATAAGAATCTTCTAACCAGAAGTTATACTGATCCATATAGCTCATTTTTTTACCTCCATATTTAAACATTTAAACTACTTTTTAAGTAATTTTAACACAAGTTTTCACGTTACACAAGCAAAGTATTATAATCTATTCTTGCAATTATATCTCACAATTTTCTACATTTTTAATGTATAGTCGCTATGGTCGAGTGAGAAGTTCGGATTGTAATACGGGTCTCCCTTTTGAAGTTCTTCCTTCCACCTGTTACGGAACCGTTCTGCCTCTTCGTCATAACGTTTCGCATTTTCACCACTCATGTCCGAACCTCTGGACGCAGATTCATAATGGTATAACTCTGCAAACGGTGTAAAGATATTAAGCAGACCTTTCTTTCTCAATTTCAGACAAAAATCCACATCATTCAGTGCCACCGCAAACTCTTCATCCAGACCGCCCACTTCATCGAACAGTGCTTTTTTCACAAGGAGGCATGCTCCGGTAACTGCCGACGCATTCTGTGCGTAGCAAAGTCTTCCCATATATCCGAAATTGCTCTTATCAATCATATAATGTGTATGGCCTGCTGTTCTGTGTGCTCCTAAACCTATGACAATACCTGCATGCTGAATCGTATCATTTTCATAGTAAAGTTTGGCACCTACCGCACCTACGTCTTCTCTCTGACCGTACATTAACAATTCTTCCATCCAGTTAATTGTAATGACTTCCGTATCATTATTTAATAAAAGAAGGTAATCGCCATCTGCTTTTGATGCCCCAAAATTATTTACTTTTGAATAATTAAATTCACCTTCATAAACTACTACTTTTACTTTACTATTTTTTTTCAATTCTTCGTAATATTCAAAAATTTCCGGTTCTGTACTGTTGTTTTCAATAACAATAATCTCATAATTTTCATAAGTACTCTTCTCCCGGATAGACGAAATACAACGTTTCAAATCGGTAACATGATTTCTGTTCGGAATCAGAATGGATATTTTCGGATTGGATAACAGGCGGTATTTTATTCTGAATATTGTTTCACATGCTCTTGTACTTGTAATTTCAAAGCTGTCCATACCACAATCTGTTAAATGAGCACCGATTGCTCCCTTTGCCGCATCAATGGCATAGCTTTTTGCACTAATGTCCGCTGCCACACTTCCTTTGTGGGAACGCCAGTAATATAACAATTTAGGTACATGTACTACATTTTTTGCCCTCTTTGTCAGACGCAGAATCATATCATGGTCCTGACTTCCGTCAAACTGCGTGCGGAATAATTCCATTCCTTCCAACAGCTTTCTGTCAAACACACTAAAATGGCAGATATAATTGTTTGCCCTCAAATTGTCAATCGCAAAATCCGGCTTAAAATGCAACGTAATCATATCATCAATGCTGTTTCCCTGAAAGGTTGCTTCATCACAATAAATATAGTCTGCATCCTTTTCACATATCGCTTTCATATACTCAAAAAGCACACTTGGATGTAAAATATCGTCATGGTCAAATAATCCGATATAGTCTCCTGTTGCCATTTCGTAGCATCTGTTCGTATTACCCGAAATTCCCTCATTCTTTTCCAGCTTTTTATAGCAGATACGTTTATCCTTTTCTCTGTAAGACTGACAAATTTCTCCTACATAAGCATGTTCTGCATCTGAACCGTCTGCCAGGCATAATTCCCAGTTTCCATACGTCTGTTTTCTTACCGAATCAATCACATCTCTCAAAAACTTTTCCGGTGTATTATAAAGGGGTACTAAAATACTGAACTTAATGTCCTTTGAAAATTTTGTTTCTTCTTCTGCCTTACGTCTCTGCGCATTTGGAAAACTAGCCGTACCATGCTGTAATTTTGCCCGCTTTTCAATACTTTTACTTTTCAGCTTACGCAAAATTCCTTTCACATTTCCATAACGTCTCACTCTGTCCCTTGTCCGGATGAGAAAATGAATACAAACTCGTGCAGGCTTAGAAAGCTTCCAGAACTTACTGCCTTTGATACGGTTAATCTCCTCCAGCAGTCTTCTTTCTTCTTCCACTGCGGCAGCCAGCTTCCCTGACAGCACTTGCGTTTTCTTTTTTTCTTCTTCGTATGCTTCTCTGTAATATTCCAGTTCTTCTGATTCTC
Source organism: Lachnospiraceae bacterium (assembly GCA_017437065.1). Taxonomy (GTDB): domain Bacteria; phylum Bacillota; class Clostridia; order Lachnospirales; family Lachnospiraceae; genus RGIG3002. The sequence goes on from JAFSBX010000132.1 coordinate 37,416, forward strand.
TTTCTATATTTTTCTGCTGTTCCATAACAAATTATCTTGCCTTTCCCGTTATATTTCCAAATAATGCTCCGTCATCCGATAATATACATTATCAGAAAGCATATCTTCATACAAAATGCCTATTTTATATTGTCCGTGTTCCAGATTTTTTACGGAAAATCGGGCATATATTCCGGCCAACTTCGCACGTATCTCCTGTGCATATGCCTTCTGTACATCTATACGCAAACAGGACTTGATTTCACTCGTATAAACTTTTTTACCTGCGACACTTTCTAAAATCAGGCTTCTCTTATAATGGCAGTTATCCGTTCCTCTGAGTATCGACCAACCCAGTATTGTTGCCTTATCCTCAGCCACAGAGGCACTCTCAATGTTACTTATCAGTTCTTCCTCTTCCGTTGCAACGGCCTTCTTCATCATATTGCTTTCTGTAAGCGGCTTCATCCAAGTTTCTTCTGTCCTGCTTCCTGCACAATCATACTCTGCCGCATCCTGTACAAGCCACGGGCTGTAATATTCATCTGTCCCGGCATAAGCAGGATACTTCTCATAAAGTCGTTTTCTTTCCTCTGACAGGCGCATTGCTTTTTCTTCATTTTCTTCATCCAAACCTCTGCTTAGCGATTCGTGATGATACAAAATACAATCGTTCCGCAACACATTCCGATATCCGTTTTTATGCAGACGGAAGCAAAATTCCACATCATTATACGCAACCGGCATAGATTCGTCCAAACCACCCATTTGTTCATACAAATCTTTTTGAATCATCAGACACGCTCCGGTTACCGCCAGATAATTAAATGTAAAGTAGTTTCTTCCGTCATAATACATTTTATTATCCTCTGCCTTAACCAGTTTATGTGCCGGACCAATAGCCAGATTTGTAATTCCTGCGTGTTGTATTTTAAAGCTGTCAGGATACCATAATTTTGCACCTACAGCACCTACGCCCTTTACAGAAGCCTGCCCTGCCATTTTCTTAAGCCATCCGCTCTCAAACACTTCTATATCATCATTCAGCAATAACAGATACTTTCCCGTGGCAGCTCTTGCACCAATATTACACATGGCTGAAAAATTAAAGTCCATAGGCTCACATATAAAAGTAAAATCGTATTTTCGACTTAATTCTTCTGATTTCAGACGATTCGTTTCATAGCTTCCGTTATCTACTACGATAATTTCCATATTCTCATAATCTGTTCTCTCTCTTATGGAACGGACGCACTGCTCCAGCACTTCCTGATTATCCTTGGATAAAATAATAATGGAAACTTTTTCTGTTTCTTCCATGCACACACTATACACACCGGGCACATTGCTTTGTGCAACGTAACCTTTACTTCCGCGCCTTTTTAAAGCCTCCAGTTTTACGCCTTCAAACTCTTTTTCATAGCCCCAGAGAACTGTTATGGCATTCTCATCAAAAGACCATGATTTCTTTATCACCTGTTCCTTATCATCTGACATTTCTTCATTTGCATGAAATAACACTTTATCCGTTGCTGAAATTCCTGTCTTTGCACTGTTTCCCAGCAGTTCTTCTGCCTTAAGTACAAAATCATACACATTTTCCTTCCAGTTGTCTGCTCCCAACCAGGATATAGACTGAAATTTCTCTTTTCTGATGGCAAAAACATTCCCGAAATAAAAAAAAGACAACAATGTTTCCGGTGAATATGCGGGTTTGAACCACGGATTTTTTCTTACTTTTTCCCCTGCTTCATCCTGTCTGTAAATGTCTTCCGCACCATAAAGAATATGTACTTCTTTATGACATTCAAAATACTCTTCCACTATTTTTTCTGCCTGTGTATTCAGCACACCTTTTTTGGATGCAAACAGAATATACGTTTTTTTCGTTTTTCCGATAGAAAAATTTTTATTACAGTCTTCCAAAAATATAATTTCTGTCTTACTTTCTGTTTCCTTTTGAATTTCACTTTCAGGCAAAAGAGCTTCTCCCGCCTGTATTTCCCGCTCATGTTCCATAATCCAGCGGGCATACAGATTTCTCTGATATGCCACTTCTTTTTTGTACTGTTTTACACTTACGGAATCCTCATCACATATAAATGCTTTTACTTTCGACTCTGTATTTGGCTGTTCCTTTGGTTTGCCTTCCATACAAGTCAAAAGGCGTATCACAGGATTTCCCGCAATACGCTCGTATTTTTGGCGTAGCTCAATCAATGCCTGCTCTTTAGAAGCAGCCTCGTTTGCTAACTGCATATTTTTATTCTTTTCTTTTAAATACACCTGTTTATAGTGGTTTATAAAATTGTATTTTGCCAAATTTTCCGCCTTTCTCTCCCTGCAAGGACTTACATCAATTTACCAGTCTGCCCAGCACACTCTTTGGAAGTTTTACTACATTCATCGAAATTTCTAACATGTTATCCTCTTTTTTTGAAATATGTTCCAGTGAAAAAGTAAAGTTAGGGTCTTCCTTCTCAAAAACAAGTACACCATTTTTTATACTTATGCCGTTTGTGGAAAAACAGTTTTTTCTTCTCACCGACTGCAAAGGTAAGGGCTTTCCATTCCAAACTGCTTTTTCAATGGTTACCATACACGGCTCATGATCCGGATCAATTCGCACTGCTTTAATGTCTACTCCAAAATGCAGAACAAAGCTGACATTTTCCTTTCCTGCCCCTTCTTCTTTCTGTAACGCTCTCCGTTTGTCTGCCAGCATAAAAGAATTTTCCTCAGAAAATCCGGTTCCGTTATCTGTATAAATCTGTACAAGATTCGGTTCTGCACTTTCTGCCTCTCCCATTTCCACTCCAAGCGGATTGTAAATCGGATTGCCGATGAGATTTCGAATCATTCCCACACTCATACGCTCTCCTGCAATTTTCTTTTGGATTTCTTTTTCCTGTTCTACTACCTGTTTTATCGTCTCTTCCTGCAACTGCAATACATTGTCCACCATCTGCTTTACAATCTTCTGTCTCTTTGCAGCTCCCAGCTGATAGCAGTAAAGCGCACGGTAAGCCACCTCTTTTGCAGGAATCACTTTTTCAAAAGTCCATTCATAATCAATGGCTGTCCAGTCTTCTCCATCGACTAATATATTAGCAAAAATCAAATCATAATTCGTAATTTCCACTCCGGCGTTATAGCTGATTCTATCCACATATTCTTTAAACAACACTTCAAATCCGGCAAAGTCCTGCTTATCCAAAAGCTCGTCAAACATCTCTTCCAGACTTCTTCCTTTTACAAATTCAAAAACCGGAGTACCCTGCGGACTTAATGTACAGTGATTGATATGAAGCTTACCGCCCTGATAACGTTTGGTCAGTTTTTCATAAGCTGTTTTCATTTCCTGTACGTGCTTTTTCGCCTGCATTGTTGTATTGCGTTTCTCTACAATAAAGTTTGCTTCTTTTCGATTATTCCCTGCAAATACTGAAACTTCTGCATCACTTCCGGGTTTTCTGATATCCGTACAGATAGCATACTCTGCCGCCCTGTCATTAGAATATTTGGAATATTTTACAGGAAGTTCTTTTCCCACTACAAGAAAATAAGAATTCGAATAAAGCGGGAATAATCCTTCTCTTATAATCGTATCAAACACATTTTTCTCATCAAACAAAAGCATACGGCTTCTGTCAAAATTACGAATGTTCGTGCACAATTCACCTACATGCGGCAGATACTCATCAGAATAAATGCTTGTCATGAATTTGTAGTCAGGATAAGGATAATAGAAGCTGTACTCGTTACAATTGTTGACTTCACATATTTTTTTCAGTCCGTCTCTTGTAAAAGTACGCACGCCTGTATCCTGCGGATAATCTTCCAATCCGCTAAAATACAGTCCCTGATGGTCTTCCCTGCATCCTGCCCAATATTTCAGTCCAAATTTATTTTCAATGGCAATAATCAGACGACCTTCCTGACCGTTTCCTTTCAGGTGTCTGCGGAGAATTTCCATAAATCTTTCATAAGGTCTGTCCGTTCCGATATACCCCTGTGCATATTCGAATACACCGATTAAGAAAATAAAATCATAATCGTTATCCAGATTTTTCTCTATATCCTGAAAATTTCCTACTTTAATCGTTACGTTATCACAATCCCTGTGACGATAAGCATTAATCATACTGCGTCTTTTCGATAACTCAATGCAAGTTACACTTCCTGCTTTTTTCGCAAGTGCACCTGTAATGGCACCACAGCCGCTTCCTACCTCTAATACTTTCATGCTCTTATCAAGAGGCACCCATTCAATAATGTTTTCCCGAAGAGGAGATAAATGATAGAATATCGGCCAGCTTCCGCGTTCTTCAATTATCTTTGGAAATTCATCTTCTGTATGATTTCCGGCGATTTCCAGCATTTCCTCTTCCACGTCGCCGTCACTGTATAAATCTTCTCCCGGATAAAACTCGTAATCCAGTGTTATATTTCCGATTTTTTCCGTCATACTTATCTTTTCCTCTCTTCATTTCTTGTAACTTCCAACAAAAAACACCTGAAATTTCTGCACTCCAAACGATTCTACTTTGAAACTTTCACAATCTCTACTTTGGAATTCATATCAAAATAACCTACCGTATCTTTATCTGAAATCACGGTAATATTCAATGCATCATACAATCTGTGATATACGGTAAATTCATCCCCTTCATAACCTGTCAGACCAAAGGAGACCAGATATTCCCCACTCTGTAAATCCATTTTCTGGGTAAAGGAAATATCCATTTCTTCGCCTGCTTTTACCGACTCTAAAAAGGCTTTTTCTACCATGGAGTTCGTACCCGTAATCTCCACACCTTTAATGTTTTTAATCGTAAAGGCAAAAATCGGCGACGGTAAATCCACTTCAAACCTTACTTTCATATGAATGGTAAACTTACTGCCTTTCATTACTGCCGTAGTTCTTAAGCCTTTTTCATCACACATATAAATTTCGGTAATTTCCGCCTTTTTATTACCATACTCTAACAGGTTTGGATTTACCCCCTGATTTGCAGCAGTATCTTCCACAGCTTCCTGTGTCTGTTCCTCCTCTGCCGGATTGCTTTCTTCTGTTTCCGGCACTTCATACTGTCCTACAAGAACTCTCTTATAGGCATCAATCATTTCCTTCGGTTCGCCTTCACCTAATTTATTTCCCTGATTTAAAAGAATGACTCTGTCACAATATTTACTGATGCTGCTTAAATCGTGGCTTACAAAAACAATGGTTTTTCCCTGCTCTTTAAATTCTTCAAACTTATGATAACATTTTGCCTGAAAGAATACATCTCCCACGGATAGAGCTTCATCTACAATCAGAATTTCCGGTTCAATATTAATGGCAACCGCAAAGGCAAGACGGACAAACATACCGCTGGAATAAGTTTTACACGGCTGGTACACATAATCACCAATATCTGCAAAATCAAGAATATCCTGCAATTTTTCATCTATTTCCTGCTTGGAGAAACCTATCATCGTACCATTCAGATATATATTTTCAATACCGTTATATTCCATGTTAAATCCGGCTCCCAGCTCGAGAAGTGCAGAAATTCTTCCGTTTACTTCCACTTCTCCTGCCGTAGGATTTACTACCCCTGTAATAATCTTTAAAATCGTAGACTTTCCTGAACCGTTTGTACCGATAATTCCTACGGATTCTCCCTGATAAACCGTTAAGTCCACACCATTTAAAGCATAATGCTCTTTGTGTTTTTTCTGTTTCCCACAAAGTCCTAATGCTTCCTTTAACCGGTCTGACGGCTTATCATATAATTTATATACTTTTTTTACATCTTTTACCCGGATGGCAACTTGTCTTTCTTCCATTCCAGTCTCCTTAACATTTTATAGTACATCTGCAAAATGTACTTTTAAGCGTTTAAACAAAGCAGCTCCGATCACAAACAACACTATCGTAACACCCCAGAAATAAGCCATGGAAGCGAACTGCTCGAAAAACCACTCTTTTTCAAAAATTGCACTGCGGTAACCGTTCACAATATAAGTCACCGGATTCAGCTCAAAAAATTTTCCATACTTTCCTGCTTTATCAATATTCCACATAATCGGTGTTGCCCACATTCCAATCTGCAATGCAATATTAATAATCTGCTGTAAATCTCGGAAAAATACAACAACTGCACAGGTAGTATAACTGATGGCAAGCACCAGTGCAAACGCACAAAAACTGTAATACAACAGTTGTAACGTATAAAGCGTCGGATAATATCCGTAAGCAAAGGATAGCAGCAACAATACACCCATAAAAAATACATGAATAAAAATTGCACCAATTACCTTAATAATCGGCAATATGCTGATTTTAAATACTATCTTTTTTACAAGGTAATTGTATTCCAAAAGCGCTATGGTTCCATTATTCAAACCTTCCGAAAAGAAGAACCACGGAACCAGTCCTGCTGTCAGATACAATACGTACGGTACCTCTAAATTTCCGGCTACCATTTCACTTCTGTTGCCAAATATTTTTTCAAATACAAGCCAGTACATCACTACAGTCACTACCGGCTGTGCCATTGCCCAGAGAATTCCCATATAGGAGCCGGCATAGCGTTTTTTGAAATCATCTTTGGAAAGCTTCCATATCAGTTTTCTGTTTTCAAAAAGCTCTGCCGGAAGTGCCATAATTTTGCCGTTACTTTTTTTATTCATTCTTAAGGTACTCCTTAATACCGCCCCACTTTGCATCTTTTTCAGATAAAATCAGTTCCATTCCTTCCGGAATCGGCCATTCTACGCCGATTTCAGGATCAGCATAGTACAATCCGCCTTCATCATTCGGATGATAAAAGTCTGTACATTTATAAGCAAATTCTGCATAATCGGATAACACTAAAAATCCATGTGCAAAGTTTTTCGGAATGAAAAACTGTTTCTTGTTTTCCTCTGACAATAACACACCAAACCATTTTCCAAAAGTCTTGGAATCTTTTCTTAAATCCACCGCCACATCATAAACTTCTCCACGGATTACTCTCACCAGCTTGTCCTGTGGGAACTCTTTCTGGAAATGTAAACCTCTGAGTACGCCTTTTTTAGATGCTGACTGGTTGTCCTGTACGAAAACCTGGTCAATTCCTGCTTCTTTATAATCATTGTAATTGTATGTCTCCATAAAGTAACCTCTTTCGTCACCGAAAACGGTAGGAGTAATTACTTTAAGTCCTTCTATTTCACATGTTTCTACTGTAATTTTACCCATTTTTCTCTCTCCTTTATTCCTCAATATAACTGAGGTTCAAATCTACTCTTCCTTCGATTCCATCAATGCTTCCGTTAGAACTGTACTGCCACATCTGGTAATATCCCTGATATAAAGGTGCCTCCCTGTATTCTGCAAGCCAGATGATATGTTCCTCCAATTCTTTTGAAATCAGATGCTCATTCAGCCAGTTACGACTTGCATATACACCGGCGTCAAAACCTGCATTCTTGATTGTTGTACAAAATGCATCGCAGACAAGCGTTCTTGTTTCTGCATCCAATCTGTCAGCTCTGCCGTCCCCACCGGCACTTTCCGTATCAATAAATACCGGATAGTCCAGTTTATAATTCTGGCAAAGCTTAATTACCATACTCGCTTCCTCTACAGCCTCTACTTCATTCGTCGCCTGTGTAAAGAAATAGACTCCCACCGGAACATCTGATGCAATCGCACCCCTGATATTTTTCTCAAAATAAGGATCTTCAACCAATGCACCTGTAGAAGAACCCCGGTATCCTACACGGATAATTGCATATTCCACACCGGCTTTCTTTACCTTATCCCAGTCAATTTCTTTATTCCATTTAGAAACATCAATACCGAATCTGGCACTTCCATCCTTGCGTATTGCTGTCTGTTCCGTATCATCTGCATCCTCTACAGCACCATTTACGGCAGTATCTTCCAATTCTGCATCAATTTCTTCTTCCGTCTTTATCAGTAAGGAAATATCATTGATTGCCACATATTCAACCTTATCTTTTACCCTTACTTTTGTTGGATTATCCGGCACCTTATAGCCACTGATTTTGTTTAAGGAAACATAATAATCTCCGGGCTTCAAATCCGCAATGTAAACGATTCCGTCCTGATCAAGATCCTTATACTCTCCGTTATCTTCTACCGTAATGAAAAAGCTCTGTCCTGTTACAGGTTCTCCTTCATTGTCTACAATCTGCACACGCAAATCCTGCTCGATACTTGTTACTACAATAGACAGTTTGTTTGCCATTCCTGTTGATTTGTACTTATCAAGCGTAGACTTGGAATTAAAAAAAGTTTCATCCTGCATAAACCCTGACAAATCATCTCCAACCTGCCCATTGGCACGTTTGATATTTGTCCCGTCATTCTCTTGTCCTGTTTCCAACTCTTCCATTGCCGATTGCGCGGATTCTTCACTGAAAAAACGTCTTTCCACCACATCCCAATTGGCATACAGAACAATTCCTAATATCATTAGAACCATCACTGTCATAAACAGGACAGCTGTCTGCCTTACCTTAGAGTCCATTTGCAACCTCAACTAAATATTTACCGTAATTTGTTTTCATAAGAGGCTCCGCGAGTTTCAAAAGCTGCTCTTTTGTAATAAATCCTCTCTTGTATGCAATTTCCTCGATACAGGAAATATATAATCCCTGTCTCTTCTGGAATGCCGCCACGAAATCTGCTGCATCCAAAAGTGCATCGTGATTTCCTGTATCCAGCCATGCAAAACCTCTTCCCAAGGTTTCTACCTGTAATGTGCCGCGTTTTAAGTATTCATTGTTAATGCTTGTAATTTCGATTTCACCTCTTGCAGAAGGTTTCACATTTTTAGCAATTTCAACTACATCATTGTCATAGAAATACAGACCCGGTACCGCATAGTTACTCTTTGGATTTTCCGGTTTCTCTTCAATGGAAAGAGCCTTACCGTTTTCATCAAATTCTACTACTCCGTATTCTCTCGGATCTCTTACATAATAACCGAAAATAGTTGCTCCTTCTGTTCTGGATGCCACATTTCTTAATACTTTTGAAAAACTCTGTCCATAAAAGATATTGTCTCCCAACACAAGAGCCACACTGTCATCACCAATAAAATCTGCACCGATAATAAATGCATCAGCAAGACCTCTTGGCTGTTCCTGCACCGCATACTGGAAACGAAGTCCCAACTGTTCTCCTGTACCGAATAATTCTTCAAACACCGGTAAATCCCTTGGTGTTGAAATAATCAAAATATCCTGAATTCCTGCCAACATTAAAATGGAAAGCGGATAATAAATCATCGGTTTGTCATAAACCGGCATAATCTGCTTTGAAATCGCTTTTGTAAGCGGATATAATCTTGTTCCTGAACCACCTGCTAAAATTATACCTTTCATATTCTTTCCCTCACTTTTATGTTTACTTTCATACTTTTGAAGAATGGCTTGCCATTCTTCTTACATGAGACTTAGAATTTCTTGGATGATGTCTTTTATCATCCTAGAAATTCTTCTCATGTTATTACACACCGAATGGGAACAACCTAAAAAGGCTGTCCCCATTTCAATTATTTATACATCTCAGCGTAGTATTTCTGATAATCTCCGCTTGTTACATTTTTCATCCATTCTTCATTTTCGAAGAACCATTTAATGGTAAGTTTAATACCGTCTTTAAACATTGTCTCCGGCTCCCATCCAATTTCCGCTTTTATCTTATCAGGAGCAATTGCATATCTTCTGTCATGACCTTTTCTGTCTTCTACATAAGTAATCAAATCTTTGCTTACCAGTGCTTTTCTAGGATCATTTTCAGGCAACATCTCCTGCAATGTTTCTATAATAATATTGATAATTTCAATATTCTGTTTTTCATTGTGTCCGCCGATATTATAAGTTTCGAAAAGTCTGCCCTTTTCCTGTACCATATCAATCGCCTTGGCATGGTCTTCCACATATAACCAGTCACGCACATTTTTGCCGTCACCGTAAACCGGAAGTTTCTTTCCCTGAAGTGCATTATTAATAATAAGCGGAATCAGTTTTTCCGGGAACTGATACGGTCCATAGTTGTTGGAGCAGTTTGTAATATTCGCCGGGAACTTATAAGTATCCATATAAGATTTTACCAGCATATCGGAACTTGCCTTGCTTGCAGAATATGGACTGTGCGGATCATATGGTGTAGTCTCGTAAAAATATTCTCCGTCATTTTCCAAAGAACCATATACTTCATCTGTAGATACATGAAGGAATTTCTTTCCTTCCTTAAAACTTCCGTCAGGAAGCTCCCATGCAGCTTTTGCACAGTTTAACATAACTGCTGTTCCTAACACATTTGTCTGTACAAAAATCTCAGGGTTACGGATACTTCTGTCTACATGACTTTCTGCTGCAAAATGAACTACTCTGTCAATATCATTTTCTGCAAAGATTTTGCTGATTGCTTCCTTATCACAGATGTCTGCTTTCACAAAAGTATAGTTTTCTCTGCCTTCTACATCTTTTAAGTTTTCGAGATTTCCTGCATAAGTAAGTGCATCCACATTGATAATACGAATTTCCTCACCATATTTCTTAAACATATAATGAATATAATTTGAACCGATAAATCCGGCTCCTCCGGTAACTAAATAAGTTTTCATATTTTCCCTCCATTTGATCTAATATCCGAGATAACTCAAATTCATATCTACATCGCCCTTAATACCGCTGACTTTACCCTTTGAAGTGTACTGCCACATATTGTATTTTCCGCCATAGGTAGGTTTTGCCGCGTATTGTGCCAGCCAGATTTTACAGGAAGAAGTAAGGCTTCCCGTATTAAATTTGCTTTCCAGCCACGTCTTATTTGCATACACACCGGATGCATACCCTGAGTTTGAAATAGTCTGGCAGAATGCATTAATAACAGCGGTTCTGGCTTCCTTGCTGATGGAATCTCCACGTCCGCCACTTGGTTCCACATCTAAAAATACAGGATAAGAAATATTATATCCCTTTATCAGACTTAATACCATCGATGCTTCTTCTACTGCTTCAACCTCGTTTGTTGCCTGAGAGAAGAAGTATACGCCTACTTTTAATCCTGCAGAAGATGCTCCCTTAATATTTGTCCTGAATTTTGGATCCTCAATCAATGCCCCTGTCGTCGAACCACGGTATCCGCAACGAATGATAACATAATTAACACCGGAATTTTTTACCGCATTCCAGTCAATATCACCATTCCATTTAGATACGTCAATTCCTAAAACACCGGAAGTCGTTACTAATGCTCCGGTTGTAGCATCGAAATTATAAGTCGCACCCTGAATGACCTGTGTGCCTTTTACAACATTTCCATCTGCATCATAATAGTATACACTACCATCAAGCGTCTGCCAACCAGTATATTTAAATGCCGGCTGCTTAATATAAAATTTATCATATTTGTAATAATCTGCATATACTGCCGCAACATATTCACCGGCTTCGTTTTTAACATAAACCTGCTTGCCGTTATTATCCTTTAATGCGGTTTCTGTATCCGCAGATTCTTCGTTCTCTGTTGACGGCTCATCTGATGTGACCGTTACAGTGCAACTTGCACCAACACCATTGGCTGTAGCAGTTATGGTTGCTGTTCCGGCTTTTACTCCGGTTACAGTTCCATTCATTTCTACTGTGGCTACTGATGTATCAGAGCTTGTCCATGCCACACTTTTATCTTCACCTATTACAGTAGCTTTCAGTGTAGCAGTCTCTCCTACTTTAATAGATAAAGTAGAAGCCGAAATAGTTGTACTGGATTCAAAAACTGTTACAAGACAGGTTGCTGCAACTCCATCCGCTTCTGCAGTAATTGCCGCCGTTCCGGCTTTTATTCCGGTTACCACACCATTTTCATCTACTGTTGCAATAGATGTATCGGAACTTTTCCACGTTGCAGTTGCAGATGCATTGATTGTTATTGTCTGTCCCACCTGAACGGAAGCAGTCTGCTTATCAATCGTTATCTGACTTTCGGTTACTGTTACCTGAAATGTCTCCGTGTCTGTTCCATTACTTGCAGTAACAATTGCTGTTCCAACAGCATTTCCTGTAATGGTATTTGTATTTCCGCTCTGTCCTCCATCAATGGTAACAATACTTTCATCTTCACTTAACCATGTGATAAAATCGCCGGTCAGACTCGTAGTAACGGATGTACTTTCCTCTTTTTTAATAATGATTGTATTCGTTGCTATATTGCTCAGTCTCTGAAAGTTTCCTGTCTGCAGTCTGGCTGTAGTTGCCGGATCTGTAATGGTTGCTTTGCTAATCTCTGTATAGCCTTCACCAATTTCCGTTTTTGTACTTTCTACAAAAGGAACCGTATCTGTATTGGCGGACTCCACCTGTTCCTGTACCTTTGTATCTTCTACTGCTGCATTTACTTCTGACTCTGTTTTAATTTCATCTTCCACATCTACCTTTTTATATTCAATCTTATCTTTTACCGTTACTTTCTGTGTTTCTGTGGAAATGTCATATTCTACATATTTTTCATCAAGTTTCTGCATGGTAACTTTATACTCTCCGGGAACAATTCCTTTCTGATAAATAATACCATCCATATCTTCGTCAATAAGTGTATATGTCTTCTTATCTGCATCTGTTACTTCTACTTCAAAAGGTACACTTGCAATCAGTTTTGAAGATTTCTTATTAATAAATTTGATTTTCAAATCCTGCTGAATCGAAGAAAGATTCATTGCTACTTTTATTTCGCCTACCCGGGCCGCCTGTGCTTCTTCCTCGGCTTTCGCTGCTGCTTCTGCCTCTGCCAGTTCTGCCGCCTCCTGCTTTGCAAGCTTCGCATCGGACAATGCCATCAGACCACTTTCACCAATAATCTCTATATCTTCCACTTCTGTTCCAAGTTCGGCAAATGCAGCTACCTGATTTTCACCTGCTTTGGCACTGATAAATAAACTTCCGGTTATAAGTGCAAATACCAGTACAAGAGCACCCGTTGCAGCAATCAGACGGTCCATTCCGTTCATATTAGTTAAAAACGAAACTATTCTGCTTATTATATTTCCGGCTCCGTCACGTTCTTCTTCATAATCTTCATAATAATACTCGTTTTCGTCACCGTATTCGTCCATTTCATAATACTCTCCGTCGTCCTCTTCCGATTCTTCCGCATAGTATTCGTCCTCTGCATCATCTGCCTCGTAGTAATCTACAGAATCATCTGCTTCTTCATATTCATAGTACTCTTCATCTTCTTCTGTTTCTTCTAATTCATAGTACTCTTCGTCTTCTTCCGACTCTTCTAATTCATAGTACTCTTCGTCTTCCTCCGACTCTTCTAATTCATAGTACTCTTCGTCTTCCTCCGACTCTTCTAATTCATAGTACTCTTCGTCTTCTTCCGACTCTTCTAATTCATAGTATTCGTCATCTTCTCCAAACTCTTCTGACTCATAGTATTCTTCGTCCAACTCCTCTGATTCGTAATACTCTTCGTCCTCTAAATCCTCTTCCATTTCGTAATATTCTATATCTTCTTCTGATTCAAAATATTCTGTTTTGTCTTCTGGCTCATCAAAACTAATGTATTCCACTCCATCCTGTGCTTCTTCAAATTCATAATATTCGTCATCATCTGTATCATCTATTTCTTCATAATATTCTTCTTCATCGTATTCTTCGTCAAGATTTATAACCTCGAAATCGTCATCTGTATAATTTTCCAGCTCTTCTTTGTTTCTGTTAAAAAATCTTTTCACTTCTTATGTCAACCTTTCTTTGATTTAACATTTTTGTAACATTATATCATCAATACCAACATCATTCAAGAAATTTCGCCCTTTCCCATATGATTCCATGTTGCTTCACATTGGTTTACCGCAAAGTTTGTCAACTTTTGTCGAACATTTAATTCATCAGTATATTGACTTTTTTCGCTACAAATGCAACAATTTATATGCTTTAGCTACAGTATTATGTTAATAGTAAAGGGGTAATTCTATGATGTATATGCACTATTGCAGAGGCTGTCATCGGACACATCTGCTAAACGGTCACAAACAGTTTTGTCCAAAATGCAGTGAACCGCTGACAGAACTTCGCATTTCCTATATGGACTATGTAAATATGGATATGGAAGAACGAGAGGCATTTAAAGAACGTTGCGCAGATGAACAACAGCTTGCAGAACTCAGTACTACATACCGTATGTTCAAGTACAGCAAATGGTATAAAGAATCTTTAAAAAATGAGCATTCCGAACGGATAAATGCTGTCAATTCTTAAAAAATAATGAATCTGTGGATTTTTTATTATTTTTTTAGTAAAATAACCCATATACATTTTTGTTATATGGAGGCTTAAATATGAAAAAAAATCTGAAAATAAATCCTCATGCTGTTATATGGATTATCATTGGAATTATACTAATTGTCAGTATTGTAAAACTTATTATCTGGAACATCGGTACAAAGTCCGATTTTGACCCAAATAATATTACTGATGACTTCGATACGGAAGCATTGGATGTCACCTACAAAATAAATACCGCAAAGATTGAAGGCTTTGTAGATGATGGTGTTACTACTGTACTGATGATTGGAAATAATCCCATCTCAGACTGTCCCGGCGAAAACGGAATTCCTGCACTTGTCGCAGATGCTACCAAGGCACAAGTATATAGCGCAGGTTTTGCAGACACCTGCCTTACCGCAACAAACAGCACTTATTCCGCTGATTACGCTCCGGATGCTTTTAGTCTTTCTTATTTAACGAAAGCCATGTGTGACGGTGATTACTCTCTTCAGGATGATGCGTTAAACAACGGTACTGTAAATCAAGACTATGCTGCGTCTCTTGATGTTTTAAAAAATGCAGACTATTCCAAAGTTGACGTTCTTGTTTTTATGTACGATGCAAATGATTATTTACAAAGACGTAACCTTTATGATGAAAACGATGCCTATAATATAGGCACCTATACCGGTGCATTACGTGCATCTGCCACTCAGATTGCAGAGACATATCCGCATATTCGTATTATTTTTATGACACCTTCTTTTGCCAGTGTTGTAAATGAAGATGGCAGCTATTCCAGCGGTGACACTACGAACTTAGGATGCGGTACAATTCCAAATTATTTACTGTTTTCTATTGACGTAGCGAATGAATGTATGTTTACAGTAGTAGATAATTATTATGGAACCATTTGGGAGGATATCGCTTCCAATTACCTGACAGACCATATACATTTGAATGATCAGGGAAGACAGAAGATGGCTGGCAGACTTGCTGAGGCAATTGGGCTTCCGGAGGAGTAGGTGTGAATAACGTAGCGGGGTTATAAAAAAGCAATGTCTGCCTTGTCCCGATGTAAAAATTTAAGAACTTCTAAGTATCTCTGGCGAATCAATGACCATTTACGCAACCGGCTTACATTCGCCATCCATGGCTCAAGTAAGCCTTAATTGGACATCGTGTCCAATTATTGCTGGGTTATAAGAGAGATACTAAGAAGTTCTAATCTTTTTACTAAGGCACAAGGCAGACATTGCTTTTTTATAACCTGCTTCCCACTACGTTATTACTTAGAGTATATAAAATTTGTTACACCTGCTATTCATACTTCCATTATTTTAATTTCATATCAATCACATAACAATATTCACTCCATCTCATCCCTCCGTATGTCAGTAAAGCATACTATAAAAGGAACAGTCTGCTTGTGACTTGTAAAAAATTTAGAACTTCTTAGTATCTCTTTCACCACTCAGCAATACTTGGACACGATGTCCAAGTAAGGCTTACTTGAGCCACGATGGCGAATGTAAGCCGGTTGCGTAACCAGTCATTACCTCTCCGGAGATACTTAGAAGTTCTTAATTTTTTACATCGGAACAAACTGACTGTTCCTTTTATAGTATGCCGCACTACCTACAATACGCCACTACCCAATACAATAATACCCTTTAAACCACTCCACAAATTTAGCCAGCCCCTCTTCAATAGGAGTACTCGGCTTAAAATCAAAATCCCGCATTAATTCAGACACATCCGCATAAGTCTGATACACATCTCCCGGCTGCATTGGCAAATATTCCTTCTTAGCCTCTTTTCCAAGCTGTTTCTCCAACTCAGAAATAAAATCCAAAAGTCTCACCGGCGTATTGTTTCCTATATTATATATTTTATATCTGACTCCATCTTTGTTTTCCACCGGCGGATTGCACAGCACATTTACAATACCTTTTACTACATCATCAACGTATGTAAAATCACGCTGCATATCTCCATTATTATAAATCTGAATCTTTTCACCATTCATAATTTTCAAGGCAAACTTAAAATATGCCATATCCGGCCTTCCGTAAGGACCATACACTGTAAAGAAGCGAAGTCCCGTTACCGGAATACCATACAGTTTGCTATAGGCATGTGCCATTAACTCATTCGATTTTTTGGTTGCCGCATAAAGGCTGACTGGACCGTCTACTTTGTCCTCTGTGGAAAACGGCACTTTTTCATTTCCTCCATAAACAGAACTGGAGGAAGCAAAAACCAAATGCTCTACCGGATATTTTCTGCATGCCTCTAATACATTAAAAAATCCCATAATATTAGACTGCATATACGTATCCGGATTATCAATACTGTAACGCACACCGGCCTGTGCACCGAGATTTATTACCACATCCGGCTGATACTTCTCAAACAATGCAAAAACCTGTTCTTTATCCGAAAGATCCGCCTTTTCAAAACTATAATTTTCCTGTTTCTCCAAGATGTCCAGTCTTGCTTTTTTCAGCTCTACATCATAGTAATCATTCAAATTATCAAAACCGGTTACCACTGCTCCTCTTTCCAATAAAGCAAGTGAAAGATGGAATCCAATAAATCCGGCTCCTCCGGTTATCATATATCGTTTCTGATTATCAAACTGTTTCATATACTCTCCTATTGTTACTCTATTTCCGTATCCCTGTAAATATTATATTCATTTACAGTATTAATCAGTTCAAAACCATAATTTTCTAACGGCTCACTGAAATTTTTGTGTTCAGACAGAATAACATATTCACACCAGCAGTTTCTCACTTCCTCTGCCAGCTCATCCGACTGTATTTCCTCTGCTTCCATCAAATCTTTCAGATGATATTCAAATCCCCATCGGTCCACTAATGCCTCTCTTCCGTAAGGCATGCAGATAACATCTGTATATTGCCGAACATAATGAATAAACTCCGAAGGAAATACCACCCATACTCTGGACTCATCTTCGTCCGCATCCATCAGAACTGCATCACACAGATTAATAACTATCTGTGGAATGTGATGTCCATTTTCGGCTTTGGTAATATTGGGGTTATCATATACATAATTTCCGGTATAAATAACCAATGCACACATAACTGCCAATCCAACCCAGATATATTTTTCGAACAATTTCACACCGGCATATGCAATCGTAATTCCCATTGGTATCAGCCATAAAATACGATAATACGTTTCACTGTCCAGTCCGATTACGTCAAATAACATCTTAAACGGCGGAAACGAAAAACATGCAAGCATAATCACAGGTGCAATAATTAAAATTGTTTTAATTTGTTTTTTCTTTTCTGTAAAAATCAAAAATACCAGTGATGCTACATATACATAAAAGCTATAGCCGTCTCCGATATAATTTTCATAAAACTGAAGAATTGTATTCCAAGTATCCATAAAAAATTCCATGTAACTCTCCCTGTTTCTACTTCATTCCAAGATAAAGAACGGTAAACACAATGCAGGGAATGCAGGAAATAACAAATTTCCATAAGATTCTTGCACTTTTATTTCTCACTGCCAGACAGGTTCCCGTTATTCCAATCAAAATTGCCATAAGGAATACTCCCATTGTTGTAGCAAATGCTGCAGCTATATTGGTGCAGAACAACAATATCCACAGCCCTTGATTTTTCTTTTCTGTTTCCTCTTTATACTCCGAAAACAGCCACAACATTATGGCAATTGCCATCGTCAGTATAAAATTGGCAAACAGCGACTTACCCTGCCACGTTCTCATCACAAAAAAAGTTTCTTTCGTGTAAATAGAAACATTTCCGAATATTTGCAGCACTCCGATTATTGTAAGAAATGCCGGAATCATCTGCTTCTTTTCTGAGAATAGCCTTTTTGCAACAAGGTAATAACTCAAGTAAGTAATCGGCACAAATACAAACGGCAATATGGTATGTGAAAGAATGTTTGCATGAATCCCACTCTGTTTTGCCACAAAAGCAATCCATAAAGGCAATACAGCCATTGCATGTCTGATATCCAAATCCGTTCCGAAGCCATTATACGGAATATAACCATACATAGAATCTCTATTTACCGCCGTCACTGACTGCGCCACATAATACGCATCGTCACCGTCAAACACAGCCAGGCTGAATGCCTGATACAACTGAAATCCCACCAATACCAAGAACAAAATCCACATCAACACTGTCTGTATTTTCGGCTTCTCTTCCGGCACTCGAACACCAACAGCTTCCATCAGTGCCGGCACAATCTTTTTCTGTTCCATTGTAGTTTTTACTGCCAGCCCGACTCCAACTGCCGCTGTCAGAATAAGAACAAGTGAAGCCCACTTTACTGCTGTTGTAAATTCAGCCTTTGCCAATACCATCGGCACAACAAGAACTTCAAAAACTGCAAACATTGTAATATATCCTGCCACCATAAGCATTGCAAAGCTTCTTGTTTTTTTCTGTACAAACGCACAAGGTATCCACCCAATAGCAAATGGAACTATTATAAACCACAAAAGCAGCTGTAAAAATTCTAAAATTAATTCCAGCACTACTTCCTGTCTCCTTTCGAAATACCTTCAATAAAGATTTTTCTTGAAATAAAATTATATACCATTACAACACCGGTAGCAATGATTTTGCCTGCCTGTTTTGCAAGATCAATATCAAATTTCTCCTGCAAAAATGCATTATTCAGATAAATTCCATCCACACATCCCAAAATAATTAACTCTTGTATTCCGAGTCCGATAACACTCAAAATAGTAAAAGTAACAAATTCTTTTCTTTTATCTGTATTTTCTTTCCTTTCAAATACAAATTTCATACTCATCAGGTAATTAAAAATGAGCGAAAGTGTAAAACTGAAAATGTTGGCAATCAGATAATTTATTTCTAGCTTATTGGCAAGTAATACGAAAACGCCATAATCAATTAAAAATGCAAGACCTCCGACTACTCCGAATTTCATAATCTGGTTTATTAATTTTTTCATTTATGCTCCTATCTGCACCTTTCAGGTGCGTTCTCCACTTCTGTTTCTTTACGCTTTCCTCTCAGTTCCCATGCTGCCCTAAGCAAAAGCCAGCCACACATATAAAACAACGGCATGTTATATATCATATATCTTGTCTGACAGAAAATTACCGCTGATACTGCCGCTACGTTCAGCAGTACGGAAACTGCGGTATACAGTGCCAAAATGTTCTCTCTGCTTCTAAACCCGCGTTTTTTCCAGTTCCAAGCCCAAAGCAATACCATACTACTATACGCAATTATCGCGTAAATTACAAGAATCTTTCTCTGTTTCGCCACAGTCACCACCAGACCGGCAAACACATTATCCACAAATACTCTTAAAATTCCTATCGCTTCTTTTCCAATAAGACTCTTTGTTATCACGTCCATAATCCGGTCTATTTCGGCTTCCAGTTCTACTTCACTTCCGGTCATGTTTGCATTCACATACTCCCTAATCATAGGCCACATGGTATCTATCTGAATTTTATCATAGTGATTCGTAAAATGGTCTACCCGGTTGTACCAGCCGTCTCCTGCACTGTTTCCCAAATAGCCGCTTTCGTCACACACATCATAAATTTCTAAAAACAGCTCCCGAATTTCCGAATCTTCTATTTCATCTGCATGCTCACGTTCGGCTTCATAAAATACCACCGTCAAAAGAAATCTGTCACCACTGGAATGTCTGACACCTTCTCCTCTTAATGCAAAATTATATCCCCGGTCAATGCCGGACACACATAAGAATATAATTACTCCGTAAATACATGCCTTTCCCAGAGTCTTCAACCAATTCTTTTTCTTTAACTCAGAAAACAAAACAGCAAGCACCAGAAGAACTACTGTTACAAGCATCTGTTTTCTTGCAGAAATCATTATTACCGACAAAATTGCCGATATAATAAGTGCTTTTTCATTTTTACGGAAACAATATTCCAACAGCCACCTTGCAAAAATCAAAAATAACGGAATACAAATACCTTCCGACATTATACTGTTGGAATACATCACGGCTCTTTTTGCCGCAAACTTACACAATAGAGATACCAAGAGCGGCACTGCAAGCAATATCATATTATCTATTCTTGTCCGTTTAAACTCTTTTGTTAAAAAGCCTGACAGACTCCATGCTGCAAACGCACTGATCAGCCCTTGTACAAAAACAGCCGCAAAAAGATATCTTTCTCCATCTCCAAACACTAGGCGAAAAAAAGCTAAATACAACGGATAAACCGGCTCTCTTGCAAGGCTCATACTGATATAAGTAGGCGAATCCACACAAATTACCGCTCCATCAAGCACTGTAAAAAAAACATAAAACAATATGCTGACCATTAGTAACAGTCCCTGAAAAACCCGATCTGACAAATTGAATTTTTTGTTCATCCAAATACCATACCTTTCCTATAGGTAATACACAAATATCCCCGCAAGGATAAGCAGCGTTCCAATACACTTTCTCTTTGTAAGCTTTTCCCTGAATACAAAAATACCAAAAAACATTACTAAAATATACCCCAACGATTCAATAATCGGTCCGTTTTTATATTCCATCCCCCGAAATGCCAGCACCGTTAAAAGCATGGAAATTCCGGTTAATGCATACCCCCCGATTACATAGGGATTTACATATTCTTTCAAAAATCCGTCATGTTCTTTCAATGCACTCTTTTTCAGCAAAATCTGTGAAACTGCTGCCAGTACAACAGAACAGATATAAAATAGAAAATAAACATTCAACTCCATCTTTGCTCCCATCTGACTGCTTTCACAAGCACATACATCTCAAAGCTTAGTCTCTTTCAATCCAATCAGCTTTCTTCGCCTTCTCCTGTAATCACAAATGTTCCCACTATCACAAGCAGACACCCTATGACATTTGCAACAGTAATTTCATTATGAAAAAATACCACTGCCCACAAAAGAGACCATAAAAGATACATTTCCCTATTGGCATATGCAACCGACAGCTCCGTCTTTTTAATTACCTGCTGCCATAACAATGCATAGAAAAAAAGTACAACAAACTCAAGTCCTAAAAAAATAATAAACCGCACACTTAAGAATTGTTCACCTGAAGCCAGCTTCGAAAAAATACTGGCAAAGGTATACACCACTACCACTGCCTGCAGCTTAAGAATTATTTTCAGCTTTTCCATCTTCTGCATTCAGTTTCTCCTTAATCACATACTGAGGACTGTTATTCATACATATATAAATACGTCCGATATATTCTCCAATCAATCCAAGCATCAGCATAATCATACCACCGATAAACACAATGAGCGCTACCAATGAACTCCAGCCAAGCATCATATTCGGATTTATAAATTTGCGAATAATCGTAACAAAGCCAAACACAAAGCCTGCTATTGCACAAATACAGCCTGCTGCCGTAGCAACTCGTAAGGGCTTAATGGAAAATGCCGTAAATCCGTTAAACCAAAGCCCCAACAATTTTCCTAAAGTATATCCTGAATGACCGGATTCCCTCTCTTTATGATCAATTGCTACATTCTTTATATTCTTGGTTGTTCTGCAAATTAATCCCGGAATGTACGGATACGCATTGGTATAACGAAGCATTTCTTTCACAACAAAACGATGCATACAGAAATAACTTGTATTAATAATGTCTTTTGGCATCCCCACTAATTGTACTGCCATAATCTGATTAATTTTACTGCCAATATTACGAAATTTATTGTGCATTTTATTAGGGTAATATGCCATTGCCACATCAGCACCCGCAGCCGCCACATCAATCAGGCGGTATACTTCATCCACCGGCGTCTGCCCGTCATCATCAAGAGACACTATTAAATCTCCGTCGCACTGCTTATATCCTGCAAGTAACGCCGCATGCTGTCCGAAATTTTTAGAAAGGCAGATACCTTTTACTTTTGGATTTCTTTTACAAAGCATCTGAATAACTTCCCACACATTATCCGGGGAACAGTCGTTGACCAAAATTACCTCGTAATCATCCTCTTTTCTGACAATCTGTTCAATTCCGCTTACTACATGCTCTATCGTATGTTCCGAACCATAACATGGAATCACAAATGATATTTTCCGCATAACTCCGTATTTCCTGTCCTTCCTGCCACTCAGGCACTCTCTGTCATCGTAATTACTATCCGCTTACACTCTTATTCTATATCAATTGCCGCCTGACGCCGCAATACTTCCTTCAACCTTTTTTTCCTGTCCTCGTGCTCTCCCTCAAGCCTGTCCACATCCTGCTCCAGACTTTCCACATCATAAGGGAACGCACAAATCTCCCACACTCTCAGACCTGTATCAAACAGCACATAGGAAGTGCCTTTTCCATCTCTCTGCTGCCCTGCACTGCCGGGATTAATCAATATCGTTTTTCCAAACTGTTTTACCAGCTTGTGATGGGTATGCCCGGAAAACACATAATCATATTTTTCAAACAAAGCAAGCTCTGCACTGTCTGTAATCTCTGTATCAGGGTAAATCCTGTCATTTTGGTAATCTCTTGGAGAACCATGAAAAAATCCCAGTTTCACCCCGTCTGCTTCCATTTCGTAAAACAGCGGAAGCTGCCGCAAAAACTGTTCATTTTCTTTTTGAATATTACATGCAAGCCTTTCATATGAACTGCCATAACGCTCTATAAGCGGCTCTGCCTTCCGTTCTCCGTCCAGCAGCTCCAAAAGAATTTTATCATGATTTCCCAAAACGCAGGTAAACCGCAGTTCTCTCATTTTTGAGATAATGCGGTCGGCATCATAATAATATCCGGCAAAATCGCCACCAAAAATAATTTTATCCGGCTTACACCTTTCCATCTCCTTTAAAAAGGCATCAAAGGCATATCCGTTTCCATGAATATCTGAAAAAAAACAAATTTTCATAGTCTTTTCTATCCTTAAAAACATGCACTTTCTTAGTTCCAAAATTTAACCCTGGACATAATCTGACAAACTACTCTCATCTTCCCATGTTCTCTGTTTCAAAAGAATATGGCTTCATGTTGCTCAGGAATCCTTCTTTTTCTAAGATTTCCATCGGATTTCCGGTAAGGTAAAACTCGTTCGTATACCTGCATGCAATTCCTTCTCTTACCTGAAAACAATCATCAATGGCTTCTTCCAATAAATATTCTTTTACCATGGCTTCCACATCTTTAAAGCCAAAATGTGTCCTCATTGGTGTCGTACCGGAAAATCTTACATTTAACTCAAAGCATACCGCTTCGCCTGCGTCATTTTTACGCATCTGTATATTCAACGGACCTCGAGGCTTAAAGCATTCACAGATTCGTTCTGCTTCCCGTCTGACCGCTTCGTCCTTTACTACCTGTGCCATGGCTGTAGAACCATGCTCCAGTTTACGGTGCATCACTATCGTTTCTCTTAGTATACCCGATTTATCTACATAACAGCCCACCGTATACTCTTTTGTTTCATCACCGATGCACTCCTGCAAAACATAATCCTTACATCCAATCAATGGTTCCAATCCGGCTCTGTCATTGATTTTCTGTACACCGTTTGAGCCTTTTCCTACCCTCGGCTTTGCTATCAATGGAAAACCGCAGGTTTTAACCAGCTCTTCTACCGCTTCTTTATCTTCTAACAGACAATATTTAGGGAAATTCAGCCCGTTTTCCGAAAGCCATTCGCAAGTCAGATACTTATCCTGTCCTATTTTCAGCTTGTCCAAATCTGTTGCAATAAATATCGCATCTGTCTCACGCTCAAACTGCTCCTGCTTACTGCTGATTGCCATAATATTTTCTTCCACACCGGTTAACACCATCTGAATCTGTTCCCGATTGCAAATTTCAATCAGCCACGGAAGGAAGCTTTCTTCATTGGCATAAGGCGAAACTGCCGCTTTATCACACATAAAAAGTCCTAAGGATTCCGGGCTGATACAGGCACCTGTTATATTTAATTTTGTTTTACCAAAATCAGAATTTTTGAGCGCTTTTATAATGCCCTGACTGACATTTCCTCCGGCACCCAAAACCAAAATTTTTATCTCGTTCATACTTAATCACGTATCTTTCTCATAATCTTCGATTATAAATCGCAAGGCATCGTATTACTCAATATTTGTTACTGTTTACTCCGTAATCAGTAACTTTTGTTTCTGCATGCTAATTAGCTCCATAGAAGTTTTTTATTGTCTTTGCTACATATTGTACGTCCGTTTCTTTTAATCCGTAATACATCGGAAGACGTAAAAGTCGTTCACTTTCCCTCGTTGTATACTTATCTTCTCCATGGAATCTGCCGAATTTCTTTCCTGCCTGTGAACTATGGAGAGGAATATAATGGAACACCGCCATAATGTCTTGCTCTTCCAAGTACGTCTTCAACGCAGTCCGCTCTTCAATATCCTTTGTTTTAATATAAAACATATGTGCATTGTGAACGCATTCTTCCGGCACATACGGAAGCTCGATTTTTCCTGCTTCTTTCAACGGAGTCAGAAGCTCATAATACAATCTCCAGCTTTTCAGACGATCCTCATTCACTTCTTCTGCCATATCAAGTTGTGCTGCAAGATATGCCGCATTCAGCTCGCTCGGCAAATAAGAAGAACCATAATTTACCCATGTATACTTATCAATCTGCCCTCTGTAATATTTACTTCTGTTTGTTCCTTTTTCCCGGATGATTTCTGCCTCTTCCGCATACTTTTCATCACGTATCAGAAGCGCACCGCCTTCGCCCATACTGTAATTTTTCGTTTCATGAAAGCTGTAGCAGCCGAAATCACCGATAGTTCCCAGTGCTTTGCCTTTATAGGATGCCATCATTCCCTGCGCTGCGTCCTCTATTACCACTAAATTATATTTCTCTGCAATTTCTAAAATCTTATCCATCTCACAGGAAACTCCCGCATAATGTACCGGTACAATTGCTTTCGTTTTCTCTGTAATTGCTGCCTCAATCAAATTTTCATCTATATTCATCGTGTCCGGCCGGATGTCCACAAAAACCGGAATCGCTCCACGAAGTACAAAGGCATTTGCCGTAGACACAAATGTATAAGAGGGCATAATTACTTCGTCCCCCGGCTTAATATCTGCAAGTAACGCTGCAAGCTCCGTTGCATGAGTGCATGACGTTGTAAGCAGACACTTTTTTGTCCCCGTCTGTTTCTCAAACCACGCATTGCATCGCTTGGTAAATTCTCCGTCACCGCAGATTTTATGTTTTTCTACTGCTTCTTTTATATAATCCAATTCCCGTCCCACATGAGGCGGCACATTAAAATACAACATTTCGTTCCTCCATACTGATTTTTCTATTATAACATACTACTCGCTTATTTGCACAAAATTTGTAGTTTCTGCCTCTCCTTCCGGTCTGGCTTCAATAAACAATGTCCCAAACCCTTTCGGCACAAACACTTCAACACTATCCACAGTGTCTCCCTTTGACAGAAATGACCATTCTGCCATTGTCATTTTTTCTCCACTTTCATCCAAAGAATGTATGTAATATTCCACATCCTTATCCTTTAAATTGTGGACGGGTGTTATCACATAGCAGATATTTTCTCCCTCATTTTCCTGTTCTTCTACTACAAGGCCTAATATCCGCTCTTTGCCGTTTTTGATTTTTTCTTTATAGGATGCATGGAAACACTGCTCATAGCTGAAAGTTCCTTCCGGAAGTCCCATAAAAAATTCTGCAAAAAAGTTCGTAAAAATTTCAGCACCCCAGATATTCAAATGTCCTTTATCACGAAACAATGCATCATCTGTCAAATCCAGATATTCTTCTCTGCATAAATTAAAATCATAATAGGAAAGTCCATACTCTGCTGCAATGTCATTTATATGCTCTGCGTAGCGGTCATATTCTCCATAAAGGGATGCCTGATAATCCGTTACCGGCGCAGAATACAGTGTCAATTCAATATTTTTCTTCTCGCAATACTCGATGATTTTACGCAAATACAGCTCCGCTTCCTCTGTCATCGGCTTTTCCGTAAAAGGCTTCGGCATAATTATATCATACAACACGCCACCTTCCGCCTTATGTTCGGAATAGTAAAAGCCGTCTTTTGCATACGTTTCCACCACACCATTCAACACATTTTCCACATAATAATCCGCATAGGCAGCAGTTCTCTTTTGCCGTATTGTTTCTTTTATTTTCTCCGGTTCAAAGCTATCCGTCCAGTAACGTCTTGCAGGAAGGAAAGTCATATACGCAAGAGAAGGCTCACTCATCGAAATCATGTAAGACAGCTTATTAAGTGAGGGCTTCATATAATTGGTATTCCGCCAGTTTCTCGGAAGCTGATCAGCCTCTTTGAAATGCCCCTCTGCTCCGGTGGACTGTCCAAAATAAAGTTCCAAATAAACATGAGAAATGTCGTTGTATTTATCCGCTTCTTTCAACAAATAATAAGAACCGTTCAACGGCTGTGCCGGTGTTGCCATATTAAAAGCACTCTGTCCTGTCTTTTCCGTAATCACTGCCGGATTAATTCCGCAATATACATGAGAAGAACCTAAAAAGAGAGTATCTATATTTTCCTCCCGTGTATAAAAATCATGAAACATGGCACGCGACCATTCATTTGTATCATTTACAAGTGCATATTCCATTACCTTTTCAATTCCGAAAAACAGACACAGGAAAAAGAGCGCCCCAAGCACTCTGCCAATATACTTTCTATACTTTTTAGCTGTAGCTCCTTCTCTATCTTCCTTTTTGCTAGAATTGGAAATAAATAAACTGACTTGCTTCATAATCCACTCCGTAAATACCGAATAAAACTACTGCACAGAACAGGCACATATACACAAAATACCGTACTGCCACGTTCTGTTTCTCTATTTTTTCAAACAAATCCACATTCTTATACTTAAAATAATCTGTTATCCACAAAATTGCAATTGCTAACAACAAAAACCAAAAATGATATTGATTTAATCCAAGCCCAAAGAGACTGCCATCTGTTAATACAGAGAAATTCTTAACCGTCAGCATACTCTTTAACATAGCAAATGCGTCCCGTATACTATCTGCACGGAAGAAAAGCCATGAAAAATCGACTAAAATAAATGTAACTATGGTTTTGCATACGTTTATACAGATATTTTTCGCTGTTTTTCCAACGATTTTTCCTCGCAGATCCTGCCACCACATTCCGACCACCTGATAAAATCCATTCAAGCCGCCCCAAATCACAAAATTCCAAGAAGCACCATGCCAAAGTCCACTGACTAAAAATACAATCATCGTGTTCAGCTGCTTTCTTAATTTTCCTTTTCGATTTCCACCAAGCGGTATGTACAGATAATCCCGAAACCATCCGGATAAAGATATATGCCATCTGCGCCAGAATTCTGCCACACTCTTTGCAAAATAAGGTGCTTCGAAGTTTTCCATCAGACGGAAGCCCATAATCAGTGCCGCTCCTTTTGCAATGGTGGAATAGCCTGCAAAGTCACAATAAATCTGAACCGCAAATAACAGCGTAGCAATCACAATATAAATGCCACCATAAGAAACATAATCCCCATAAACCACATTCACAAATATTGCGGCTCTGTCCGCTATCACCAGCTTTAAGAAATATCCCCAAAGCATAATCAGCAGACCTTTCCGCATCCTGTCATAATCAAAGGTATGTTTTTCGCTTACCTGCTTTAACAGATTTTTGGAACGTTCAATCGGTCCTGCCACAAGCTGTGGAAAAAAGGACACAAACAACGCATATTTCAAGAAATTTTTCTCCGCATAAATCTCTTTTCTATAAACATCAATAGTATATCCCAATGCCTGAAATGTATAAAAAGAGATTCCCACCGGAAGTAAAATGTCAAAGCCGGGGTCTATTGCCTGTATGTGGAATTTATTCAAAATCCAGTTCAGATTATCCATTGCAAAATCAAAATATTTATACGCAAATAAGACGGTCAGATTTGCAATAACCGTCAACGTAAGAAATGTCTTTTTATTTTGAAAACGCTCTATTGCCAATCCGCCAAGGAAGGTAACTCCCGTGGAAAACAATAAAAGCAGCACATATTTCGGATTCCAGCACATATAAAAATAATAGCTTGCTGCAAGAAGCCACAAGTAGCGTATCTTCTGTGGAATCAGAAAATACGCAAGTACTACCGCCGGAAAAAATATAAGAAAATTAAACGAATTAAAAAGCATAACTTATTTCCCCAAAAGTATACGCAAATATGGCGTCACACTGTGATAAACCGCCGGAAGGAAACCGTAATTTTTCCTGATAAAATGATACCAGTCTTTTTTCGGTAGTCCCTTCGGGGATTCTTTTTTCTTTAAACGTTCTTTTCCGGAAAGAGAAGTATCACGCCATGAACCGGAAATATCATTATCATTACAAGTTCCTACATGCTCTTCTGAGTTATAGATCTTAAATCCAAGTTTTCTAATGTGCATACCATAATCATAATCACTCATGCTGTGTCGGTAAACACTGTCCACATTTCCTGCTTTAAAAAATACATCCTTGGGAAGTAATACACAATTTCCGTTAAAAGTATCACATTCCTGATACTCTTTTGACGGCTCGATAAGACCGAACTTGGCAAAATGCTTTGACAACAGTTTCACGCCTCCATAGCTCGTCTTCCCACTGCTGTCTGCCGTCGCACCCACGATAACCACACTGCTTATTTCCTTTGAACAATCCCGCTGCCGCTCAATCAGCTTTTCTATCGCTCCCGCCGTGAACGCCACATCATCATTGACCAGCATATAATACTCCGTCTTTTCGGTACTGTGCAAGGCATAATCCAGTGCTTTGCTCATTCCGCCATTCCAGAAAAGCTGTCCGTCTCCCGAAAGAATTGTTATAGCATACGGCAGTTTTTCCAAAGCTTCTTTTGTTCCGTCACTACTGTTATCATCCGTAATAATAAAGCGGAAAGAAATGTTGGGATTTCCTTCCACTAAAGATTTTACACAAGGGACTGTATACTTTATTCTGTTGAAACAAGTTAACATAACTGTTACTGTTGTTTGCACCATTTCCTTGTCCTTTCTACTACTTTTCCCTCTTTTGTATATACTATAACTTCGCTGTATCTTACTAAATCTAATCTTTTTATATCTTTCTTTTTTATCTAAACATTATTTGCAAGTTTTCGTATTGTTCTTGCAGGATTTCCTGCAAGAATGCTTCCTGCCTCAAATTTCCCGGAAACAACGGCACCGGCACCTACCACACAGCCATCGCCAAGTTCTGTACCTTTTAAAATCAGGGCATTGCATCCGATAAAACAGTTTTTTCCTATCTTTATTGGCTTTGTACCTATTTTTTCTTTTATATCCGCATTTCTGGCTTCTATTTCCAATGGATGAAAATCATTATCGAGAATCTTTGTGTTCCCACCAATGCAGGTATTGTCGCCAATTTCAATTTTCTGTCTCGCATAAATAGTGGCTCCGCTGATTCCTACATTGTTACCGATTCGGATTACCGCCTCCGATGTTCGCGTAACAATAATCGTTCTCTGGTAAAGTCCGACCAGATTGGAGAGAAACGAACTTTTCACTACTACGTTTTCTCCGAATTCCATAGTAGCACCTTTTTTATTAAAAATAACAGGTATGCCCTTTAACAAAAGCCCTTTTCTATATTGAATTTTCATAACCTTCATCAATATCTTATAAAAACCAGCGTTCATGTTAACCTCATGCCTCTATTTGCTTTTACCTGCAATAACATTTGCTAAGTTGTTTTCTATTTAGGCAGTTCCTCTTTTTCCAGCCTTTTTCGCTCAAATTCTATCTGCTGTAACTGATATTCAAAATCCTGTCTGTTTTTCTGCACGATAGAAGATAAAATCATTCCGGAAAAGAAGGACTGTATTGCTGCAAGTGCCACAAATCCGCATACAAACAACGTCGGATATCTTGGAACAAGCCCGGTCTCCAAATATTCGCAGAGAATCGGAACAAAAAATCCTACGGCAATCAATAATAAAATCACTGCCAAAGAACCAAAAAATGCCAGCGGCTTGTAGTTTCTAAACAATCGCATAATCGTTTTCAACACTTTAAAACCGTCTGAATACGTGTTCAGCTTGGATTCACTTCCCTCCGGACGGTCTCTGTATTCGATAATAACATTTTCAATCTGCATATTCTTATCAATTGCATGAATGCTCATTTCCGTTTCAATTTCAAACCCTTTGGAAAGTACCGGAAAGCTCTTCACAAACTGATAGCTAAATGCCCGATACCCCGTCATAATGTCCTTGATATCACTTTTAAAAAGTACATTAATACTTTTTCTTACGAGAGAATTTCCGAAGTTATGGAATGGTCTTTTGTTCTCCGTAAAGTAAGTAGAAGAAAGCCTGTCCCCTACTACCATATCTGCACCGTGATTCAACACCTTGTCCACAAGTGCATTCGCACACTCTGCCGGATAAGTATCGTCTCCATCTACCATCAGATAGCATTCTGCATCAATCTCACGAAACATGGAACGTATTACATTTCCTTTTCCCTGCTGATATTCATATCTGACTATCGCTCCGGCCTGTTTCGCAATTTCATCTGTTCCATCCGTAGAATTGTTGTCATATACATAAATAACTGCCTCAGGCAGTGCCTTTTTGTAATCAGACACTACCTTGGCGATTGTCTTACTTTCATTATAACAAGGTATTAATACTGCTATTTTATTCATAAAATTTTTGTCCATAAATTATACAAATAGAAATTAAGCTAAATTCCTTTCCTTTCTCTCGTATTTATCTACAAAAGATGTTTTAAACTCTTCCATATCCAACGTTCTTACTTCTTTGAATAAATAATTTTCAAACTGATGTAAAAACAGACATCTTTGTGGTATTCGAGATTTTCTCATTAATGCATTTTTAAACTCTTGTAAGTAAGTTTTCGTATCCTGTTTTTCATATTCTTTCAACAGATAGTAGAAATCTCCCTGCTGTATTTTCTCCTGAAGATACTCCAACTTCTGTTCCTGTTGTTTCATTGCAAAATCATTATCTCGTTTTTCCAAAAAAACTATAAAATCATTATATGCGCCTTCTTGCAACTTCTTTAAGTCTTTTACTTTATTTACAAAATCATTGAAAAGTTTTATTTTCTGCTTACTCATTCCACAGTTCATAAGCATATATTGAAAGATATCTTCTGCTCTTTGTGAATTAATATCCTTTACCATATTTATATATTTCCCTTTTATATTTTTTTGTATGGGAAAAACTTTTTCTTTCAACTCATCATGACAATCTAAAAAATCAAATAATGCTTTATATTCATCATGAAATTTAGGCAAAAATTCACACTGTTCCCTAAGGAAACCAAACTTCCGCTCTTCTATTCTTTTCTCTATACAATTATATGCACTTGAAAACTCACGCCAAAACCACGGAGTACTTACTAATATATTTTCTAAATCTTCATATTTTCCCGCCAAAAGTTCAGCTCTATATCCAACTTTATCTCTATCGTTTTCTTTATATTCTTCTCTATTATAAACCAATATATAACGAAAGTGTTCTCTAATAAAATTTATTTCACTTTTGAACCCTAGTTTTTTTAGCTTTTGTTCAAAATTAAAGTTATCATTTTTTTCTTGAAGAAGATAGCCTTTACCATTTTCAATTTGAAGTTTACCATTGTTTATGCTCTTCAAGTCTAACATAATAATTATACTATCGTAAATTTTTTTATATATTTCATCTGTCAAAGAATTGTCTATTGCTCCCGCTTTAAACTCAATAAAATACCATTCACAATTCCCTTCACTACCTATAATGTATAAAGCATCATTGGACTTTGGCGCTCTATATATGTTCTTCAAGGCAGTGTTTGTATATATCTCCTTTATTTTATCGAAGTTTATTGCCAATATACTACTTTCTGTAGGATATTTATACTTTTCATCGGAAGCAGCATCATTTTCAGATATATTCTTTAACGTATCGATAAAATAGTTTTTCTGTTCTTCTGACAGTCCTTCCGAAAGTATGTTTACTACCTCTCTATTCATTAGTTCCCCCAAAATATCACTCTGAAATTCTTAAAAATGGCATTGTCAGCTTTTTAAAGATAACATCTATATCATTATCCATATTATTAATGACAGCTTTTCCATCATAATTTTCTGCCAAATAATAGTGGCACACTTCCTCTCTGTCGTATTGCTCCAAATAATAGCTGACAGCCTGTAAAAAATACGGACTATGCGTGGAAATAACTACTGTTAAATCAAATGCTCTTTGTAATATCACGATAATTTCAGCATAAAAAAGTTGCCATTCCGGATGAAGATTAATCTCCGGCTCATCAAGTACAATAACAGATTTATCCTCTATAAGTCCACTAGCCACTGTTCTCTCAAGTAATCCCAGTGCTTTTAATCCTGTAGACATATTTTTTACATTAATATTACCTTGAATATTTTCCTCTTTATATTTTAAGTTATTATTTTCATAAATAAACTTACCACCCATTGTCTTACGAATCATCTCTAAGACTTTTTGTGCTTTGTTTTGGTTCAGCATCACCTGAATATCACTTTGTTCTGCTTCTTCTACATTCTCCTTTAATAATTCATTATAACGTACGTTTTCAGTCTGTACAATTCCCGGCATAAGAATACTTTTCAAAAGTTTCTGTTCTTCTACAACTTTATTTTGAGAATTTCCATACAAGCCAAACGGTCTGTCCATCCTCTCAATTCCTCTTGGATTATCAAAATAGAACGCTTCCTTTTCTACAATAAATTCACGTTGAAAAGCATTACAAATATCATCATATCCTTTTTCAAAATAAACTTTATTATGTTTACCTTTTACTTCAATTTCTGCTTCTGCAACATTCTCTCCATTATTAAGATTTATAATCTGCTCATCAAAATTTTTTCTAAATACACTGGTAATTTTTAGTTTTGCAATTGTTTCATTTGAAATCTTCAAGCATTCTTCAATACCATTAATTGCACTATTTATGTGTTCTCTTAATTCATCATTCTTAATGCTTTGCTCATCTACATCTTCAAAACTTGCCAAACCACTTTTCTCAACAAACTCAATTACCAGCTGATAAATTTCTTCTCTGTTTCTGTCCTTCAAAAGCGTTTTCACACTTTTTTTTAATAAATGCACGGGAATATGTTTTCTTCCAAAGTTCTCATTTTTTTCTACATATCCTTGCTGTTCAAAAAATAAACTCACCTTTCTATATAGAGTCACAAGCTCTTTTTCAATTAAATCTGCACGCTGATATTCTACATACTCATCTAAATCATGAAATGAATTAAACATCGCAGATAAAACTTTTCCAACGGTGCTTTTGCCGGTGTTATTTTCACCGGCAATTACAGTAATTCCGTCCAGCTTTATATCTGCTGATTCAATTTTACCAATATTTCTTATTTTAAGAAACATATTTTCTCCTTACTTCCATTCCCTTTACTGCGTCATTTTGCTTTCGTAATAAAGAAGCAGTTCTGCCGCAATGTGTTCCCCAAGTACTCTGTAACCGGCATCATTCGGATGAATACCATCAGGAATCAAGTTCGCAGTAGTAACTGCATCCTGTGTACTCATTAATCCGCTATTATGAACATCTATCATATGATAGCCATGTCTGTCTGCCAATGTTCTTTGTACCTGTAAGTAATCGTTAAAAGTCGGTGTTCCTTGAAAATCTGTATACGTCGAAGCATCTGTTGACAACAACTGGTATAGTGTCACAAAGAAATATTCTTTATCCGGATAATTACGCTCCACTGCATTTACAAAGGATTGTAATGCACCACAATATCCGGCTGTACTTCCATTATCCAATGCCCCAAATCTTTTTGCTTCATCATAATATAGATAATCATTTACACCAATCAAAATTACAACAATGTCCGAATCAATATTAATCAAATTATCAATATTAGAATCCATGGAAAGCTCTTCATCACCGTAATCATTCACGGTTCTTCCTGCTTTTCCGTGATTTAATACATTTTTAAAATCTATTGCAGCATCTACATAATTAACATAACTAATCTTATTACCTTCTGCATCCAGATTTCCGCCTACACCTTCCGTGATACTGTCACCAATAAATACAATCTCCATGTCCTCAAATGAATAATATGCATTTTCTAAAATTTTCTTATCTAATTCATTGATTTTCATGGTTTTCTCATAAGATGCCGGCCATGTATACACTTCATTACGCTCGTTTATATAGGCTTCCTGAAGTGCTTTTCTGACTGCGATTTCCTCTTCTGTCAGCGCTTTGATTCCGCTCCCTTGTGTTTCCTGCTCCGGTACCGCCTGTGTTTCCGGCTGCGTTTCCTGTGGAACAGTTTCCACTGTAGTTTCTATTTCTGCAGCTACTGTTTCCTGTGTAGATTCCTGTACTTCTTCCGTAGTCGGAGCTGTTGTCTCCAATGCCACATCATTCTGAGCTAATGCTGCTTTATACTTTTTGTACTCTTGAAACTCCTCATAATCGGCACGGTACTCCTGATAATCTCTAAGCGCACCGCATCCGCACAACATAGCAGCAACAAGTACTGCTGCCGTTCCACACATAAATTTTTTCTTCATAATACTTTGCCTCCTAATGCCAGAAAGAAACTATTCATATTCCTTTCGACATTTCAGTGAAGGGATATACCCTTGTTTCCAGTTACAATCCCTTCCCTCATAGGCAACTTATTCCGGCCAGTCAAATTTTTCAATATCTTCTTCTACAAGCTCGGTTCCCATTTGAACTTCTACCAGGTGCATATCCGTAATGGCTTTTAAACCATGCTTATCGCCTGCCCGGAAATGGAATACGTCTCCACTTCTTGCAATAGTCGTTGTTCCGTCCATCACAAGGAAACCTTTTCCATCTACAATTGCCCACACTTCATCACGATAATGATGGCAGACATAATCCAAATATCTGCCCGCCTTTATCGAAATTTGTTTCGTCAGGGATTTTCTTTCATCCGGATACTGGCTGTAATCAAATACACGATAATCTCCCCATATGCTTTCCTCGTACATAGGGCGATTATCCAAATCCTCTACATAAGGCTTAATATAAGAGCTCTTTGCCTTGTCAGAAACCAAAATTCCATCCGGGCTTGCCGCAATGACCAGATTTTCTGTACCGATTGCTACCACCGGAATGGATAGTTCATTTATGACATGGGTATTTACACAGCCTTCGCCGGTAATTACATCACCAATACTTGTTTCGTCCATAACTTCAGTTAAGGTATTCCATGTTCCGATATCCTTCCACTGTCCGTCATAGGTTACTACACCAAGTGAATTGGCTTTTTCCACGACCTCATAATCAAAGCTGTCTTTTTTCAGCTTTGTATAACCTCTTAATACTGTTTCAAAATCAATGGCATCCACATACTGTTTTGTAATGTTCTGCAAATAACTTAATTTAAATGCAAACACACCGGCGTTCCAAAGAGCGCCCTTTTCAATCAACTCCTGTGCCACTTCCTTCACCGGTTTTTCTTTGAAACCGATTACTTTTCTATCTGCTGCTTCACCTTCACACAAAATATATCCGTACTTTTCTGACGGATAAGACGGCTCAATTCCCATCAGTACCATATCAGCTTTTCCCGCCTGTACTGCTTCGTCCATCTTTTTGAAGGTTTGGAAATATTCTATATCTACATACGGATCTACCGGAAGTACAATTACTGTATCATCCGGACTTACCTGTTTTTCTGAAGTTAAATAAGAAGCCGCCAGCACAATTGCCGGAAACGTATTTCTACGTTCAGGCTCCACCACAATATCTACCTTTTTATGGAGCTGATTTTTAATGGAATCTCTCTGCGATGCACTGGTTGCTACTACAATATTGGCATCAATTCCTGCTCCACATATCTGTCTATAAACACGCTGCACCATAGATTCGTGCTGCTCTTTTTCATCGGTCAATAACTGTAAAAATTGTTTGGAACGTACTTCATTTGAAAGAGGCCAAAGTCTCTTTCCGGAGCCTCCCGACAACAATATAATATTCATCTCTAAGTAACCTCACTGTTTCCTAATTTAATATCTGCAACTGTAATCTATGCATCTTACAATGTTCTCCCAAATTGCAGATTGGCATACTATACCACTTTTATACAACTATTGACTATCATACCATCAATTTTTCTTTCTGTAAATTCATTTTGCCACATATACCATCAGCAAAATAAACAAAAAAACCTAAAAATCTCCTTTTTCTTGACATCCTAATTTATGCCCTATATATTATAATAGACTAAAAGTTTACTAATAAGGTTTATGATTTTTTTAATTTTTTATTAAAATTTCAATTCCTACCCCCTGAATACTCATGAAAAGGAATCAAAACAGTGAAAAAAACAATTATTGTCATGCCTGTGGCAAATGAAGAAGATACTATGCAGGGCGTGCTGGACGAAATATTAGCACTTCCTTATGATAATTTATATATTTATCCTGTCATTGACAGTTTTTCGAAGGATCGTACCGAAGAAATTATCAGAAATACTGCTGCAAAAACCGAAAAAGTAAAATTGATTTTTCATGAAAAATCAAGCGGTGTTATCAGCTGTTATTTAGAAGGATTCCGTCAGGCATTAAAAGATGGTGCGGAATTTATTATAGAAATGGACGGTGGAGGAAGTCATCTCCCTAAAGAGCTGCCACAGTTTATCGAGAAGCTGAACGAAGGCTATGATTGCGTATGGGGTTCCCGCTTTATGAAAAATGGTAACGTCAGCAATCTGCCGCTTTATCGCAGATTTTTAAGCTCCGGCGGTACCATCCTTGCCAATCTTGTACTTGGAACAAAACTTGCGGATATGACAAGTGGTTTTGAAGCATTCCGCAGAGAGATTTTAGAAAGTATGAATTTGGATAAATTCCTATCTACAGGACATATGTATCAAACAGAAATGCGTTTTTATTGTCGCAAATTTCATACTATCGAAGTGCCGATTCACTATATCGGAGGCTCTTCCAGTTTGAAAATGAAATCTGTAACAGAGGCGTTAAGAATATTGTTTCAGTTAAAAAAACACGAAAAGGAGATATTCCATTAGGGTTATCTCCTTCTCCTCTTTATAATTCCACTAATTATCCATTCACTAAATATCCATATTCATTTCTTAAAATCATATAGCGTTCTTATTAACCGATTAAGCTTCCCAATCTCTTTTTCATCAAACCGTTCAACCACCGCGAGAAATTCCGATGCATTTTTTCCTTTTATCCTGTCCCCGCTTAAAATGTAGTCACAACTAACCTCCAGTACATTCGCAATACGAAATAAGATATCAGAAGAAAATCCCTTTTTTCCTTTTTCAATTTCATATAAAAATTTATCTGATATTCCGGCTTTTTCCGCAAGTTTACTTCGGGTGTATCCTTGCTCACACCGCATTTCCTGTATGCGTTTACCTGCGTCTTCGTATAATTTATTTTTCATCTGTATCTTCCTGTCTTTCTTTTTATCTGTTTTTTTTTAATTAAAACATTAGTATATTCAAATTTTCCTACTATTTACATTTTCCCGCACGAACATGTCATTTTTACGCATAAACTATCATTTTTTGCTATTTTTTGTCATTTATGCATGTTTTTTTACACTTAACGACATATTTTTATCTATTTCACCATTTTATACTAGACTGTTTAAAGTGGAGGTAAGGTTTATGCGTGCAATATCAAACTATATTAATTCTATTCCGGATTTATCAAAAACAGATAAAGCAAGGCTTACATATATTATCTCCTGCATAATCTATGAAGGAAGTAAGATACTTTTATTCTTAGCATTTTTCTTTTGTATTCATAAGTTGGATGGTTTTATTTATTCCTTAATTATCCTGCTGCCATTACGAATTATTTCGGGGGGGTTGCATTTTAAGCATTACGCAGCATGTCTGCTTTTTTCTTTTTTATATTTCTATGTAGTAAATGTACTGTTAATGCCATTCAAATTGCCATTAACCATATCTTTTATTCTATTGACTGTGTGTGCTGTTATTAATTATAAGATTGGACCGATTACGTCGAATTCAAGGCCTCAATTACAGCCTGAAGAAATACGGAAAGGAAAACTTAATATATTCATAGCAACTTGTTATGATCTTATATTAACCATCCTATTTTTTGATAGTGCAATTTCTACAGTTGGATTTTGGACAATTGTATTGCACACTTTACAATTAGTATTAGCATTTTGGAAAAAGAAAAGAGGTGAAATTTGTGTTCAGAAAGATTAGAAATACTTTGTTGACATCTGCTTTGGCTTTATCCGGTTTTATTACATTTTGGGATTTAGTCGAATCTGGTAACAGTCTGTTACTTTTTGGTGAGCCGGAATATCCTTCCGAAATCTAAACATTCATTAAAAAAAATTTTAGGCGTGAAACTCTTGTCTCACGCCTAAATAAATGTTAATTTAAAACTTAGGTAATTATTTCCTTCATATACACAGTTTTGTATCTGAAAAATTGCATCATATTTTTGAGCGATTTCTTTCACTCTTGCTAATCCAATGCCTCTTTTTTCTCCTTTTGTGCTATATCCATAAGAACAAAACTTTTCGATTTCACTATTTGAATAAACAACACTTGAATTTGCAATTTCTATATAAAAAGATTTCTGTTCACTATCTCGCAAAAACTTTAAAATAATTATTCTGTTTTTCTTATCTTCCATAGCCTCTACTGCGTTATCAAATAATATACCCATTATTTCTATAAACTCATAAATCTCTATCTTCTCTTTAACATCGACTGATTGTATTTCATATTTGACAACAATTTCTTTTTCTTCTGCAAATGTAAATTTTGAATATAGAAACCCAATCAAAACCGGCTCAAGATTTACCTTGAATAACTTATTTAGCTTGTTTTCTTTTAAAACTTTTTCACAATATTGTTCTTGTGCTGCTAAAAGTTCACCATAGTCATCTATCATGTAATGTAGACACTTAATTGCATTTATATGATTCTCAAATTCATGTTGCCTCGTACGTATTGTCACTATCGTTTCCTCAAATGCTTTATTATATAACTCATACATTTGCAATTCTCTTGCTTTGTGATTTTTTTCATTCTCTGCACTAATCCATAAAATACAAGCAACACTTAATCCAAGTGATGCAAACAAAAACTGTATTGCTACCTCAAAAGCAGCATATGCATCGCTACTAAGCAGAAATAAGATTCTAATAAGAATAACAAAAAAAGCAATAACAATAATAGCACCCTTTATTTTATTCAGTTTAGCAACAATTATATTACTATACTTTTCTTTCCAAAAAAGAAGCAACAAACATATATTAATATTTAGAACTACTCCTTCATATTGTGTAATAAATAGCTCTTTCGTTAATAACTTTAATAAATAATACTGTAGTACCTGTAAAAACATAACTATAATAAATACAGAACCGCATATATTTATTGTTTTATTCCATGATTTAACAATTTTTATTCTTGTATAAAAAAATATGCCACAAAATATTAGTAATTTGCATTCTATTGGAATTTTAGCCACATTACTTACCAAAACATAAGTCCACTCTACAATAAATGGAAACAACATCCCTAGGCTAAATTCAACTTTCTTCTTCGCTATCTTGTGAATACATATAATAAGGCATATGTATTCAGTCAACATTTCAATTGTTCTAATTACCATACCCTAACTCTTTTAAAAAATTCTTTTTTAATCCCCGACCAAGCTCCAACAGTTTTCCGTTTTTCATTCTGATATATCTATTCGTCTCATCCACATACTCTATAAAACTTCTATTCACTATAGTGTTTCTACTACATTGCAAAAACTCCTCCGTATTCAATTCATGCATCATCTTCGAGCATGTCTTATATGGTATTTTAATTTCTTCATCCCTTAAATGCAGGTACAACGTTCTTCTAATCGTTTCTATGTAGATAATCTGTTCTGTATCAACCGAATACAAAATACCATCTTTTCTATAATAAACATACCTATTATTCCGATCGTCCTTTACCGGATACTTTAAAGCATCTCCAATAATTTCCTTTACTTTCTTAAAATCAAACGGCTTTTCAATATAACTATAACAATGCAAATTCTGAAAAGCACACATTCTATAATCCTCCAAAGAAGTCAGGAATATTAATGGTACAAATTGATATCTTTCAAGCTTTCTAATCTTATCTACAAAAACAATTCCCGAAACATCATTTTGAACTGCATTATCCAACATAATATCGACCAAAAATAAATCAATCCGTTCTTCCATAGCATACTTATATGCCATAGCACTATTCTCTGCACAATAAATAGCACTGGTAGAATCGCATTCTTTTACTATTTCCACCAGTGCATCCATACAAGTCTTATTATCTTCTACTATCAAAATATTCTTCTTCATGTGTACCTTACTTAAACTTATCCTTTATCAAAAGTAAATCACTCAACTGTTTTTCACGGTTTTCTCCATACCGACATTCTTCACTGATAACCGACAGATAAAACGTCCTTTCATCCATAAAATAACTTGGTTTACACTTCGTTTCTTTAAAAATATTTGCCATCAGTTCTGCATCCAGCTCTAGCTCCCCTTTTTCTAAAGCACGGTACTTCTTTATATTAACACCAACAATTTCCGCCATTTTTATTTGCGATACTCCAAATGCTTTTCGCAACTTTTGAAGTGGTGTTTCATTTTCTTCTGACCCAAGAAAAATCTTTAATAATTTATTCCCTATCTTTTCTTCCTTTTGTTCTTTCTGTGCCCATTGTTCCATTGCCCACTCACACAGCTTCATACTACTAATGTACTGTTTGTTATCAGTTTCAGAAAATGCACTTGCCAAACTCGGAAGAACCGGCGCACTACTCTCGCCGGTAATAATCATATCTATATCCCAACCCTGTTCGTACAGTTTATTTAATATACCGTAAGACAGCTTGACCTTTCCAAGCTCAAGTTTACTGTACTGGCTTTGGGTAATGTTTAAATCCTTTGCAAGTTCAGTCTGCGGTATATCCATTTTTCTTCTATAAGCTTCCAATCTTCGTAAAATCAAACTATACTGCATTCCAATAATCATCCTTGCAATAGCTTTTTTATATAGTTTAATTGTACGAAAGAATTGTATTCCTACTTTATACCTATTTTTGACTATCTGGATATTTTATCAAAAAACTAATAATATGTTATATGTTGACTACTTTTCTAATAATTGGTACTATAATTGCCTTTGTTGCACTTACCACTCCCTCTGAAAGAATAGCATTTAACGCTGTTTTTCCCATTTTCTTAGCTGCTGACGAAAAACCAGCGTCATCCTTTTTTTCTATATGCTTTAACAATTCTTTACAATTATTTGCATTTTCACTATCCGTTTCTAATTCTATATAACTCAACTTTCCCACCAGTAAAATCAGGGCAGTTACTTAATTTGCAAGCAAATTATAACTTCATATTAGTACATTAACATGCAAATAGCACCAAATCTTTAGTATAATATGATTACCACAATCAATACCACGCAAAGAAAGGTGCTAATCTTATAATATACCAGAATAGCCAAACTGAAAATACTCAGAATAAATTTTCCAAGGCAATTTCGACTTTTGATAAACTTATCAGCTGGAAACGTGTAAAGGTTCAAATTCTGAATAATTCCGTCATCAAGCACAACCGCATTAAAAAAGTATATCTGTTAGTCAGTGTATATGACCATGTAAAGCAAAAATTTCAGAAAGGATTTCTCCTTCTCGCACTAGGATTATCTGACGGTTACAGCTTTATTCCGGTTGGCTTTAACCTGCTTTCTTTAGATAACATTCCACTATCCTAATCATATTTCTACCCTCAATGGAAATCCTCAGTTTATCTATACCTTCAATATTTACATTAAATTCTACCGGTTGCTGTCCTGCTGTTATTAATGGTGAAGTATATAATAAATTAGTGTCACCATATATATTGACATACGTTTCACTGCTTTCTTGCTCTCTATAATCATAATTTAAAATAATTTTCCCTTGAATTGAATTGTAGTTACCATATACTTTATATTCTTGCCAATTCAAATAAGCAGACTTTCCTCCTATGCCATCCGCATACGCATTATTCATATTGTCTTTTACACTGCTATAATATGAAAAAGCAGCTCCAGATGCATTAGATGAAGAAAAATAATCCAACAAATGTAAAGACACAATATCTTTATCTATACTATTATATTTATATTCCTTTGATTCATTATCAACTGAAGTGTATAATATGCTATCAACCAAACGAACCATATTCTTCCCTATTATAGATACTCTCAAAATATCTACTCCTGTAATATCCAGGTCAATATCCACAGGCTCTTGACCTGCAGACATTATAGGTGATATATATAGTAATACATCGTCTCCATAAATCTTCACAAGAACATCATCGCTTACTTGTGAACGATAATCATAATTAAGAACTACCCTTGCTTGAAATTCTTTATACTTTCCATTTAATTTATAATCTTGCCAGTTCTCTCCTTGTCCAACACCTCCTAAACCATTTCCATATACTAACCCCAAATTATCTGTTACTGTATCATAAAATCTAAATCCATTTCCAGAAGTATTAGACGAAGCAATATAATCAAAATTTTGTAAATATATCTTATTACCATCCGGCACATAATCTTGATATTCTTTGCTTTGATTTCCAAAAGAATCATACAGCACACAATCAACTAATCTGATCATGTTTTCTCCAACTATAGAGACTTTCAAAACATCTATATCTGATATATCAATATTAAAGTCTACCGGTTCTTGTCCCGCAGCCATTACTGGTGACATATACAATAACATATCGTCTCCATAAATTTTTATTAAAACATCATCATTAGTCTGCGTTCTATAGTCAAAATTCAATATAACTCGTCCTTGAATTTCTTTATATTTTCCTGACAATTTATATTCCTGCCAATTCTCACCTTGAGCAACACCACCTATTCCATTTCCATATGTAAATCCTAGATTATCTTTTGCACTTTCATAATACCTGAAAGCATTTCCCGAAGAATTTGATGAATTAAAATAATCCAATTTTCCCAAATATACCATTTTATCCTGCACTTGGTCTATGGCTACAGGTTCTGATTGATTAGCAGTATATTGCTCATCCTCCTGGTTATCTATATCACCTTCGTCACTTTCATTCCTATTTTCTTCTTTACTATTTTCATCTTTTGATTCTGTTTTCTCTTCCTCAACATAAACAGCATCACTATTTGCACTTTGATCTTTATCAATTCTATCCTCTTCATCAGTTGGAATCAATGTTAGCAAAAATACCAACACTGCAAAGATAAATGAAGCATATCCAACGCCCTTCTCATCATCAATAAACATCTTATATAATCCAAATAAAATGGCAAATCCAATTAATATGTATAAAATAATTTTCACTAACACACCCGTATCCTCCTTACAAATGGTATAAATTTTCGGAATCTTCATCGCTTATTTCATAAGGCTTTCAGACTCTATATTTTTAAAATCACCCACTTTTTTGCACAAAAAGGTTGACAAAACAGTCACAAAATGCGGCGCTTCGCGCCCTTGTTTAACAAGTACATTTTTGATTGGAGGGCGATTTTTATGTTACCTTGTAACCCTGGCGGACACTCCGCCTATCAGGACACTTTCGTGTCTGATTTTCTGAAATTTTATCCTGACCCATTTGCTCTTTCTAAAGACTCATGGGATTTTATTATTCAGTTCTGGTATCTTGACCTTTCCCTTACCGATACCATTATGCAGGAATGCTATTCCATCTTCGGTC
>JAFSBX010000016.1 GCA_017437065.1 Lachnospiraceae bacterium
AAATTCTCCTGCGATTTAATCATTTCCTCCCCAGCTTCAAAGGTAACAACCTCCGCATCCGGCTCCTGTTCTCTTATCAAAGAAGCAATTTGTTCCCTTATGGTTCTGTCATCGTCACAGACCGCTATCTTCATAATGACCGCCTACCTTTCGCTGATTTTTGGATACACATATCCATTCTTTTATTCTATCATATCTTTGCAATAAATTCGTGATGTGAGGGTGTGAAATACGGTGTTTTGGGTGTGAAATTTTTATACCGACATACCCTCCGGGAATGTCGAATAACTTTCATAGCAGGCACTGCCTGTGTCCGTACACAGGCTCAAAATCATCACGAACAGCTATCCGCTGATCGTGACGAATTTTCTCAGGGAAGTATCCCTAACCCTCTATTCTTTTTTCTTACATTACCTTTGGAAATCCTTGACCTTTTATCTTTGATTTGATACAATTTCACATGGATAATTCTATCC
Organism: Lachnospiraceae bacterium; assembly: GCA_017437065.1. Classification (GTDB taxonomy): domain Bacteria; phylum Bacillota; class Clostridia; order Lachnospirales; family Lachnospiraceae; genus RGIG3002. The sequence goes on from JAFSBX010000016.1 coordinate 477, forward strand.
AAAATTAAATAACCATTGAAACAAACTGTTGTAAACATCGAAATTTTTACAGCAGTTTTTTTGTACCCATTTTTAAGAAAGGAAGTGACAGAATTGGCAAACAGAACACGCACCAACCGTAATGAATTTCACTTAAATGATGACGAGCAGTACATACTTGATGAGAAGTTTAGGCTCTCCGGAATGAAAAGCAAATCCGCATTCTTACGCAAACTCATTTTGTATGGATATGTCTATGATGTGGATTACAGTTATCTGAGAAATTATAATACAGAGCTTGGACGGATAAGCTCCAGCCTTAACCAGATTGCAAAAAGAATTAACAGTACCGGCCACATCTATCAGGAAGATATGGACGATGTAAAGGAGTTGATGAATGAGGTATGGCGTACACAAAAATCCATGCTATTAAAGCAACCGTTGATAAAGCAATAGACTACATCTGCAACCCGGATAAGACAGACGAAAATATCTTCATTTCTTCCTTCGCCTGTTCTCCGGAAACTACTGCGATTGACTTTAAATATACCCTCGACCATTGCAGAGAAAACAGTCCCAATAAAGCCTATCATCTCATACAAGCTTTTGCTCCCGGTGAGGTGAGTTTTGAAGAAGCTCACAAGATTGGAAAAGAGCTTGCAGACCGACTATTACAGGGGAAATATTCCTATGTAGTTACCACCCATATTGACAAAGGTCATGTCCATAATCACATCATATTTTGTGCTGCGGATAACATCAATCACGACAAATACCATGACTGGAAACAGTCCTATTATCGCATCCGGCATCTTAGTGATGAACTGTGCAAAGAACACAATCTCTCCATCATTATCCCCGATGAAAAGCGTGGCAGAAAATATAACGAATGGGACGCTGACAAAAATGGAACTGCATGGAAGCCACAGCTGCGAAAAGACATCAATTCCTGTATTAAATCAGCTTCCACCTACGAGGAATTTCTACTTCTTCTACGGACCAAAGGTTATGAAATCAAGGGCGAAGAATTTGGAGAAAATGCACCCAAGTATATCTCCTTCCGCCCCTTGGGAAAAGAGCGTTTTATCCGTGGCAGCGTGAAATCTTTGGGTAAGGAATACACAAAAGAGCGTATCAGAGAACGCATAGAATTAAAGCGTGAACGAAAGGCAACCATCCCCAAAAGGGACTATGCTTCACGCAGACTTGTCGACACTTCCGATGAGAAGTTTCAGACCTCTCCCTGTCTAAAGCGTTGGGCAACCATTGAAAATTTAAAGATAGCTGCACAAAGCTATGCCGAAGCCGATTCTATTACCAAATTGGAACATGAAATAACTGTAAAAACCGAAGCTGGAAAGTCGGCAAAGCAGAGCGTTGTGGAATTGGAACACCGTATCAAAGACCTTGCAGAAATCATCAAATATGCAGAACAGTATCGGGCCAATCGCTCCTATCATATCAGCTACAAAAAAGATAAGAACCCGGACACATATTTCCGCCGATATGAAAGTCAGATTATCCTCTACGGTGGTGCAAGGCGAATGCTTGAACAGGCAGGCATCAACCTAAAATCTTTGAATATCGACAAGCTGAAGAGCGAGTATCAGGAACTGACCCGGCAGAAAAATGAGCTTACTTCCACTTATAAGACTTATGAAAAAGAAGTGCGTGAGCTTAGCTGGAAATTGGATAATCTTAATCAGTATCTTGGACGGGATACACAAAATACACAAGACCCTAAAAATCGCCAGCAAACCCTATAATTTATATGGAATATCGAACAATATTGTAGTATAATATTTTTTACTATTGAACAAAGGAGCAACTTATTTTATACTTACATTCATTGATGAAAGCGGATACCCTCGCCCTACTGACTCAACTAAAAATCCTATTTTGTTGGGTGTCTGTATCCATGAAAATGATATAAAACCAATAACAAATCAAATATACAAATTAAAAGATTCCATTTATGGAAAACAAGATGAAATCAAGTCCACGAAACTCATTCGTGAAGCAACCATTACCAAGAACCGTACAAATAATAAAGCGTATGTTGAGGGAATGGTGGACATTATTACCTCTTATGACGCAGCTATTTTTGCAGTTATTATGGACAAGCCTGATGAACCTATTATTGTTCCGGAGCATCATCTCCCAAAGCAATACTATCTTCTTTTGAAAAAGGTTGAATTTTACTGCAATCATCATCACTACGGAAAAGCCATGATGATATTTGATGAGGTACATGAGGACGCTGACCGAAAGATTGCTGAAGCTATCACAGGCTTCCTGTTTAAAACAAATTTCGGACGCTCTTTTCATCACATTTTGGAAATGCCACTGTTCGTCAGCTCCGCTGTTACTCCGGCAGTACAGTTTGCTGATATTTTCGCTGGTATCGTAAGACACTACTACGAGAATGAACTTGACCAAAAAGAACCAGAAACTGAATTTCAGAAATGGCTTGTAGAACTCTTTAATAAATTACATAGCCTTACTGAAAATAATCATGTACCTAAATCTCATTTCACTGAGTATGGCTTCCAGAAAATCGGCAAGAATTTTTCATATCCTGTAAACGAGAAATTTACTACTTGCGAGAGCAATGATGAAGCTATCGATGAGGAAATTGATGAAAATGCCAATATTTCTGAATAAATTTCGGTTGACTTCATACAAATATGATGTATAATATTATTAGAGTCATATGTTGTTCCGTCCTGGAGCTGCGTAGGACTCGTAATATTAACAAAAGTGTCGCACCTGCAGTTTAGCGGGTGCGATTTTTGTTTTCCTTATTCTTCTGAAAAATTAATAGGTGTAATCTCTCCACACTCTTCACACTGTAAAAAAAGTTTTAGTATAATATCTAAAACAAGCCATGAAGCCTTCATAATATGCTTCATGGCTCATTTTGTCATCTATTCTATTTAACCAACAATTAATAAATCACATCTACACCAAGTGTATCCTGTGCATTATTCCATGCTTCTGTCCATTCAGCCATAAGCTCTTCGTAAGGAATACCTTCTGCTGCTGCTTCTACAATTCTCTGTACTCTGGCGTCACCACTATTATTAAAATTCAACTCAGATTCTGAATTCATCTCATTTAAAAGATTTTCTTCTCCATCTAAAGCTGTGTCATTTGTAACAATTTCCACTCCTTCAAAAGAGAAAGAAGTTTCTGCTGTTTTAGAAACCGGATAACCGCCTTCAAATTCACACCAGCCTGATTCTTCCACCATCCATTTAACAAATACCATAGATGCTATTTGATTTTCTTTAGATGTTGTAGCACTAATACCATATGAATACCCTGCACTTGCTGTTGCATACTGTTTACCATTAACTGTGATAGGGAATGGCATATATCCAATGTCATCCGGGTTTTCACCTGCATCTTTCATCTGCTTAATCGCCCATGAGCCCAGTACCATACATCCGATTTTACCGTTGTTAATCATACCTTTACAGCCTTCCCAGTCTGTCGTTGTATAATCTTCTTCAATCAAATCATTAGCTACTGCATCATACAGGATTTTATACAAAGCATAAGCTCCTGTTCCATCGCCATTATCAGCAAACGGATTTGCTGAATGAACAAATTTCTGATTCAACCAAGTCGTATCACCTGTTGTAACAGCCCCAAGGTAACCATCCCATGCTCCTCCCATTGTCCAGCCTGCTGCATAGTTTGTATAAAGAGGTATTGCATCTGTATTATCTTTAATTGCCTGTAATGCTGCCATCAATTCATCCGGAGTTTTCGGAAGTTCTGTCACACCAGCAGCCTCAAAAACTGCTTTATTATAAAGTAATCCTTGTGCATCTCCCGTAGAACCTACACCATAACACATTCCTTCATACTTTGTATTACCTGCAAAATTAACAAACTGATCCATTTCTTCAACTGTTCCATACGGAATAAAATGTGTAGGAAGTTCAGCCGCATCAATAGTTGGAATAAACATTACATCTCCCCATTCCCCTGTTGGAAGACGGAGTAATGCTGTTTCTGCATAATTTGTAACACCTTCCGTTTCTACCGTAATATTTGGATACACTTTGTTAAATTCTTCAACGAATCCTGCCATTGTCCCATCTGTTTCTCTATGTGTTGCATTATGTAAAAATTTAATTGTTGCAGTTAAATCTGTGTAATCTTCACCTAAAGTCACTTCTGCATAAGTTGGTACATCTGCTAAATTTGAAGATGTTTCAGTTGTTATTTCTCCTTCAGTTGTTATTTCTCCTTCGGTTGTTGTTTCTCCTTCGGTTGTTGCTTTCGTTTCTGTTTTCGCAACAGAACCTGTTTTTTGATTTGATGACGTTTCTGTGCTACCACAACCAACCATACTTACTGTCATCATTGTTGCAAGACCTAATGCCACTACTTTTCTCATTCTCATTTGTTTTTCCTCCTATAAATTAATTCTATAAGTTAACGTTTTGTTTACTTAACCAGATTTAATAGCAAATTATGTTTTAACTACTGATTAATCCTAATCAATAAATCCTCAATATCCATACCATGAACCATTGTTGCTTCCTCTAATGATTCTCTCTGTGCTGATGGACATCCTAAACAAAGCATACCTGCCTCTAAAAGAATCTGTGCTACCTCAGGCTTCTTTCTTAAAATCTCACCAATAGCCATTTCCTTTGTTATCTCTGCCATATTAATAACCATACCTTTCCAACACCTGTAAACTTTTTGTCGCAGGCACAATATTTGCAATACAAACTTCGTTTGTACTATCCTACTTATATCATTTAAATTAGTCATACATATATTCGCGAAAACATTTCATTAGATACTACATTTGTACAGAAACCTGTTTTTCAATATAAAAAACATTACTTACAAAGTCTTTGTTAGCCGGTTGAATCCTAATTCCACAATTCATCAACACTTCTGCGGAATATCGTTTTTCATTCATACAATATATGCTTTGACTTTCCAGCCCTTTTAATCGTAAAAAGAACCCTTTATCATTTGGAATATTCAAACCACGCACACACCATACCAGTGCACGTTCTTTATTTTTGTCTACTACCATCCATGCATCTGCCTTATCTCCCTTTTGCATAGATAGCAGTCTGATATAGTCTCCTTCTCTAATCAGCTCTTTATGCCTATGATAGAACACTATCTGATTATGAACTTCTTCCTTTTCTTCCTCAGAAAGCTTTGTCACATCCAACTCGTAACCAAAAGTCCCTGCCATTGCCACATGTCCTCTGGTTTCTAACGGTGTCACTCTGCCAACAGCATGATTAGGACAAACACTTACATGTGCTCCTATGCACGATAAAGGATACAACATGGCTGTTCCCTCTTGAATTGCAAGTCGTTCTATCGCATCAGTATTGTCGGAACACCATATTTGTGGACTATAATACAACATTCCCGGGTCAAATCGTGCTCCACCACCAGAACAATTTTCAAGCAACAAATCAGGAAACTCATTAATGAGTCTTTCCTGTAACTGATATACTCCTAACACATATCTGTGATATAGTTCCCCTTGTCTGTCGAATGGCAATGCTGCACTGCCAATAGTAGTAAGCTGACGATTCATATCCCATTTCAGATATGTTATTTCTGCACTGTGAAGCACATTTGCAATTTGTTCATACACATAATCAACTATTTCCTGTCTGGATAAATCCAGTACATATTGTGCCCTGCTTTGTGTAATATCTCTTTTAGGAATCTGAATTGCCCAATCAGGGTGACTACGATATAATTCCGAATCCGGAGATATCATTTCAGGTTCCATCCAAATACCAAATTTTAGGCCTAATGATTTTAAGGCTTGTGATAATTGATGCAGACCTCCAGGTATTTTTTCTAAATTTACATTCCAATCTCCCAGCGAACTGTCATCATTATTTCTTTTGCCAAACCATCCGTCATCCAAAACAAACATTTCTATTCCCAGTTTCGCTGCCTGTTTCGCAATTTCCAAAAGCTTATTCTCATCAAAGTCAAAATAAGTAGCTTCCCAATTATTGATAAGTATTGGTCTGTCCTTATGTAAATATGAACTGCGAATCAGATGGTTACGGTATAATTCATGAAAACTTCGGGTCATTTTTCCATATCCTTGTGACGAATATGTCATAACCACCTCCGGAGCCTCAAAGCATTCTCCTGAACACAATTTCCACATAAAGCTTTCCGGATGTATACCCATTGTCATTCGCAATAAATTAAATGCATTTTTCTCTACTTGTGCAAGAAAGTTTCCTGAATATACAAAATGCATCGCGTATATATCTCCTACATCCTCCGTAGCTCCTTTTGTTGCCAATGCTATAAACGGGTGCTCCTGATGACTTGATTCTCCTTTAAATGATGCTACATTCTGTCGTCCAACAGCAATAGGCATTGTCTGAATATGACGTTCTCTTGCCCATGTTCCATGTAAGCTTACCCATTCAAAATCTCTATCTTCAATATCCAGACAGGCACTTAATATTTTTTCTATATACAAGGGGGCTTCTCCGGCATTTTCAACTTTAACGCTTCTAGTTATTACATCTTCCTTTTCAAATACACTATACATTAAACACATTCTAAGATTTAGAATTTCATCTTCGCAGTATATATACAAAGTAGTACATTCATCTTCTGATGCAAACGTTGCAGGCAAACCAGAAATTTCCGGCTTCCCCTGTTGTATTACATGATATCTATAGCCACACTGGCTTGCTCTATGACCATCCGCATTTCTCACACAAAATGCGGATTCCCTATAATCACCCATCCCTGTTTCAGGGTATTCCATCGGATATGTATCTAAAAACGAATTAGTTTCTCTTTTATTAACTGATGGTATATAAGGTGACTCATTTTCTTTTAATAAATATCTTATATTGGAATCATTTATTCTTTTTCCATAATATAGATGACACAAAAATGTATTATCCGTAATTGCAATCGCATATGTTGTATTTTCTGTATTTAACAAAAATACTTTCTCTACTTCATCGTATACAATAGCCACTTTGCTCCTCCTACTGTTCGTTTACAAATTTATCATAATCTTTCATCTGCTGACCGTGTAACTGTGTCAATTCATCAATTACCTGCTGAAGTCCTGCTGCCTCTAAATCTGCGATATAAGTATCCCACTCTTCTAGTGATCTGTTACCACTAATTACACTCCATGAATATTCCTTTACAATATCTCCGATATCTGTACCTAATTCATTATTCACTTTATACAGAGTCGGATTTCTTCTTTCTATTGTGTGGGAATATGCGATACGACTGTCATCTTTGGCCCTTTCAAACAGAGCTGTTGTTTCTGCTGTGTTTGAAATGTTATATTCATCTTTTCGTGAAAACAGATCCTGAAATAGTTTAATTCCAAGGTTCTGCTCTGTATTTTCAGCACCATCACCAGAATGTATTATTTCATAAGTTCCGTCACCATTATCAACATAATCTCTTCCCTCAACGCCAAATCTGCGACGTAAATAATTTTCAGGTTTTGCCATATCATCCCATATAGCATACGCTCTTTCAGGATCCTTACATACATTTGTAATACCAAAATAGCACCATGCAGACACTGAACAAGGGTCATCCTGAGGTGTTCCATTATCACCAGCCACCATATCTATTGCAACCCATTTTGCATCAGGATTTGTGGAATAAAATGACTGCATGGTAGCATTAGAAGGGTTGTTTAAATCAATAAAGTCATATGTCACACCATATCCTCCATTTGCCATCTGCTCACCACGGTCAGTATCTGTAACAATATTAGATGTTATAACACCATCTGCATATAGCTTTGCAACTCTACCCAACCATATTTTACAATCCTCTGTAGCTGCTCCATGTACGTAACTTCCATCATCTTTACGTATCAACTCCATACGTCCAAGACCATCTCCGCTTCCTTGAATCCAAGGCCAAAAGCTTCTATAATCGTAGCCGTCACCACCAAGACCATATGTATCATCTATACCATTTCCATCAGGGTCATCAAAAGTAAATGCATATAAAACATCCTCTAATTCATCTAAAGTAGTAGGAACCTTTAAACCAAGATTATCTAACCAGTCCTGACGAATCCATAATGTCTCACAAGCCGGCTCTGCAACATCACCCGGAATTCTATAAATAGAACCATCATCACTTGCAGCATAGAATAATACTCCCGGATCAATACTATTATAATAATCTCTCATCACCGTATATTTTTCCATGTACGGTGACACATCTACTAACAATCCGGCATCTACCCACTGTGCAAAATCGGATTCCATATTCCACCACCAGATAATATCAGGCCTTTGTGTTTCATCACCCATAAGTAATGATATTTTGGCTGTACCATCTGACCATCCCGGAAGAGCTATCACTTCTACATCCAGATTATATCTCTCTTCCATCCACTTTTCAGTTTCACTATCAGGTGTCGTATATCCTTGCATTGTCACAATTGCAAGTTTTAATGTTTCTTCCTGATTTAATACATCTATCAGTTCATTCGAAATTTGTTCTGTCTCAATGCCGCTTGCAGCCTGATTATCTACAACCTCTTTATTTACATCAGTTGTAGCAGAATTACCATTTCCACATGCTGTCATCAGATTCAAGGTCATAACTCCTACTAATAAACTTAAAATCAATTTTCTTTTCATCAATATATACCTCCTGTTTTCCTTATCCCTTTACTCCACCAATCATTACACCTTTTACAAAATATTTTTGTACAAAAGGATACACACATAATATAGGAACTGTAGCAACGATAATAGATGCTGCCTTTATAGTCGCTGCTGTAACATTTGATACTGCTGTTACTGTTACTCCGGCAGACTGCATTGCCTGATTTGTATTAGTCAACATATATCTTAATACTGCCTGCAACGCCCATTTATCCTTCGAGTTAATATAGAGCACACTTGAAAAATAATCATTCCAGTATCCAACAGCTGTAAATAATGCTATTGTAGCTATTGTAGCTTTTGACAATGGCAATATTATTTTCCAGAAAATCACTAAATCATTTGCACCATCAAGCTTGGCTGACTCTTCTAAGCTGTCAGGTATTGATTGAAAATTACTTTTCATAATAATTACGTTATACGCATTTATTAAACCTGGTAAAATTAAAGACCACCGATTATCAATTAATCTTAAATCCTTCATCAAAAGATAACCTGGTATCATACCTCCACTAAACAGCATAGTAAACAACACTAACAAACTCATTACTTTTCCAAACGGAAGTCTGCTTTTAGACAATGGATAAGCAGTTGCGGCTGTAAATAATGTACCTAATACGGTACCTACTATCGTAACCAAAATAGTTGTAAAATATCCTGTCCATATGGATGGGTCTTTAAACACTTTTTCATATGTATCCAAATTGAACCCTTTAGGCCATAAAAATATTCCTCCTTTAGCCGTCGCTTCTACCGAACTAAAAGACATCATTACAACATGCCAAAACGGATATAGCATAATCAGGCCTAACACCACAAAAAAAGCATAATTAAAAATTGTAAATATACGCTCTCCTTTACTTCGCCTAATTGTTTTCTTTTTTACCTTACTCATTTTTTCCACGTATAATCCAACTATCCTCTTTTGAGGGTAATGGATTATTCCCCTTTCTCCCAATCTCTTGGGTTTTATTGAATACTCCATTATAATACTTAAAGCACTGTGGATCTGTATCTATTTTTCTACAGCTTTGACTGTT
>JAFSBX010000133.1 GCA_017437065.1 Lachnospiraceae bacterium
AGGTTGTGCCATTATTCCGACAGATGGCAAAATTTACAGTCCGGTAAACGGTGTTGTATCATCTGTTGCAGAAACGCTTCATGCCTACGGATTCACATCGGATGAAGATTTAGAAGTGTTGATTCATTTTGGTTTGGAGACGGTTTCATTAAAAGGTGAAGGGTTTACTGCTCATGTCAAAGAGGGCGATAAAGTAAAGGTAGGAGACTTGATTGCAGAAGTTGACATGGATTTGATTCGAGAAAAGGAATTAAATACAATTACGCCTGTTTTGATTTGCGATGGAGCAGATGAGGAAGAATTAAGAGTTACTTTAGGCGATGTCAAAAAAGCAGAAATTCTGATAAAATGTGTAAATTTTGTAGGAACAGCAAATGTAAATGAAGTAGAAGTTTCCGAAACTCCGATAGGCGAGGCGGTGGATAAGAATGAAGGTGCAACCACAGAAAGTGTGAAAGAAGTATCCAAAGCAAATAAGGATACACCTAAAAAAGAAAAGAAGAAATTAAAATTTAATTTTGATTTTCTGCAGAAACTGGGTAAAGTTTTAATGACAGTCATTGCAGTCATGCCTGCAGCGGGATTAATGATTAGTATAGGTAAGCTGGTTGCTATGGCAGGTGCTGATTTGGATGCAGTGGTTACTATCGGCAGTGTAATGGAAAATATCGGTTGGGCAGTTATTAATAATTTACATATTTTATTTGCGGCTGCTATCGGTGGGTCATGGGCCAAAGAGCGTGCTGGTGGTGCATTTGCGGCAATTATTGCTTTTATTTTAATTAATAATATTACAGGTGTTATTTTTGGCGTGACTTCAGATATGTTAGGTGATCCGGAAGCAGTGGTATATTCCCTTTTCGGACAGGAAATGCTGGTAGAAAATTATTTTACCTCGGTGCTTGGTGCACCGGCTCTTAACATGGGTGTATTTGTTGGTATTATATCTGGCTTTGTAGGTGGTATGGTATATAACAAGTTTTATAATTTCAGAAAGCTTCCCGATGCGCTTTCTTTCTTTAATGGCAAGCGCTTTGTTCCATTGATGGTAATTGTATATTCAGTAGTGGTATCTTTAGTATTAGCCGCGGTTTGGCCTGTGGCACAGTCGGGAATCAATGCATTTGGTATCTGGATTGCAAATTCTTCTGAGAGTTCACCGATTCTTGCACCGTTTATTTATGGTACATTAGAAAGATTACTGCTACCCTTTGGCTTGCATCACATGCTAACTATTCCCATGAATTATACTTCTTTTGGTGGAAGTTATATGATTCAGACCGGTATCAATGCAGGTTCAGAAGTGTTCGGTCAGGATCCTTTATGGCTTGCCTGGGTGACAGATTTGATTAATTTCAAGGATGCGGGAGATATGGCATCCTACACTCAGTTAATGGAAAACGTAATTCCGGCACGTTTTAAAGTGGGTCAGATGATTGGTGCAACAGGTCTCTTGCTTGGTATTGCGTTGGCAATGTATCGTAGAGTAGATAAGGATAAAAAGAAACAATATCGTTCTATGTTTATTTCAACTGCACTGGCTGTCTTTTTAACAGGTGTAACAGAACCAATTGAATTTATGTTTATGTTCTGTGCATTACCTCTTTATATTGTGTATGCATTACTTCAAGGTTGCGCGTTTGCGCTTTCGGGAATTATTGATTTGAGATTACATTCTTTTGGTAACCTAGAGTTTATTACCAGAATTCCTATGTCTGTGAAGGCTGGTTTGACAGGAGATATTATCAATTTCTTAATATGTGTGGTTATTTTCTTAGTGATTGGCTATTTGGTAGCATACTTTATGATTGGAAAGTTCAAATTTGCTACACCCGGTCGTTTGGGTAATTATATGAACGAAAATGCAGAAGGCGATACTGCAAACAATGACGCAAAGGCGGTTTCTGATAACGGACAGCCTGAGCGAATCATTGCACTTCTTGGTGGACGCGAAAATATAACGCTAGTGGATGCTTGCATGACAAGGCTTCGTGTTACTGTGAAAAATCCGGATTTGGTTGCAGATAAGGATGCGTGGAAGGCAGAAGGTGCATTGGGACTGGTAAAGAAGGATACCGGTATTCAGGCAATTTATGGTCCAAAAGCGGATGTTTTAAAGTCAGATATTAACGATATTTTATAAAAAGAGGTGTTGACTTATCAAATTATTAACACTTAATTGCCACAGTCTTGTGGAATCAGATTATTTACAAAAACTACAGGATTTTGTCGAAATGATTGCAAAGGAAACTCCGGAGATTATTGCTTTGCAGGAGGTGAATCAAACCTGCTGCAAAGCAGAAGTTTCTGCTGGGGATTTGGTCGGATATTGTGCGTGCCATGATGGAGTAGTTATTAGAATAGACAATCATGCATACAACGTAACCGCTTTTCTGAGGGAGAAGGGATTGTTATATTATTGGACTTGGTTACCCATGAAGAAAGGATATGATATTTATGATGAAGGAATTGCATTGTTAAGCAGATATCCAATTCTGGAAACAGATGTGATTACGGTAAGCACCATTGATGATTATAATAACTGGAAGACCAGAAAATTGGTTGGTATCCGAACCGAAGATACACCAGATGAGTGGTTCTTTAGTGTGCATTTCGGATGGTGGAATGATGCGGAAGAATCTTTTCAAACACAGTGGGAAAATACCCATGCATATATGAAAAAGTATGGTAAGGTATGGCTAATGGGTGATTCCAACAGTCCTGCCCAGGTGCGTAATGAAGGTTATGATATGATTGTGTCCGATGGATGGATTGACAGTTATGAATTAGCAGAGATTAAGGACAGCGGTATCACAGTCGGAACTGTAATTGATGGTTGGAAAGAAAAGATAAAACAGACGGATGGTATGCGTATCGACCAGATTTGGAGTAACAGGATTGTAAAAGTAAAAAAATCAGAAGTAGTATTTAATGGTCACAAATATCCTGTGGTATCAGACCATTACGGAGTATTAATTGATTATGAGAGGAATTAAGCAATGAAAAGAAGTGCAGGTGTTTTGCTTTCGATATCCAGCCTGCCGTCGAAATACGGTATCGGTTGCTTTTCCGAAAGTGCATATAAATTTGTGGATTGGTTGAAAGCTGCCGGTCAGACATATTGGCAGATTTTGCCGCTGGGTCCTACGGGATATGGTGACTCGCCGTATCAGTCTTTTTCTACCTTTGCCGGAAATCCATATTTTATTAGCTTGGAAGAATGGGTTAAAGATGGATTGTTAACTCAGAAAGAATGTGATGAAACTGATATGGGTAAGGAACCGGCGTGTGTAGATTATGAGAAACTTTATAAGGGACGTTTTCCATTGTTTCGTAAAGCTTATAAAAGAAGCAATATCAGTCAAAAACCGGAGTTTATCCGTTTTTGTAGAGAAAATGAGGAGTGGCTTTCAGATTATGCATTATTTATGGCAGTGAAAGATTTATTTAAGGGTGTGGCATGGAATGAATGGGACGAGAACATCCGATTACGCAAAAAAGATGCGTTAAAACAGTTTGGTAAGAAACTTGCGGAGGAGATTGAGTTTTATCAGTTTTTACAGTTTCATTTTTATAAGCAGTGGATGGAATTGAAGAGATATGCCAATGAAAAGGGAATTAAAATTATTGGAGATATACCAATTTATGTTGCTTTTGATAGTGCAGATACATGGGCAAATCCATCTTTATTCCAATTGGATGAAAATAACATTCCAAAGGCGGTTGCCGGTTGTCCACCGGATGGTTTTTCAGCAGATGGGCAGGTATGGGGAAATCCGCTATATAACTGGGAACAATTGGAAAATAGAGGCTATGCGTGGTGGATTGAGCGCTTAAAACATTGCTTTAAACTATATGATGTAGTACGAATTGATCATTTTAGAGGCTTTGATGAATATTTTTCCATTCCCTATGGAGATACGACAGCCTTAAATGGTCATTGGGAAAAAGGACCGGGAATGAAACTGTTTGATGCAATGAAAGCCTGTTTGGGAAATAAAGATATCATTGCTGAGGACTTGGGCTTTATGACTGAGTCGGTGAAGGAACTTGTGAAGAACAGTGGATTTGCCAATATGAAGGTTTTGGAATTTGGATTTGATTCCAGAGATACCGGAAATAGGGAAGATTATCTTCCGCATAACTATGGAGAAAACTGTGTAGCTTATACCGGAACACACGATAACCAAACGGTTAGATCCTGGTTTGAAACTATAAGCGATGAAGAGCGTAATATGGTGAAGGAATATCTGGAAGATGAGCCGGAAAGCAGTAGGGAAATTTGCAGGGCTTTTATTGAGTTGGTTATGAAAAGCAAAGCAAATGTTTGTATTATTCCTATGCAGGATTATCTGGGCTATGATGATACAACACGAATGAATCAGCCTTCTACAGTGGGTAAAAACTGGAGATGGCGCATGGTAGATACGGATTTGAGTGACACACTTAAAGAAGAAATTATCTGTTATACTAGAAAATATGTAAGATAAAAATATAGAAATATAAAACTATAATGTAAGAAGAAAGGAAATAAAATTATGAAAACATTTGATTACACAATTAAGGACGAACTTGGAATTCATGCAAGACCTGCAGGTTTACTTGTAAAGGCGGCTAAGGCTTATGCCAGTGAAGTAAACTTAACAAAAGGTGAAAAGACTGTTAACTGTACTAAGCTTATGGCGCTTATGGGGTTGGGTGTGAAATGCGGTGATGTAGTTACCATATCAGTAAATGGAGATGACGAAATAGCGGCAACAGAAGGTATGAAAACATTTTTTGAAGCAAATCTGTAATGGGGTGATTTTATGAAAAAATATACTGGAAAAGGTGTTTATGGAGCCATTGCAATTGGTAAAGTTTCTCTTTTTCAGCGTCAGGATATCCAGGTGAAACGTCTTCATATTGAGAATGAGGAAGCGGAGATTGAACGATTTGAAGAGGCAAAGGAGAAGGCTGTTTCACAGTTGAAAGAAATCTACGAAAAGGCTTTGGTGGAAGTAGGAGAAACCAATGCCCAGATTTTTGAAGTACATATGATGATGCTGGAAGATGATGATTATAATGATGCTATTCGAGAAATAATCAGCAACCAGAATATGAATGCAGAGTATGCTGTGGCTACTACGGCGGATAATTTCGCAACAATGTTTGCCGCGATGGATGATTCGTATATGCAGGCAAGAGCAGCTGATGTCAAAGATATATCCAACCGTGTAATTGCCTGTTTAAATAAAGAGGAAGAACGACTGACTCAATCTGATGAGAAGATGATTGTATGTGCAGATGATTTGGCACCTAGCGAGACGGTTTCTTTGGATAAGGATATGGTGCTTGCTTTTGTGACTGCCCATGGTTCTTCCAATTCTCATACTGCTATTCTTGCAAGGAATATGAATATTCCGGCAGTAATCGGTTTGGGTGATGTGTTTTTAAAAGAAATAGAAGCTGGTTCTTTGGCCATCGTCGATGGTTTTACCGGAGACGTTATTGTTAATCCTGAAGAGGAAATTTTAAAAGAATATGAAAAGAAGCAGAAGGAAGATGTAGAAAAGAAAGAACTGCTTCTAAAATTAAAAGGAAAAGAAAATGTTACGCTGGATGGTACCAAAATAAATGTATATGCCAATATTGGTAGCGCTGATAATATTGGAGCGGTTTTATTAAATGATGCCGGAGGAATCGGTTTGTTTCGAAGCGAATTCCTATATTTGGAGAATATGGACTATCCTACGGAAGAGCAACAGTTTCTTGTTTATAAAAAGGTACTGGAAAGTATGGCAACCAAGAAGGTTGTAATCCGTACGTTGGATATCGGTGCAGATAAGCAGGTGGATTATTTTAAACTGGACAAGGAAGAAAATCCGGCGCTTGGATTAAGAGCTATTCGAATTTGTCTTACAAGACCGGAAGTATTTAAGACTCAGTTAAGAGCTTTGTATCGAGCATCCATTTACGGCAATTTGGCTATTATGTTTCCAATGATTACTTCGGTTAGTGAAGTAGAACAGATTCTCGGAATTTGTGAATCAGTAAAAAAAGAATTGAAAACAGAGGGTTTTGAGTATTCGGATAATATTGAACTTGGTATTATGATTGAAACCCCGGCAGCTGCAATTATCAGTGATAAGTTGGCTCCATTGGTTGATTTTTTTAGTGTGGGGACGAATGACTTAACACAATATACACTTGCCTGTGACAGACAGAATCCCAATACAGAGCGTTTTTGCGATACACATCATGAGGCAATTTTGCGACTGATTGAGATTTCAGCAAAAAATGCCCACGCTAATGGAGCATGGATTGGTATTTGCGGTGAATTGGCAGCTGATACAACACTTACGGAAACTTTTCTACGTATGGGCATTGATGAACTTTCGGTATCACCTACTTTTGTTTTAAAATTAAGAGATACCATTCGAAATATTGATTTAGGTAAGGTAGAGATATAATGATTCATTTACTTTTAGTAATTATATACATTTCATTTATCAGTCTGGGCTTGCCCGATGGCTTGCTTGGCTCTGCGTGGCCCAGTATGTATGGTTCATTAAATGTGCCGGTGTCCTATGCCGGCATTCTCAGTATGCTTATATCAGGCGGAACTGTTGTTTCTGCACTTTTATGCGAACGCTTGGTGAAAAGGTTGGGAACCGGTCTTGTGACGGCAATCAGCGTAGCCATGACTGCGGTGGCATTGTTTGGTTTTTCGGCAAGTACTGCTTTTTGGCAGTTATGTTTATGGAGCATTCCTTACGGGCTTGGCGCCGGTAGTGTGGATGCGGCACTGAACAACTTCGTTGCCTTGCATTACAAAAGCCGCCATATGAGTTGGTTGCATTGTTTCTGGGGCGTAGGATGTTCGGTAGGTCCCTATGCAATGGCGTTCTTTTTGACCCGGGGCATGGGTTGGAATTATGGGTATTTCAGCATATTTGCATTGCAGATTGTATTGACAATCATTCTTTTCTTATCGTTGCCTTTATGGAAGA
>JAFSBX010000134.1 GCA_017437065.1 Lachnospiraceae bacterium
AGGACGGAGCGGGCTTGCTCAATCCTTTATCTTATTACCTAAGTAAAGTTGGAATATAAATTGTAGAGCCGTATACGAGACCCGTACGTACGGTTCAATGAGAGGGAAATAATACATTGCTATTATTTCTCTACTCTATTGGTATTGTATTGTAGGCAGTGACTTCTGGGAGTGAGTGGAATAGTTTATTGACTTTGTGAAAATAATATATGATAATGTTTATATACTTTATTAAGAAAAACTTTTTTACGATAAAGTAATATGTAAAAAAGTAACTTGGTAAAAAATTTTATTTATTGAAAGTGGGGGTTGGTATGTTTGTTGGCAGAGTTAGGGAAATAAAGATTTTGGAGGGGCTTTATCGAAAGAATAGTTTTGAATTTGCAGTGATATATGGGCGTAGAAGGGTTGGGAAGACAACTTTAATTAACGAATTTATTAAAGGGAAAAAGGCTATTTTTTTTCCGGGAATTGATTCGAATGAGAAGCAGAATTTAGAGCTTTTCAGTAATAGTATTATGTTTGCACAAACAGGAATGGAAACCAATACGGTTTTTCGTGATTTTAATGATGCTTTTGAGTACATCTATAAGATGGCAGAGCAGGAGAGGGTGATTCTTGTAATAGATGAGTATCCGTATTTGGCCAATTGTTATAATGGTATTTCTTCTCTATTGGCATCCTTTATAGACCACAAGTTTTTAAAGTCTAAGCTGATGTTGATTTTGTGTGGTTCTTCATTATCTTTCATGGAGAATCAGGTGCTTGGGTATCAAAGTCCTTTGTATGGAAGAAGAACGGCACAGATGAAGATTCTTCCGTTTACATTTGCCGAATGTACAAAATATTATCAAAAGTTTGATAAAATGGAATTAGCATTAGCATACGGAATTACCGGAGGAATTCCGCTTTATATGTCTAAGATGGATGAAAATAAATCGATGGAGGATAATATTAAAGATAATTTCTTAGACACATCAGCATATCTTTTTGAAGAACCGGGAAATTTGATTAAGCAGGAATGCAGAGAGCCGATGCAGTATAATGCAATTATTAAGTCTATTGCAACGGGTTCTACGAAAATCAGTGAAATTTCAGGAACTTCGGGAATAAATGATACCGGAATTACCAGTAATTATATTACAAAATTAATCTCATTAGGAATTATTCAAAAGGAATGTCCGTACAAGACTGAAACATCAAAGAAATCTATATATAAATTAGCGGACAGTATGTTTCAGTTCTGGTATCGTTTTGTGCCTGTAAACAGAGCTTTAATTGAGCGGGGAGCTAAGGACAGGGCATATGCAAAGGTGGAAAGTCAAATACCTGCGTATATGGGATTTGTTTTTGAAGAGATGTGTAAACAGTACTTATGGCAGGAGAATTTACAAGGAAGACTTCCTATTGAATTTACGGATATGGGAAGATGGTGGGGAAATGATTCTGTTTATAAGAAACAGACGGAAATAGATATTATGGCGGATAATGAGGAAAATGAAGCACTTTTTGCAGAATGTAAGTGGAGAAATGAGGCAGTGGGAGAAGCAGAACTGGAAGAATTGCATCATCAAAGTACATTATTTCATTATCGGAGAAATGTTTTGGTATTGTTTTCTAAAAGCGGTTTTACAAAAGGGTGTGTAGATTTGGCGGAAAAACTGGGAGATGTATTGTTGATTGATTATAAAGATATGAAGTGGGAATAAAAATACAGTTCAGTATCGGAAAATAGAAATCCGAAGCTGAACTGTATTTTTATGAATTATTATAGATTTCGAGCATTTTTTTGTATATGACTTCTTCTGTGAAATATGTTTGATACGTTGTTTTTGCATTTTCACGGAGTATTGTAGTTTCCTTCTCGGATAGAGCAGAAAAGGCTTGAACCGCATGATGCAGTGCATCTGCGGAACCGGTCGCAAAGGTGTAGCCGTTTTCACCTGAATGAATGGTTTCGGTAATGTTAGGAGTATCGCTTGCAATGATTGGAGTGCCGCAGGAGAGACTCTCTACGATAGTCATTGGAAATCCTTCATACCAGAGGGAAGGAAAAATCAATGCCTTTGCCTGCTTTAGGAGTGCAAGGGTATGTTCATGAGGCATAAAACCAACGCATTTTACGTGTTTCATCCGGTGTTTTTCAATATAAGCTTTTACTTTCTCTTCATCAGGTCCTGTACCTAAAAGAAGTAATGGGGTATCAGGCAGATTTCGAAAGGCCTCTAAAAGTACAAAAATTCCTTTTACCTGTTCTAAGCGGGCAGCATAAATGTAATAGGAAAAAGGCACAATGGTATCAAAAATTGCCTGTAAATCAGCACTTGGAGAATTTGATACTGCTGTAGAAGCGTTGCCCAAAGAGAGGTAATTCGGTTTAATGAAAATTTTTTCCGGTGGAACGACCGAAGAAATTTTCTCTTTATTAAAAGCAGTTAAGGCGATATAAGCGTCAGGCTTTTTGAAAGTGCCAAGAAGTCTGTGGAGTTTTAGGGATACGGATACCACAGCAGTCTGTGCCTTGGAACCACGGTAACAGCTATGCTTTATGCCGCAGTGAAGCCCTTTTTCCAAGCATTCCTCACATATGTGTCCGTCGCGATAAAACAATGCATTAGGACAGACCAGACGAAAATTATGGATGGTCTGAACTAATTTACAGCCTTCTTTTTTTGCTGCATAGTAAGCGGAATAGCTGACAAGTGGCAGGGTATTGTGTACATGGACAATGTCTATACTGTTTTGGTTTATTATTTTCCTAATTTCACGATAAGATTTCAGGGAAAAGACAGTGGTAAACGGAAGAAGGAGTTTCTGCCATTTACCAAAGTTTTTTAGTTCTTCATTTTTTCTTGTATAAAAAAATACGTTATGCCCATTTTTTTTCAAAAGTGCGGCATCCTGCTTTACGACAGTATCTTCGCCGCCGGCATACTGGTATTCGTTGTGTACAATCAATATATGAAATGTCTTTTTTTCAGCCATGAGTTTGTTTTTCCTTTTCTTAGACTTTCTTCATTGTATCATTTTTCGCTGTGAATGCAAACATTTTACTTTTTACTTTACGCGATATGTGATAAACTATTGTAGGAGTTTAGCAAACTGCTGGGAGCATTTAGTTTATTATGAAACAGATAGCAATTATGAAAAATAAAATTTATAGAAAAATACATTATATATTTTGGCATAGACTACATCCGGGGCGGTGGAGTCTGTATTTATTTTCTGCATATCGGCATTATAAATTATTTGGAAAAAAGAAAAATATCGAATGGCAGTCAGAAAGTAAGGAGAATATTTACCTGACACAGATACCAAACCCCGGTGCGGGAATCGGGCATCAAATGGGAAATTGGAATGCAGGTTACTGGTATGCGAAACTGTTTGGAGTAAAATATGCATATTCTTCTTTTAGTAATCCTGCATGGGATTCGTTTCTAGGATTTGGTGAAGGGGAGATTTCGACAGAGCAACTTTTGAAGAGTGGTTATAAAAAACGTAAATTGCCTTATTTTAATGAAAAATCGCAAAAGGATGTACAATTAATACAAGACATCATTCAATCTTATGCAGGGAAAAAAATAGTGTTTTTTACGGGACTTGACCAGTTTTATGAGAAACAGTTCGGTGTAATGGAAGAAATCAGGAATAAGTTTAACAATGCGAAAGCAAGAAAAGAAGAAGTTTCCATATATGAAAAGAATTGCTTTAATATTGCTGTACACATCCGCAGGGGAGACATTGTAATAGGGCAGGAAAATCAGGATCCGAGTCTGACAAAAAGGTGGCTGACTACAGAGTATTATGCTAGAATACTTAAGGATATTGTCAAAGAATTGGAGAAGGGATATTCTTATAAAATATATCTTTTTTCTCAGGGAACCGAGCAGGATTTCCCAGAGTTAAAGGATATTCCCAATTTAGTGTATTGCCTTGATATGCCACCGAGAGAGTCTTTTTTGCATATGGTAAGGGCAGATGTGCTGATTACAAGTAAGAGTTCATTTTCCTATAAACCGGCATTGTTATCCGACGGAATCAAAATCTGTCCGGCAAATTTCTGGCACGGGTATCCGGAGGGAAAAGAGTGGATACTGGTGGATGAAGAGAATGGTTTGACAGAAGGACAATTAAGTAGTTTGTGTGAACAGGTACAGCAAACAAAAAAGAAATATGGAGAAATGCATGAATACAATTAAAAAGTTAAATTCTTTATTAGATAAAAAAATGAAAATGCAGATTTTGTGCATCTTATTTTTCATTATTATCGGTTCTGTTGCAGAACTTCTTGGTGTAGCGATTATTGCACCGATTGTTAATCTGGCTATGGACGATAATTATGCAGAAAATATGTGGTGTAAACTGGTAATGAATCTGACAGGCTATGAAACAAGGGAAAAGGTTCTCATAGTCATGATTGTAGCGGTAGTGGTGATTTATGTCCTGAAAAATTCTTATTTGTCATGGATGTATAGCCGTTTGTACCGCTTTTCGGCAACGGTAAAAAAGCAAATGGCAGTAAAGTTGATGGAATCCTATTTGAATCAGCCGTATGCTTTTTTTCTGAAGAAAAATACATCGGACTTAATCAGAAGTGTGAATCAGGATACGTCACAATTATATGAAGTAGTATTGAATTGTCTGCTGGTTGCGGCAAATGCATTTACATCAATGGTGCTTGTAGCTGCACTGGTGATAACCAATCCGGTTATGACTTTCGTGATTGTGGCATTGCTTGCAGTATGTGCTTGTGTTATTATTTTGGGAGTACAGAAGAAAACAAGATATTACGGAAGACAGAATCAGGAACTTTCCGGATACTTAATTAAATACCTGCAGCAGACTTTTGAAGGTATAAAAGAAATTAAAATTTTAAATAACGAGAGACATTTTATTAAAGAATATGGAGACACCTATCAGGAGCAGACAGAGTTTGTAAAAAAATATAATCTTGTAAACCTTATTCCAAAGTATTTGATAGAGGCGGTATCTATTGTTGGAATTATGGCATATTTAGGAGTTAATATTTTGTATAACCCCAACTATATGAATTTAATTCCGCAGCTGGCAACTTTCGTGGCAGCAGCATATAAATTACTGCCTGCAGTAAATGCGATATATGCATATATTAACACAATCATTTATCATCGGGCGTCTATTGATTTGGTTTATCAGGATGTAAAAGAAGCAGAAAATCTGGAGCTGAAAGAATTTGATACAGCCAAAGGTGAGAAGATAGAATTTAAAGACAAAATTGAATTGTCTCATGTAACATTTCATTATGAAGGAACGGAAAAGGCAGTACTGGAGGATGTGTCTATAGAGATTCCAAAAGGAAAATCGGTGGCATTTATCGGTCCTTCCGGTGGAGGAAAGACTACTACTGCGGATATTGTGCTGGGGTTAATTCGACCTGTAAAAGGTGCCGTGCTGGCAGATGGAAAGGATATCCTTGAAAACTTAGCAGGATGGAGAAATAATATCGGTTATATTCCGCAAAATATTTATTTAACAGATGGTTCTATTAAAAGCAATGTGGCGTTGGGAATACCGGAAGAAAACATAGACGTTGACAGAGTGTGGGAGGTGCTTCGGGAAGCACAGCTTGCAGGATTTGTAGAAGAACTGGAGCAGGGACTGGATACGGAAGTTGGAGAAAGAGGTGTTCGTATGTCCGGTGGACAGCGTCAGCGACTGGGAATAGCAAGAGCTTTGTATCGCAATCCGGATGTACTTGTATTTGATGAGGCAACTTCTGCTCTTGATAATGAAACGGAAAAAGAGGTTATGAAAGCGATAGACAGCCTGCATGGTAACAAGACAATGATTATGATTGCCCACAGGCTTTCGACGATTGAGAATTGTGATATTGTTTATAAAGTAGAAAATGCACAAGTGGTAAGAGAACGAGAGGTTTGAAAAGAGTAGAACAAATATGAGAAGATTAGACTGGTATATATATGGTACGGATTTTGTGTTACGTCAAAAATGTAAAAAAGTTTATAAAATACCATATAGTCACAGAAAAGTATATTCGCCGGAAGTGGCAAATGAAATAATAGGAAAGAAAATCCGCTCAGGTGAAAGTTTCTTTGCGGGAAGATTTGGATTATTTGAGCTGGCGGCAATGAGAGCTTATGAATTTCACAATAAAGATAAGTATAAGATAGTTATGCAGCAGATTTATGACTGTGCCGGTTTTTTTCCCAATGATCTGTCATTGGGGGAACGTTTTTTGCAGGAAATGAAGGAAGCGGTAAAAGAAGTGGATTTACTGGCTTGTTCAGGACAGCTTGCGGAAAATTATTTCATGGATAAGTACATGCAGAAACAGGCCTGCGGAGTAAATAGCTTTGATGTGATGGAGCCGTGGAGATATGAACAGCCCTGGTCCGCAGCATTGGAAGGAAAAAAGGTACTGGTAGTCCATCCTTTTGAGAATTCCATAAGGGAACAATATGCAGTAAGGGATAAGCTGTTTGTGGGAACATCGGTTTTGCCGGAGTTTGAACTGCTTACTTATAAGGCATTGCAGACAACCGGTGATTTAAGGGATGAGAGGTTTCAAAACTGGTTTGAAGCATTGGATTATATGTATCAGGAAATCTGTCAGATGAATTATGATATTGCATTGTTAGGGTGTGGTGCTTACGGATTTCCTTTGGCTGCAAAAATGAAGAAGGACGGAAAGCAGGCAATCCATGTAGGTGGTGTTTCACAGATTCTTTTTGGAATTATGGGCAAGCGCTGGGATGGTACGGGACCGAACAGTGAAACAGGAAAAATGAGAGAGGATATAGCACAATATTACAATGAATACTGGACTTATCCGAAGGAAAGTGAAACCCCGGTGAGTGCAAAGAAAGTTGAATATGGACCTTATTGGAAATAAGTGGAGGCATTGAACGGAGAAAAATGAGTTTACAAAATAAAATCCGAAGAAAAATTCGGGATAATTTTGAAATTGATAAACAACTGTTGGAACAGTTTTGTGAAGAAAACAGGAAAGTATGGACGACTCAGAATGAGAACTTAAAGGATAAATATATCATAATCGGAATGTTTATGGTGGAAAAATGGATTCCATGGTTTGAGTCAAAGTTATTGTATGCGAAAGGCATTCAGGAGCGGACGGGCGAAAAAATTGTTGTTCTTGATTGGGGATATAATGAGGAACTGGTACAGCTCTATGCATCCTACGGAATTGAATTTGTGTCCTTAAAAGAAAAAATGTTTAAAAACTGGTTTGGATGCTTACATGGAATATGGAAAGCTATTAAAATGTATATTGCAGGCGGAGAAGGTACAAAGCTGTGTGCAATGAAATATAAAGGTTGTGACATTGGACACTTTATGTATGATAATACAATTCGAACCATTCAGGATATATACACAATTCGGAATATAAGAAATAAAGCCTGCTTTAAAAAGATTTGGACAAGTTATTGGCTGTTATCAAGCCTTGATAAAGTATATAAAAAGTATCCGCCAGCCCATTATGTTTTTGATGATTTGGTATATGATGAAGGTATGATTATTGAAGTGCTTCGCAACAGACAGGTGGAAATTAGCAGTTATACATTACAGGGACAGAATTTACGACCGGATTGGGAAAAAGCGACTATTTTCTGGCCGGATTTTGAACAGAAAATGTATTTCGACTGGTTAGAGAGCAAAAATGAGGATGACAGAAAATTGTTGACTGAAGAGGCAGATAAGAAGCTGGCAGAGCGTTTTCGTGCAGAAAATGGAAATGTAAGGGACAGTAAAATTGCATTTCTTGGTAAAAAGGAATCTGACCGCGAGGAATTAGCAAAATTTATGGGGTTGCATCCTGAAAGAAAAAATGTAATAATTTGTTGTCATACCTTGTCGGAAAGCGCACATCGTTGTAGTGAACAGGTATACGAAGATACTTATTCATGGATAGAGGAAACCATGAAACTTGTTAGAAATAATACAAAAGTAAACTGGATTGTGAAGGTACATCCTATTGGTGCAACCAAATATGGAGAAGTAAACGTGGTGGAATCTCTGTATGAGAAATATCGTTCAGAAAACCTGTTTTTATTCCCGGATGAATATAATAGTGCTTTGGTTGGAAAACTTGCAGATGCGGTAATTACTATATATGGCACCGTTGGCGGTGAATACAGTTGTTTTGGGATTCCGGTCATTCTGGCGGGAAAAGCAGCATACTCCGGTTTGGGATATACGATAGATGCTTTTACAAAAGAAACATATGAAAAGATTTTAGAAAATGTGGATCAATATATGAAACCACTGAACAAAGAACAAAGAGAAAAAGCAAAGCTTTATTTTATGTATAGTTTAAGGAAAAATCAGATTGATGCAGATAGCTTTGGTACAGAATTGTATGAGCAGTGGTGGGACTTTGATACGGCATTAAACAATGGTAAACCGGTCAAAGAATATAACAATCGTGCATTAAAATATTTACAAAAATATATGCTTCAAAATGATATGAAAGAAACTGCCTGTTATGTGGCAGGAAAAGAAGAATAGGAGACAAATTATGATGAATTATGAAAAACCGTATGTGATAGCGGAAGCTGGATGTAATCACAAAGGTGATATGAACATCGCAAAAGAACTGATAGAAGTAGCTGCTATTTTTTGCAAAGCCGATGCAATTAAGTTTCAGAAAAGATGTAACAGGGAGCTTTTGACAGAGGAACAGTATAATGCACCTCATCCGAATCCGGCTAACTCTTATGGAGAAACTTACGGAGAGCATAGAGAATTTTTAGAATTTACAGTGGAGCAGCATGCTCAGTTGAAAAAGTGGTGCGAAGATTACGGAATTACGTATTCTACTTCTGTTTGGGATTTGACTTCCGCAAAGGAAATTGCATCTTTAAAACCGGAATTTATCAAGATTCCGTCTGCATGTAACAATCATTACGAAATGTTACAGTGGTTATGTGATAATTATGAAGGAGAAATCCAGATTTCTCTTGGTATGACCACACATGAAGAAGAAAAGGCATTAATTGACCTTTTTGTGAAAAATGGAAGAAACAAGGATTTGGTTATTTATAATTGTACATCCGGCTATCCGGTACCGTTTGATGATGTATGTCTTTTAGAAATCAAGCGTATCAAAGAAACTTATGGAGATATCGTTAAAAAAATTGGTTTCTCAGGACATCATTTAGGAATTGCAATTGATGTAGCTGCTTACACTTTAGGAGCTTCTGTAATTGAAAGACATTATACGTTAGACAGAACATGGAAGGGAACAGACCATGCAGCCTCCTTAGAGCCGGATGGAGTACGAAAGCTTGTAAGAAATTTAAATTCTACCTACAAAGCTTTAACATACAAGGATCAGGAAATTCTTCCTATCGAACAGGTACAGAGAGACAAATTAAAATATCGTAAACATTAATTTAAATGGAGCGGATAACATCCGCTCCATATCGTGATTGGGGTAAAGAAGATGAATGTAGCATTTATTCCGGTCAGAGGCGGAAGTAAGTCAATTCCTCTGAAAAATATACGTTCTATGTGCGGTAGACCGTTAGTGTACTGGACAGTAAAAGCAGCATGTGATTGTAAGTTTATTGATAAAGTATATGTGGCTACGGATAGTGAAAAAATCAAAGAGACCGTAGAAAGCTTTCAGATGCCAAAGGTAGAGGTGATTGGAAGAAGTGCGGAATCTGCTTCTGACACGGCTTCTACGGAATCAGCTATGCTGGAATTTGCAGAAGGAAGAGAATTTGATAATATTGTGTTGATTCAAGCGACTTCTCCTATGTTGCAAGGAAGTGATTTAGACAAAGGATTTGCCTTATTTGAAGAAGAAGATACTGACAGCGTGTTGTCCGTTGTCAGACAAAAGCGTTTCCACTGGGCAGCAGATGAAAACGGGTATGTAAATCCAACGAATTATGATGTGTTTCATCGTCCCCGTAGACAGGAGTATGATGGATATCTTGTAGAAAACGGAGCTTTTTATATTACAGGAAGAGAAGATTTGTTAAAAACGAAAAACAGAGTATCCGGCAGAATGAAAGCTGTGGAAATGAATGAAGATACTTTCTTTGAAATTGATGAGTTAAGTGACTGGGTTATCATTGAAGCATTGATGAAAAAGAATGGAATTGTTTCGGATGAGAATGACTCCAAATTGAGTGTACAGGAAGAATTAAAGAAAAAGGCAGTGGATATTAAAATCTTTTTGACGGACAGTGATGGGTGTTTAACCGACGGTGGTATGTATTATACAGAAAACGGTGATGAACTGAAGAAATTTAACACCAAAGATGGTATGGGATTTAAGCTTCTTAGAGAAAAAGGTATTATTACCGGAATTATAACCGGAGAAGACGTAAATATGGTACGCCGGAGAGCGGAAAAACTAAAAATGGAAGAAGTTCATTGCGGTATTGGTGACAAATTGCCGGTTGTGAAGGAAATATGTGAAAAATATGGCTGTACATTAGAGAATGTGGCATATGTAGGCGACGATATTAATGATGTGGAAGTATTGAAGTCTGTAGGTATGGGATTCAGTGTTTCAAATGCCATAGAAGCAGCAAAAGAGGCAGCATGTTATGTTACGGAGAGAAAAGGTGGAGATGCTGCACTTCGTGAAATTATAGATACCTTTTTTGTTTAATATTGAACATTTTTTAGTGTGGTGCGCCTAGCGGCGCACGTTTCTTAAGGGTTAAAGTCCCAAATCTGCCCGGTAGTGGGAAGGATATAGCCGAAAGCAAGGGTGTCTATCGTGAGGTAGAATCTGAAGGAAGCTGGATGTGAGGAACATACTAACTCAC
>JAFSBX010000135.1 GCA_017437065.1 Lachnospiraceae bacterium
ATAGCCGCCTTTTACCAGCTTGTACAGTACCGGATGCCTGTAAAGCCCTTCTATAGAAATTCCATGTGCTGTAGCGAATACCGCTACACCGCTTTCAGAGGCTTCTTCCAGTGCTTGCACATCTGCCTCTGTGCCGATTTCATCTACTGCAATTATCTGTGGTGCCATAGCACGTATCATCATTCGTATACCCTCGCTTTTCGAGCACCCATCCAGCACATCGGTACGACATCCGACATCCAGTTGTGGAATGCCCTGTATACATCCGGCAATTTCAGAACGTTCATCAACCACCGCTACCGTGTATCCCGGCTTCCCCAATACCGTTACACCATCACTTAACTGCCGCACCATATCCCGCAGCATCGTAGTTTTACCTCCGCCCGGCGGTGATACCAATAGACAATTACGGATATGATCCCCCTCATATAATAACGGCATCAAAATGTCAGCAGCACCGGATACTGCTCTTGCAATACGAAAATTGAGACCGTTAATATGTGTCAAGGTGTGTATCTGTCCCTGTTCCAATACAGCTTTTCCTGTTAATCCTACACGACAGCCTCCCGGCAACGTAAGATACCCGCGACGAAATTCCTCTTCCCATGCATAAACCGAGCCCTGACTAATACGATTCACCATATAACGCATTTGTTTCGAAGATACGTTGTCAATAGCCTGTATCTCCTTTCCCTGTGCACAACGTAAAAATAATGGTTTATGAACTCTGCAGCGAATTTCCTGTAAAGAATTCAACCCATTGTCTAAATGATTGACACATTGTAAAACATTTTCCTGTAACTCTTTTGGGAAATATTGTTCTAGCAATAGTTCCACTCGTGCTGCGCCTATATAATTGCCTGTCATACAGTCCATCTCCTATACAAATTCGCTATGTTTCACTATATGCGGACAAGTATGCAGATAGAACAAAATAAGCCAGGCTCTAATTTTTTAGAACCTGGCTTATTTTAATGCCAATTTGTATAATTTTTAGATATTTACAGCAAACCAGAAAAAGTGAGCGGGCAGCCTTGTAAACTGCTCAGAATTTCACTTTCTATAGATAATGCTGTTGCCGCAAAAACAACAAACAAGAAAAGTACAACAATAAGATCCTGTTTATTAAATTTTTTGAATATTTCTTTAAAATCAAAATTAGCTAAATACCCGTATACAAGCATATACGGCAATACCAAAAACCGTTCTTCTACCGCACCAAATAAGATAGCCATACTTGGCAATAATAGGGCAAACACAATTAATTTCTCGTTAGTTGTCGTTTTGTTTCGATTCATAGCAATTGCTACAAAAAACAGAAAAACAATAACCAATCCTGCAATTGCGTAGAAATATCTGCTGCTATTCAAATTAAACACATATTGCTCCGGAAACAAAATAAAAAATGCATTATAAACATGTTTTCCAATGATTGCAATATACTCCAGCGGATATGCAAAAAACAGTTTGATATAGCTTCCTATGCTTAAGACCCCACCCGATGCAACAAAAGTATCGACAATTTGTTTCCCGATTGGATCTGTATAATACATTCCGGCTAAATCAGGAATTTCAGAACCGACATAGGTACCATATTTCAAAGATTGCAGTCCCCAAAAAAGCTGCCTTGCAAATAAATTCTGATTATTAATCCATGGAGAAATAATCTCATATCTTTGAAAGTTGATTATAATTTGCGGAATGGCACAAACAAAAATGCCTAACGCAAATGAAAATAGTGCTAAAATTACATTCTTTACTTTCTTACGTTCCATGAAAGCAATTGCTAAAAATAAACAATAGATACTCAATAGGTAGATGGTTCGAATATTATATGCGCTATAAATACATGTTCCCGCAAAAAAGTACATCAAACCTGCTTTGTGTAAAGACTCATTTTGCAGGGCAAAATATATAAACCAGCCTGCTGTAATGCAGAGTAACGCTGCATATAAATCTGTAAGCGGATATAATACCAACCCATAAAAAAATGTTAAAAGCAACGCTATCGGTACCAAAGCAGATATCCAATAAGAGTATTTTTTGGTTTGATTGCTCTGAAAAAGCTTTTGACAAAAATCCAAATAAATCATCAACAGAATCGTTAAAATAAGACTGCTGATAATATGGATAGAATTTGTGATATGCAATGCACTGTCAATTTGATTGCAAAGTCCTAAATACAATGGGAATACATATCCGCGAAAATCTGTAATCATAGTCTGAAAGCTAAACTGACCGCTTGCAAACATACTAATCCCGATATTATTATAATATCCGACATCATAATAATACTGCCCTGAACCAATATTAAAAGTCTTTTGCAAAATAAACAAGACTATAAATATGAAAGCTGCCGTAACAATCCTTTTCTTCCCTATACGCACATTCATACACGCTCCAACTATACATTCAAAATTTTTTCCATCACAATCACATGATCCTCACGAGCAGTCTCAACAAAGCCCTGTTTTTCATATAAACGACATGCACGTATATTAAAATCAGCTACCTTTAAAGTCAGCCGATTTAATCCTAAAGCATATGCTGTGGCATACATTGCTGCCATCATTTCTTTGCCGATTCCTTTTCCAATGTATGATTTTTCGCCAATATATCCCCAATACTCTCCGGTACCGGAAACACGATTTATATGCTTAATCCCCACAGCGCCAATCGGTACATCATCAGCCAGGATTCCTTTTATATAATAATCTTCACGATGTTTCAATGATTCATACCATGCAATTCTATCGTTTTCATCGGTATCCGGTGTCATTGTTAATTTTTTTATTTCCGAATTATTAAGCCACTTTTGTGATAACAAAAAAAATCTTTCATCAAATTCAACAAATTGTATATTCACAGAAACCGCCTCATTTATTATATAAATTAAAAATCGAAATTCTTTCTATATGTCCTGTTCACATAAGCGGTCGTTCCAAAACCTTCTTTAAATTGTGCCAAAGATTTATTTAATACTTTTCCGCCTTCAAGAGTAGATGTGCCGAAAGATAATTTCGCAAAACCGCTT
Source organism: Lachnospiraceae bacterium (assembly GCA_017437065.1). Classification (GTDB taxonomy): domain Bacteria; phylum Bacillota; class Clostridia; order Lachnospirales; family Lachnospiraceae; genus RGIG3002. The sequence goes on from JAFSBX010000135.1 coordinate 3,035, forward strand.
TTCTTTGCTTCATCGATTAAATGTTTGTATAAAAACTCATTGGCATGTGTATCTGTTTGATCTTGTCGACATGCAAGATATTGTGTATGAAACACATTTTTATCAAAACAAAAAACCATACTTCCTGCAATCAATTCACTTTCTGAATACACCCCAAAAAACTGCACTATATCTTTTAATCTATTATTTTTCAAATCCAATAATTCTTCTATAGAGTGTATTGGTGTTTTATTAAATTTCTTTTGGTTATCACTCAAAACATCATAAAATAGTTCAATTTCATCATCAGAAAAAATTTGCTTAAAGGTCAAATTATACTGTAAAGAATTATTATAATGACGTCTCCGGGAAGCTGTAAAATTCGAGATTATTTCGTCATTATATTGATCAAAATCAATATAATAACCTACTTCACAAGATGTCTCATATCCATTCATAAAAAAGTAATACTCTAAAATGTCTGTTACATCTTTTGTATATATATCCCCTGTCATCTTTAACTGTACAGAGTCGATTTTATTGTCAAAAACATACTGATGAAAAGCCTCAAATACCGCTTCAACATTTGCAAGTTTTTTAAATTGCTCTCCTAATACAATTCCTCCAAATGTAGACCCCTGATGAGAAACCAAACACTTACGGCCATCCTGTTCTACAATATGCGCCGGGATAACAGCAACAATATTCGTTCCCTTTGTAAATATTAAAGAATGGTCTGCAAATTTTCCTTTTCTATGATAGTTCAAGAAATTTCTTGATTGCAAAAAAGTCCCGTTTATACTTTCTTGCAGTACAAATCTGTCCCATCGGAATTCATCGGTATCACTGTATGGAACTACATCTATATTTTCAGCCATATCATCACCATCTTTAACATATAAAAACTATATTAAACCTTGTTATTATCAATTAGTTCGTCAACAATAAACACCGGACGTTTGCGTGAAGCATCCAAAGTACGCCATACATATTCTCCTAATATGCCCAGCGTAAGCATAATAAGCCCTGAAGAAAACAAATTAATAACAATCAAGGTTGTCCAACCTGCCACTTCAATGGTCCCAAGCAGTTTGCAAATTACTAACACAATCGCCCAAATAGCAGCCCCCATTGAAAACAATGCTCCCACTACACTCATAAAACGTAATGGAATGAAAGAAAAACTGACCAGAGAATCTACTACCAATTTCACTTTCTTTGCCAATGTCCATCGAGATACGCCTACTTCGCGAGCCTTGCGCACATATTTAATTTCCTCCGTCTGAAAACCAGCCCATAAGATTTGCAAAGTAATCGCAGAATTACTTTCATCCAGCAGTTTCAGTACTTCTACTACCTTCCGATCGATTAGATAGCAGTCAAAGCCAGATTTCGGCATTGTTTTCAGCGCAAATTTACGCACCATCCAGTAATACAGGTTCGCAAACAGCTTCTGACTCATCGGTTCTTCCCGATCTTCTCGTACCGCTAACACAACTTTATTTCCACGCTGCCAGCTTTCCAGCATTTCCAGTATCAGTTCAGATGGTTCCTGCAAATCTGCCGCTTTAATTGTAGCACAATCACCTGTACAAATACTTAAACCGGCCAGACAAGCTGCGTGAGAGCCAAAGTTTCTAGACAGTTTCAATAGTTTTGTATTTTCGTCTATTTGCGCGATTGCATTCATTACATTCCATGAGCTATCGCCGGAGCCGTCATCCACTAGAATCAGTTCATAACTCTCAAGCTTTGTTAATACTTTTTCTTTTAAATCCTGATAGCACATCATCAATGTATCTTCGTTATAATACACTGGAATTATGATAGATACTTTCATTATCGTCACCTATTTATTATTAATTTCTTGCAGAAATTCGTCATAATTTCGAATATATTCAGCGGCATCATAATGTTCACTGGATAAACACAGCAGTACAGAATCCTCACTGAAATCATACATGTCTTTCCAAATCATTTTTGGCAAATACACACCGGTATGTGGACGATTTAATACAAAAATAGCCTCGTTGCCTTTCCCATCCAGTACTTTCACTTTGCTTGTGCCTGCCACATTAATTAGCACGAATTCAGACTTTCTGTTGGCATGTTGTCCACGCACGACATCTGCATCAGAACCATAAATATAAAATACACGCTTAATATCAAACGGAATATCCAATTCCCCTTCTACGATTACCATCTTTCCGCGTTCATCGCCCACTTCCGGGAATTCCAACATCTGTGCTCCTACAAATTTCATATTTGCTCGCGCTCCTGTTATTTATATTCATTAATTACATCAATAACATACTTAATTTCTTCTTGCGTCATGCCGGTATACATTGGCAATGACAATACTGTATCCGCATATACTTCTGTAATTGGATATGCACCTTTTTCATAGCCCAGATACTGATAGGCTTCAGCTAAATGAGGCGGAATTGGGTAATGAATAATCGTACCAATTCCTCGATCCTGCAAATAATTCATAAATTTATCTCTATCATCTGTACGCACCACATACTGATGAAACACAGATGAGGCACCGGTTCGAATCTGTGGTAATAATACTTTCTCATTGTTTATAGCTGCTGTATATGCTGCAGCTATATCTGCACGCTCTGCGTTTATTTCATCTAAATGTGACAAACGCACACGCAACAA
>JAFSBX010000136.1 GCA_017437065.1 Lachnospiraceae bacterium
AAAGTGGATAAATAAAACAAAAAAAGCATTTATGGAATACCATCAACATGGTATTCACAAATGCTTAAGCCAATCCACAAAATAAAAAAATAAATTTCAGCAATTGTAACAATAATTATTTATGGGGTCTGTACAGTAACAATGCCAGAGGCGCTAAAACTTTTCACCTCTGACATTAAAGACTTCAACAGCATATATAACACTATTTCGATAAATCCAACCCTCGGATCTTTTCTCTTACCTTCAACACCATCGACGGCGTTACCGACAATTCATCAAACCCCATTCTAAGAAATGTTTCTGTTAATGTAGTATCTGCACCAAGTTCACCACATATCCCCACCCAGCAGCCTTCTTTATGTCCGTTATCCACAACCAGCTTCAACATTCGAAGCACGGCTTCATGATGTGCATCATAAATATCCTCCAGTTTTGGATTCTGTCTGTCAATTGCAAGGGTATATTGGGTTAAATCGTTTGTTCCGATAGAGAAGAAATCTACTTCCTTCGCTAACAAATCACTAATCATAACTGCCGCCGGCGTTTCAATCATAATACCGATTTCCACATCCCTGTAAGGCAAGCCTTCTCGGTCTAATTCTGCCTTTACTTCCGCAATAATTTCCTTAATCTGTTTTACTTCCTGCACAGAAATAATCATAGGAAACATAATAGAAATTATTCCATAATAACTTGCCCTGTAAATAGCACGCAACTGGGTTTTAAAGATCTCTTTTCTATCCAGACATATGCGGATTGCCCGATATCCCATTGCCGGATTTTCTTCTTTATCCATATTGAAATAATCTACCTGTTTATCTGCACCAATATCCAGTGTTCGAATAATCACTTTTTTTCCTGCCATTCTTTCTGCTACGGTTTTATAAGCAGAAAACTGTGCTTCCTCCGTCGGATAATCCTTAGATTCCAAATACAAAAATTCACTACGAAATAATCCGATTCCTCCTGCATCATTTTTCAGTACATTTGCAACATCTGCTACACTTCCTATATTGGCATAAAGATTAATTTTTGTTCCATCCAGTGTTATGTTTTCTTTTCCTTTTAATTCCTGAAGGAGATGTCTTTTTTGTTCATCTTCCCTTTTCATTTGTTCATATTTTGAAAGTGTTTCTTCATCCGGTTCTACATAAAGAGCACCTTGATATCCATCAACAATACCCCATTTTCCATCTATTTCATCCGTATTCTTTAAATCTACACCAATTAATGCGGGAATATTCATGGTTCTTGCCAAAATAGCTGTATGAGAATTGGTTGAACCATACTTTGTTACAAAAGAAAGTACTTTTGACTTATCCAATTGTACGGTTTCGCTCGGTGCCAAATCATCTGCCAACAAAATAACCTGCTCTTCACCTATTGTTACTCCATCAATTGCCCCTTGTAAAATGGCTATTATCCTATTGCTGACATCTTTAATGTCTGCAGCACGCTCCCTCATATATTCATCTTCCATTGCTGCAAACATTTGTGAAAAATTATCGCTGGCAGAAGCTACTGCAAACTCTGCATTTACCTCCTGTATCTGAATCATATTGGAAACCGCTTCATTATAATCCAAATCATCCAGCATCATCTGATGTACTTCAAAAATCATGGCATTTACTTCGCCCACTTCTTTCAGTGCTTTTTCATAAAGTCCCGAAAGCTGCTCCTTCGCCGTTTTCTTAGCAGAGGCAAAGCGCTGTATCTCTGCCTCGGTATCAGTAATCTTTATACGTTTGACCTGTGTATCTTTTTTCTTATATACGGCAAGTCTGCCTATTGCAATTCCGCCGAATACGCTTTTTCCTTCCAATACCATGTTATTACCCATGCCTTTCTCATAACCGGCAAATTTAGACTATATTTACAAATTTTCCTCCAAAAACTTCCTTAAAGCCTCCATTGCCTCTTCTTCTTTTTCGCCCTCTACCTTAATCGTAATTTCTTCACCAGATTTTATACCAAGTCCCATAATTCCAAGAATACGCTTTGCATCCACTTCCTTATCCCCTCTGCAAATACTTACAGTACAAGGATATAATGATGCCTCCTTAACAAACAACCCCGCCGGTCTTGCATGCATACCATCTTTATCCTTAATAACATATTTGAATTCCTTCATGAATTACTTCCCTCCATACATATTGTTTTATATTTAACAATGTTTTATTATTATTTAATATAAAATACTTTTTATATTATTATTATACTTATATAGTTTTCTTCATTCTCTTATTTTCATACTTTAAAGTTTTTCTGATTACTTCTTCTCTTTTATTGAAACCTCTTTCTTCAATACCCCAAGCAACACACAACCTACTGCCGAACCTGCGGCTAAGGCTGCCAGATACATCAACGGATTTCCTACTGTCAGGAATACAAAAATTCCTCCGTGAGGCGCCATCAAAGTACAATTAAATGCCATGGATAATGCTCCTGCCACTGCGGAACCTGCTACACATGCCGGCAATACCCTAAGCGGATCTGAAGCCGCAAAAGGAATTGCACCTTCTGTAATGAAAGATAATCCCATAATAAAGTTTGTAGGACCTGCTTTTCTCTCCTCTGCCGTAAATTTATTTTTAAAAAATAAAGAGGCTAAGGCAATGGCAACCGGTGGCACCATTCCACCAATCATAACTGCCGCCATAATATTATAATTTCCGGCAGCAATAGACGCTGTACCAAATACATATGCTGCTTTATTTACCGGTCCTCCCATATCTACAGCCATCATCCCACCGAGTAAAATTCCTAAAAATACAGCACTTGCACCATTTAAGCTGTTCAAACCATTATTTATCATAGTATTCAGCGCACCAATCGGTGGCTCTACCAGATAAGTCATAACTACACCCACTATCAAAATACCAAGCAACGGATACAGTAATACCGGTTTCAATCCTTCCAGACTTTCCGGAAGCTTATCAAATATTTTCTTTAATAATTTTATGGTATATCCCGCAAGAAAACCTGCTACTAATGCTCCGAGAAAACCTGAAGTACCATTTGCGGCAATCGCACCTCCAACAAAACCTACGGCAAGACCCGGTCGGTCCGCAATACTCATGGCAATAAATCCTGCAAGTATCGGAAGCATAAAATCAAATGCTACACCGCCAATTGATTTAAACATAGCCGCAAGAGGTGTAATTGTACCAAAGTTACCTCTTTCCTCTAACGGGAGGGAATTTAAATCTACAGAAAATCCATCTATCAGAAATGCTATCGCAATTAAAATACCTCCACCTACTACAAACGGAAGCATGTGAGAAACACCATTCATAAGGTTCTTGTAAATCTGATGACCAAGGCTGTCCTTTTCTTCGCTGTCACTTTCTTCTGCCTTACCTTCTCCCTGATACAAAGTCGCCTTACCGTTCATTGCTTTTGTAAGAAGTTCTTTTGATTTGCTGATTCCATCTGCTACTTTACACTGAATTACAGGTTTCCCATGAAATCTTTCCATCGGAACCTGTGTATCTGCTGCTACTATAATACAATCCGCTTCTGCAATTTCTGCCTTTGTAAGCACATTTTTTGCTCCGCCGGAACCCCTGGTTTCCACTTTAATGCGGCACCCCAATTCTTTTGCTTTCTTTTCCAGACTTTCTGCCGCCATATAAGTATGTGCAATTCCGGTAGGACATCCCGTTACGGCAAGAATCAACTTCCCTGTACTGTTTTGTATATTACTTCCACTATCCGTATCTTTTCCTGTTGTATCTGCCGTATTTGTATAATTTTCATTATTTAAAGCATTTTGGGAATCTCTTTCTGCTTCTGCCAAATCAATTATACTTAAAAATTCCTCTGCTGTTTTTGCATTTCTAAGATTATTTGTAAATGTTTCATCCATTAGCAACACAGATAATCTGCTCAATACTTCCAAATGTACATTATCTTCTGTATTTGGTGCTGCAATGAGAAACAGTAAATCTACTTTTTCTCCATCCAGAGAATTAAAATCCACTCCCTCCGGGATGACCATTGCCGCAAGTCCCGGTTTTTTTACTGCTTCAGACTTACAATGAGGAATCGCAATTCCATCTCCTATTCCTGTTGTACTTTCTTCTTCTCTGGCATAGACACCCTTACGATAAATATTAATATCACTTATTTTCCCGCTCTTTACCATTAATGCAACTGCTTTTTCAAGAGCTTCCTGCTTTGTATCAGCTTTTCCATTAAGCTCAATACTTTCAACAGCCAATAATTCTCTGATTTTCATGTACACCTCCTACTTTTACAATAGATTCACTTGTACATATTCTCCCCTTTTACCACTTTATTATTATTGTTTTTTCTCCATTCTGTTCCATAACTCTGCTACTTCTTCCTTTGTAGCAAGTTCTTCTGAAAAAGCCGATGCACTTCCTGTATATAATCCCATTTTAAAAGCTTTTTCATATGCTCCTGATTTCAGAAAACCTGCCAGAAAGCCTGCCACCATAGAATCTCCGGCACCTACGGAATTTACCACGGTTCCTTTCGGAGCTTCGGACTGATAAACAGTTCCATCTTCTGCAATTAAAACAGCTCCGTCACCTGCCATAGATACTAAAACATTTCTAGCCCCTTTTTCCTGCAACTGTTTTCCATAATGAATTACATCCGTTTTTTCTTTAATTTCCACATGAAAAATCTCACTTAATTCATGATTATTCGGTTTAATTAAAAAGGGATGATACTGCAATACATTTACCAGCAGATCCTTCGTAGCATCTACTACTATTTTCAGTTTCTTTCCCTCTAAATATTTCATAATGTCCATATACATGGTTCCCGGCATTACATCAGGAATGCTTCCTGCCATAACCAATATATCTCCATCCTCTAAATTGTCCAGTTTTACATAAAGCTTTTGAATATCCTCTTCACTGATTTCCGGTCCCTGCGCATTAATCTCTGTTTCCTGATTAGATTTAATTTTTACATTAATTCTTGTTATACCATCTTTTACCTGCAGAAAATCTGTTTTAATACCTTTTTCCTCTAAAAGACTTCTCAATTTATCTCCCGTAAATCCGGCATAATATCCTAATGCCGTACTTTCAAAACCAAGATTTTTCAATACCATGGAAACATTAATTCCTTTTCCTCCCGGGAAAATAATTTCTTCTTTTGTGCGGTTAACAACTCCATTTTTAAAATCAGAAACCTTTACAATATAATCCAAAGATGGGTTAAAAGTTAAAGTATAAATCATATCTAATCTCTCCTCTTCAAGTCCATTCAAAAAAAGGATGACAGAAAATCCATCACCCTGATTCATTATATTTTATATAATAATTTTATTATTATACTTATTTTAACATTTAAATTTCTGAAAGAATCTCTTTACAATACCATTCATCATCTGTCTGCTTTATTATTTTACCACTTTTTACAATAGGATTTGCACAATCATTTGGAGGAATGTACATAATCTCACCTATTATTTTATCCGACATAATTACTTTTTTATTCAAAAAATTCTTTCTCATATTTTTAAGAAAAATCATCACTAAATCCATATCCAATCCATCATATTTTTGTTTATAAAATGAATCAAATACATCCAGCGAAAGTCTTCCTTCTTTATAAACTCTCTTTGAAACCATAGCGTCATATATATCAGAAACCGCAGTGATTCTGGCAAAAAGTGAAATTTCATCTCCTGCTAAACCATCAGGATATCCTTTTCCATCCATTTTCTCATGATGATGTCTCGCAGTCAGTCTGACACGTTCATCAAACCCTTTCTCCATCATTTCATAAGAAAATACCGGATGATTTCTCATAACAGCAAACTCTTCTTTTGTTAATTTTCTCGGTGCATTTAAAACTTCTTCCGGAATTTTAGTTTTCCCTATATCATGTAAAAGTCCCGCCATTACCAACAATCGGATGTCTTCTTTGGGAAGATTTAGCCACTCGCCCATTAATCCATTTAAAAAGGCAACATTTAAGCAATGTCTTTGTAACCCTTCATCCATAGGTCTTGGAAAATTAATACAGGAAAAAATGAGAATAGGATCTACATCATTTAACTTTTCCGATATTTGTTGAATAACCGGCTCTATTTCATCATTATGAAACCACTCTTTATCTTCTGACGCTTTATGAAAAATGCCGCCTACATTTTGTTTTATTTCAGTATATCCCGTTTGATTTTCTGTGATTTTCTGGCGAATTTCAGCAGGAATATTCGCTTTTGACAAAATATTATAATAGCATTCCTCACAAACCATTACATATTTTTCTTCCACACTAAAATTTGAAAGTTTCTTTAATTTACCCTCAGTAACCAACTCACCTTTTGGCAACAAAAGCACAGAACCATTATGATTAAAAATGTCATCTTCAAGCACCAGACCATCCCATAAATATTCAATTGGCATTTTTCTTAATTTCTTTTTTGTGCTCATTTTTGCTCCTAAAAATTATAATAGCCTTACTTCCTTAACTTTACATCCATATTCTTCTGTTCTGGCTTTACTATTTTGAATTCTCACTACTTCACAGTCAAATTCCAGTTCTTTACCATCTATAAATAATGATGTTGAAAAATTACTTCCAATATAAAAACTTCCCGAATCCGCCCTCATTAATATACCATTTGAACTCATATTTAATGTTTTTACTTCTATCGGTTTTTTTAAACTTATTTTTTCTTTTTCAATCCGAATCGTAGTCACATGACCTTTCATACGAATCCGGTATCGGGTTCTTTTTCTGTCCTCTTTTACTTTTCTTCTACCTAAAAGTACTTCAATTTCATTTTCTACCATTGTTCCTTTGATAGTACCATGAAATTCATACAATTTTTTAAACCCAAAAATTAATATAGACACATTAGATAATTCTTTTCTTACTAAACTATCGGCACTGATAGTAACAGAATTATTCAAAATATCATATCTGATTATTTTCGTATCTGCAAGAACTTCCTTATCTTCCTCACGTCTGACGATAATTCTTTGATCCTTCAACGCATTTTCATAAAACATATTGTCACACCCTTTTATAATGTTTTGACAATTCCCGTTGCTATTATATCCACATATTTAAAGTTAGTCTAGATTTATTTTACAATTTTTTTACACAAAAAAGAACCCCTTAAAAAGCAATACTTTTTATATTGTACAAAAAATATCACTTTGGGGAGTTCTATTTTTATGATCCTGTTCCCGAATACTGTCTTGCACCCTTCATCCAGAACTTATAGCTAAGATAAAAAAACAAGATTCCGTACAATGGTGTTATGTACGTTAAAACCGGAACCTTATCCGGCCGAATAAACATTAAACTCGGATAATATGCCATAAATCCTATTGGTATCAGAAACGTGAAAATATACTGAAAAGCTTTATTAAAAATAGTTACCGGATATCTGGCATAATCTTTAAATTTAAACATTAATATCATGACATTTGTTGCACCTACAATCCAAAATCCTGTTGCCGCAGCAAAGTTCATTATTGCAATCATAAATAAGGATGCGGAAATAACCCCCAGCACCATCTGTACAATCGTAATAACAGTTACCGGAATCGCCAGCTTATTCCATGTATATATAATTGTACCAAGTCCGAAAGCAAGCTGCCCTAATCCTTTTGCATCAAATACTTCCGATATAAAATAGAAAAATAAGTTTAACGGACGGAAACAATATTTGATGAAATCCCCTCTGTACAAAGCTCGGTTCAGATTCCAGTTGTTATCAAAAAAGCACTGCACCGGTGTCATTGCCAGCATGGAAAACCCATATAAGAACAACATTTCATGATATGTCCATCCTTTAATATCCGGGAAATTCTGAAACAAAATCCAGAAAGCAACAAATCCCGATATGTTCGTAAACAACATCCCAATTGTAGAAATAATAAAATCTGCCCGATAACTCATTTTGCTCTTTAAATCCTGCAAAAGAATCATTTTATAAATATGGGCATAATAACGTAATCCATTTCTCTCCTGTTTCACCCAATCAACCTCCGTTCACTGTCAAAATCCGCATAGAACGTTTCCAAAACAGCTTGCCTGCATAATATAAAACTATCAGCCAGAACAACTGCAAACCAATGCTTTTTATATAATCCATGCCAGCCATATTTTTATCTATTAATATTTGTAACGGCATATTATAAATTGCCTGAAACGGCAACAGATCCACTATCATTCGAAACTTTTCCGGGAAAAACGCAAGCGGAATGGTCGCACCGGATAAGAGGGAAACTACCACTTCCTTCATAATATTTACGCCCCATATTGACTGCGTATAAAAACATATAATCCCTACCAAAAAGTCCACACAAAAATTTACTCCCACCGCCAAAAGAATACTTATCAGAAAGAATATTATATTAATTCCAAGTGCAAAGCTTCCCTGCGTAACAAAGTAAATGATAAAAAATGTGGGAAGAAAGGTAATAACAAATGCCACAATATTGTTTCCAAAATGTGAGAAAAACAAGTAAATCTGATAATCTATCGGTTTTACAAGAAATTCAACCAGCTCTCCTGTCTGATAGCTTCTGCCAATATCCCACACAACAAAACTATCCAGAAAATTAAACATGGCTGCCGCCAACACCAGATACACTAACGTATCATAAAACGTCATACCATTTACAACATCCGTAGGACTGGAATTGTAAATTGCTTTCCAAAGAAAATATATGATTACTAAGTAAATTAAATTTCCGATAATCGACACAATTGTTCCTGTACGGAAAGTTAATCCTTCCATTATACTGCCTCGTATCAAAGCTAAATATTGCTTTACTCTGGCAGAAGTATTTTTTACTATATTCATATCTGCCTCCTGAAGTTTCCCGTGAATTCATCCACGTTTTAGTGAAATTTTTCACTACTTATCCACATATTTAGTTTACGCCGCCTTCATAAATTTTACGGATAACACTTTCCGTAGAAATTTCCTGAAGATTCATATCCACAATACGTTTGTTATTTTGTATGCAGTTGATTGCATCCATCATATGTACTTCATCTTCATTCAGGAGAATATTTATCCATTTGTCTTCCACGGAAACAGCAAGTGATTTTACATGCGGATATTTCTCCAAAATCCAGTTTTCTACTTCCTTTGCCTGTGCCTCTAACACTTCGTTCTCCACATTTTCTGCCTGTTTATTAAACTGAATTTTTAAGGTTCTGTATGCTCCGAAATATTGTTGCAGCTGTGCAATATCATTGTCATAAATCATCGTTCCTTTATCGATGATTACAATTCGCTTACAAAGTGCATCCACATCACCCATATCATGAGTAGTCAGAATAACTGTTGTTCCTTTTTTCTCATTCAGATTTCCTACCAGCTGACGTATTTTTCCTTTCATGGATACATCCAGACCTATTGTAGGCTCATCCATAAATACGACTCCCGGATTATGTAAAAATGCCGCTAATATATCGCAAAGAGTTCTTTGTCCCAATGACATTTCTCTTACTGCTTTGTGATATAATTTACCGGCATCTACTAACGCATCATAATATTCTAAATTATCTTTGTATTCTTTATCTGGAATTCTGTATATTTCCTTTAAAATCTTAAAAGATTCTATTACAGGAAGGGACCACCAAAGCTGTGTTCTCTGACCAAAAACTACCCCTATATCCTGTGCATTTTTTGTCCTGTTTTCATAAGGAACTCTTCCATTTACAAGAATTTTTCCGCTGGTTGGTTCTAAAATACCGGTCATCATTTTAATTGTAGTTGATTTTCCTGCGCCGTTCGGTCCGAGATACCCTACCATCTCTCCCGGCATAATATCAAGTGATACGTTATTTACTGCATGAAGGATACTGTATTCTCTGGAAAATAAATCACGAATACTGCCTTTGACTCCTTCCCGGCGTTTTACTACTTTGAACTCTTTGTTTATGTCTTCCATTTTAATAATCGGTTCCATATAAAAACCCCCTTTTGTTTTTCGTTATAGTTTAACAAAAGAGGGTTTACATTTTTATATGCTATTTTTTATTTAGGTGTTTATTTTTTATGACTGCTCCCAGTAGGAATCGAACCTACAACTGACCCTTAGGAGGGGTCTGTTATATCCATTTAACTATGGAAGCAAATTTCTCAAAAGTCCGGCTTTCCAGTCAGACTTTTTAATCAGGGAAATTAATTAATCCCTGCATCCAGATTGTTCCTTTAAACCGCCGACCAATCTGCGGTTCTCCAAACAAATCTATTATATTAATACAAACGTCAAATGTCAATTCATTACAGTTAATTGTTAAAATATAAATTTCTTCTCCGGTAAGCTTGTTCTTAGTGCGATGACAATCTGTAATTTCTCCAAGCACGGAATACTGGTCACATTCCACTCCATATGGCATAAAATAAGTATCTACCAGACTAAATACATCTTCTTTTCTTATTTTTCTTGATATGGTAGTATACATATCCATATCTTCTAAGGTCAATGTTTCAATTGCTTCTTCATCGCCTCTTCTTGCTGCCGCAATCAGATGATTCCTATTGTTCATTTCTTTCTTTGTCTTCTGCTTTTGTCTCTCATTTTTCATAATCGGCATCATAATCATGCCTTGTGTAGAAAGAGCTGACAAAGTAAGCGTAGTTCCTCGAACCGGCAACTTACCTAAGTTCTTTGCTTTGATATAAGAAATCATATCCTGAAGATAAAAAATCAGTGATACTCCTACTTTTATATCATCACAAACTCCTGCATAGGATTCATTGGCTGCATGACGTTCTACTGTCACATCTTCTGTGGAACTGATTCCTGTTCCACGAAGATATGGATAGCAATAATCAAAAGTAAATTTATCGCCATCGTCAAATTCTCCGCATACTGCTATTCCTATATTTTTGGCGAAATCTTTGCAAAATTCTCCAATAGCTGTTTCGTCCGTTTTTGTTGTATATTTACGTTCGTCTGCATTTAGAACAACTTCTGTAACCAATGCCTGCAATTGTTTTTTATCCTGCAATTTTGAAAATCCAATTGCTCTCATGAATTTATGCAAAGATTTCACCTCTTTTCTTCTCAATTAGTAATTTAATAACTATTCCATTTATGTGACATAATCTTTCTTTTATTAATTTTTATATCACTATTATACAACCAATATATACTCTATTGTTTACATAATATTTGGAATTTATTTTATTTCATTATTTTATAACTTCTTTTCCACCCATATAAGGACGTAATACTTCCGGAATTCTGATAGAACCATCTTCCTGCAAGTTGTTTTCTAAAAATGCGATTAACATTCTAGGCGGAGCAACTACTGTATTATTTAATGTATGAGCAAAATATTTTCCATTTTCTCCGTTTACACGGATTTTCAATCTTCTTGCCTGTGCATCACCTAAGTTAGAACAGCTTCCTACTTCAAAGTATTTTTTCTGTCTTGGAGACCATGCTTCTACGTCGAATGATTTTACTTTCAAGTCTGCAAGGTCACCCGAACAGCATTCAATTGTTCTTACAGGAATATCCATGGAACGGAATAAATCTACAGTATTCTGCCATAATTTTTCAAACCACATTGGTGATTCTTCCGGTTTACATACTACAATCATTTCCTGCTTTTCGAACTGATGAATACGGTAAACTCCTCTTTCTTCCAAGCCGTGAGCACCTTTTTCTTTTCTGAAACATGGTGAATAACTTGTCAATGTCTGTGGAAGTGTTTCTTCCGGTACAATTGTATCAATAAATTTACCAATCATGGAATGCTCAGAAGTTCCGATTAAGTATAAATCTTCACCTTCGATTTTATACATCATGGCATCCATTTCATCAAAACTCATAACACCTGTTACAACACTGCTTCTAATCATAAAAGGAGGGATACAGTAAGTAAATCCTCTTTCAATCATGAAATCTCTTGCATAAGAAATTACTGCGGAATGTAATCTCGCAATATCTCCCATTAAATAGTAGAATCCGTTTCCTGCTACTTTTCTTGCACTGTCTAAATCAATACCATTTAATTTTTCCATAATCTCTGTATGGTAAGGTACTTCAAAATCAGGAACAACCGGTTCTCCGTACTTCTGAATTTCTACGTTTTCACTGTCATCTTTACCAATTGGAACGGAAGGATCGATGATGTTCGGAATTGTCATCATGATTTTTTTGATTTTTTCTTCTAATTCTGCTTCTTTCTGTTCCAGTTCTTCTAATCTCTTGGAGTTAGCAGCAACTTCAGCCTTTTTAGCTTCTGCTTCTTCTTTTTTGCCTTGTCCCATAAGAGCACCGATTTCTTTGGAAATCTTGTTACGGCTTGCACGAAGGTCGTCTGCTTCCTGTTTTGTTTTTCTGCTTTCTGCATCTAATTCAATTACTTCATCAACTAACGGTAATTTTTTATCCTGAAATTTTTTCTTAATATTTTCTTTTACTGCTTCAGGATTTTCTCTTAAAAATTTAATATCTATCATATTTTCTCCCATCCTGCGTTCTTTAACGCAATTATTTTACAATAAGCCGGCTCGCTGACTGCGGACAGCATTTGTTCTAATCTAAAACTTCTTCGACATATACATTATTTACATCTGCCAAATCCAATACCATATCTCCTAAAACCTGATTACCTACTTTATCACGTACTATTTTTAATACAGGTCTGTCCGGAAATTCTTTATTTTGACGAATTACTATTCCAACTTCTCCCTCATTTGTTCTTACAAGAGAGCCTGCCGGATACACCGCTGTAAAATCTAAAAATGCGTCTATTATTTTACCATCAAATTTAATATTTTTAAAGTTTTTTAAATACTCTATTGCTTCATGAACTTTTACTCTTTCACAGCCTATTCCACAAATCATTTCATCAAATGAATCACATACATTTACAATTTTGCACTCCAATGAAATATCAGAGGCTTTCAATGGATATCCTGAACCATCCATTCTTTCATGATGATAAAGTATAATATTTTTTGTTCTCTCTGAAATCCATGATTCATTTTTTAATGCAGTATATCCATAAACCGGGTGCTTCTTATATTCTGCTCTTTCTACCGTAGACATATCATCCGGATTTTTATTTGAATACTGAATTGTTAAATAACGCAGTCCAATATCATGCAAAAGACTTCCTACACCAATATCGTGTACTTCTTCTTTTGATAATCCAAGTTTAACAGCCGTTAATACAGACATAGAACACAGATTTAAAGAATGTTCATATATATCCGAACTTCTTTCTTTGATATCGAATACTTTTTCAACAACTTTTTCTTCTTGCAAGATATTCATAATAACATCTTCAGCTGCATTATTCAGTGATGACAATTCTTCATTATGACTGTAAGTATGCTTTTCCAATACATTCTTTATCTTTGTTTTTACGTTATCCTCTATATCTTTTTTTAATATTACAACTTCTTCTGCATTCGGAATAAACTCTTCTATAACATAAACTTCCGTTATTCCCATATTTTTTAGTTTTTCAACATATTCCGGTCGAAGCATTGTCCCCTCAGCCAGTAAAACCTGATAATCAAATGTCATGACAGGTTTTGCCAACACACAATTCTGTCCTATTTCGTCTAGTTTACATAACTTCATTAATACTCCACCCACTTTGTATTTTTATTCAATTCCCATTGCTTTATTCAATGCCACTTCTTCTTCACTGCCTAATGAAATAGAACATTCTCCATTTTTAATTTCTTTTGTATAAGAATAACATCCTTCACTACTATGCACTGAATTTAAAATAAAACCATCATTGTTTTGATCCAATAGTGCTAAACTAAAACTCAACTTTCCACCCATTTGTTGAAAAGCATCATATTTTACAATACCTACTTTTTGGAATGCTGATTCCATATTTTTATATAATTTTTTGATATCATGTCTGTTTTTGTCTGTGGTTGATTTTAAATATTCATTATCCTCATACAATCTCATAATATCTGTTTCTAAGCTCTTTGCATCTTTTCCCTGCATGAACTTATCGTATTTCTTTTTTAACTTACTTGTCTTTGTAATTTGTACAATGGTTACAATTAGTAAAATTATACATAATACTGTAACTCCTAATAATATGTATCCAATGTCTACTCCACCAAGTCCGATACTGTTTAAAAATTCACTGGACATATTTTTCCTCATTTCTGTTCTTATGTTTATATAAAATATATTTTTACTCTTGCGGATTCGTGTTTTTCTTTTCTCCAAGCAATATAAAGTGCGTCGGTATTGATGTAGCTCTTATCCATTTCTTCATTACAATATGGACAATTCATATTATCAAAACCTCCTCACAAATTACTTATCAAATGATAGTCTCCCAAGTCCTTCAACAAGTCTGTCTAAATCATCATGACTATAAAATTCTATCTCAATTTTACCTGCCCCATTCCCTTTAGAAGAAATAGCTACCTTTGTGCTTAATGACTCTTTCAGTTTTTCTTCAATATCATTGTAAATAACTTCAAGTGCCTTGTTTTCTTCTTTTTTAGGCTTTTCCGGTTTATTCATATTTTTTACTAATTTTTCTACTTCACGTACACTTAATTTTTCATCAAATATTTTTTGTGCAATGGAATACTGCTGTTCTGCATCTTCTATTGCCAATAATGCTCTGGCATGACCGGTAGTAATCATTTCATTAATTACCATCTGTTGTACTTCATCACATAATTTCAAAAGACGCATAGAGTTTGTTACTGCAGTTCTACTCTTTGAAACACGTTCTGCTACTTCATCCTGTTTTAAATTAAATTCATTCAATAACCTTTTATATGCCTGCGCTTCTTCAATAGGATTTAAGTTTTCACGCTGAATATTTTCTATTAAAGAAATTTCTACAATTTCCTGCTCAGATAGATTTTTTATAATAACAGGTACTTCTTTCAAACCTGCTAACTTTGCAGCACGCCATCTACGCTCACCGGCGATAATTTCATAATGGTCTTTTCTATCCTGAACAAGAATTGGCTGTAACAATCCAAACTGTTTAATTGAATCTGCTAATTCCATTAATGCATCTTCATCAAAATTCTTTCGTGGCTGTTCCCTATTGGGTTCCACCATTGTAATCTTAACTAATGTCTCCGGTTTGACAGCTTCTTCACTTTTGTTTTGATTCATTGATTCTTCTTTCTTTATTTTGGATTCTCCAACTGCATTTGGTATTAAAGAGTCCAATCCTTTCCCTAAACCTCTTGCTGCCATTTTTTATACATCCTTTCTATTTATTACTTCTTCCGCCAATCTCATATAAGCTTCTGCTCCGGCAGATTTAGGATCATATGAACTAATTGGCATACCATAGCTTGGTGCTTCCGCTAATCTTATATTCCTAGGAATAATTGTCTTATACACTCTCTGATCTAAATTATTCTTAACATTTTCCACTACTTGCATAGAAAGATTTGTTCTCGAATCATACATGGTAAAGACTACTCCTTCCATTTCTAACTCAGGATTTAATCTTTCTTTTACCAGATTTACTGTATGTATCAACTGGCTTAATCCTTCCAATGCATAATATTCACACTGAATCGGAACTAATACTGATGTAGCTGTTGTCATTGCATTAATAGTGAGCATATTTAATGAAGGTGGACAGTCAATAACAACGAAATCATATTTGTCTTTTATCCAATCAACTTCATTTTTTAATATATACTCTTTTTTATCTACACCTATTAATTCAACTTCAGTCGCTGCTAAATTTACATTAGATGGAATCAGATCAACATTCTCTACAACATTACTTATCAGACAATCATTTACGGAGCATTCACCTAAAATTAATCCATATATTGTGTTCTCTAATTCGTTTTTATCTACGCCAAAACCACTTGTAGTATTTCCCTGTGGATCAGTATCAATTACTAAAACCTTCTTACCTTTAACCGCAAGCGATGCAGCTAAATTTATTGAAGTTGTCGTTTTTCCTACTCCACCTTTTTGATTTGCGATTGCAATAATTCTTCCCATTTTATACTCACCTTTCTTGTGTTTGCAATCCGTTTTTACCGAAAAACTTTTTCTATTAACGTTTTACCTTTTCGATTATATCACTTTTTAAATTTATTTACTATATAGAAATAAATGATATGTGGGTATTTTTTTCTTTTATATACTATAAAATGTTTAACTTTAAATGTTCTTAGAATGTTTTTCGATTGACTCAGCTGGTTAATATAATGTTTCACGTGAAACATTATATTGTAATTGATTTTTTAGGTTATAAAATGTTTCACGTGAAACATTGACTGATGTAGTCTTTGAGTATTTTAAAATATATAAGATATCAAGTTTTTCTTTCTCGTTCTCTCAAACATTCTATATTGTTAATAAATGTCATTATATTGTGAATAATTTCATTTTATTTTTTCGTTTTCTGGCAGAAGAATTATATAGTAGTTGTAATGTTCCGCTGTCCGGAGTTAAGAATTTCTAAACTCCTTCCAAGTCACAATACAACTACTATATAATTCTTCTGATTAAAGGTTGTGAAAAAAAATATTGGATTCTCATTAAAAGATGATTTCCAAATAAATATTGGATAAGAAAACTTTTTGTTTTTGAATAATGTCTATATAAGTGTAGGGTATAGTATGCCGACAATGGACGATTATATTTTTTTACTCTCTTTTCATGCTCAAAAATTTAATAACATGGATACTGACGAAAAAATAAAACCGTTGTGTATAAAATATTTTGTACACAATTTTCAACAAAACCTTTTAACATCGTGCCTACTATTCTACTGTTATACTTTTACAAAAATTATTTTTAAATCTATATCATAATTTAAACAAAAAGGAGTTACTTATATGGGAATGTCTATTTATTATGAAGCAAAAAGAGAAACAGAAATTACAAAAGAAGAATCTAAGTTATGTTGGGATGTAATACATGAATATTGTAGTAATTATCCTTTTGAGGAAAAGTACGAAGACTTTGGCGTTTTTGATGTAGATAAGGATAGTGACATTATCTTTATGGGTGCGACTAAATTACCAATGGATGATGCAGAACTTATGTATAGTGTTGCAAATTACTGGTTAAAGTGTTTGACAGAAATAACTCATATTTTAAAAGGCTGTCATTGGAGTGCTTCTTTTGAAGGAGTAGATTTTATTTTTGATTCAAAAGATGGGTGGCGTTTTCCTACACAAGAAGAATATGAAGAAAAATATTAATTTTTGAAGAGGATTATTATATGAAAATAGCAATATTAGCAGATATACATGGAAATTATATTGCACTTGAAAAATGCATGAAATATGCATTAGAAAAAAATATTACTACTTTTCTCTTTTTAGGCGATTATGTAGGTGAACTGCCATGTCCGGAACGTGTCATGAAAATGCTTTATAAAATAAAAGAAAAATATAATTGTACATTTATCAGAGGAAACAAAGAAAATTATTGGATTAATTATCGCAACAAAGATACGGACAACCATACCGACAATGTAAAATGGGTTGACAACAATTCTACTACGGGAATGTTGTTATACGCATATAATCATTTAACAGATAAAGATATTGATTTTTTTGATTCATTACCTATTACACGAATAATTGATATTAACGGACATGCCCCGTTCACTATTTGTCATGGCTCACCTTTTTTAGTAAACGAAGATATGATACCGGGTACAGACCGAATTTATGAAATCATGGATGCATCAGAAACTGATCTAATCATTTGTGGACATACACATAGACAAAATAAAACAATACATAATAACAAAGTAGTACTAAACCCAGGTTCCGTAGGTATACCTCTCTCCAGTGAAGGAAAAACTCAATTTCTTATACTGGAGAGTAATGATAAAACCTGGAATGAAACTTTCATTAGTTTGGAATATGATGTAGATAAATTAATATCCGATATGCAAAAAGAAAAACTCCACATCCACGCCCCCTACTGGAATTACTCAACAACACGCCTCTTGAAAGACGGAAAAATAAGCAATGGGACTGTGTTAACAAAAGCAATGGAGTTATGTAAACTAACTACAGGTGAGTGCCACTGGCCACATATTCCCGAAGAATACTGGGAACAAGCAATTAAAGAACTTTATAAACTTCCAAATTCAAATAATTTCCCACTATCCCCTTTTTAATGGAAAAAAAGAAAAAATCTGTTTTATGAGACAGATTTTTTCTCGTCTCCAATTATCAACGTGTCCTTACATTAGTACACTGTTTAATAACTACACCTTAATAATATCATTTCTAATCGCAAACACAGCCGCCTGAGTTCTATCAGAAACCTGAATCTTCTTAAAAATATTAGAAATATGATTTTTAACAGTTCTCTCACTTATATTCAAAGAGATTGCAATTTCTTTATTAAACATACCATTTGCTACTTTAATCAGAACTTCTAATTCGCGCTTTGTCAGCTGATCAATTTTATCTTTATCTGTATCTCTGCTTACTAATCTCGCATTTAAAGTCGGAATAAGACTTGGCTGAATATAATTTTCTCCATTCACTACGGATTCAATTGCTTTTTTAAGCTCTGCCGATTCAGAATCTTTTAATATATATCCATTTACTCCTATATCAACCGCTTTTACTAAATATTCAACTTCATTATGTACCGTCAGCATTAACACTTTCAAAGGTAACTTATCATTTTTTATTTTTTCAAGAACTTCAATACCATTTTTCTTTGGCATATTAATATCAAGAAGTAGAACATCAGGATTTATATCTTTCAATAATTCCAGACACTCTTCTCCATCACCGGCTTCAGCAATAACTTTAATATCTCCATCAAATTCTAAAAGCCTCTTTATTCCTTCTCTTATCATAGCATGATCGTCTGTAATCATTACATTAATACTCATATAAAATCACCTCTATTTTACTCTTATTTTGTTTACTCTTTTATTCTTTATTGTCCATATAAATTAAAGGTAGTTGCACATGTACTCTTGTACCTTTTTCTATTACAGAATCTATATTAATAGTTCCATGTAAAATATTTACCCGTTCTTCCAATATCATTAACCCAAAATGGCGTTTTGCTTTTTCAGTAAAAATTTCATTTACATCAAAACCTTCACCATTATCTGAAATAATAATATCAAAACAATCATTATTGTTTTTTACTTTTATTTCTATCAAATTACCATTTGAATGTTTTACCGCATTATTAATACATTCCTGTATAATTCTAAACATCGATAATAATACATTTTTATTATCAGTATCAATATCTTCATCTATATCACATTTAATATTTACAGAAGTATCTCTTTTAATTTTTTCTATTAATTGTTCAACAGATTCCTTCAACCCTAAATCGTCAAACTGCATAGGACGCAAATCAAAAATAGTATTTCTCATTTCCTCAATTACTTCTTTTATGCCTTTTGAAATATCAGCTATTTCTAATTTTGCCTGAATAGGATCTTTATCAATGTATAAAGAAGCTAATTCTAATTTATGTATGGAATGAGTAAGATTTTGTAATGAGGAATCATGTAAATCTCTTGCAATACGCTGACGTTCTTTTTCTTGAATTTCAAACACCCGCGTGTCGCTGCCGTAATCCATCAAAACGTTTTTTATTTTTTTTAATCGGCTATCAATTTTTTCTCTTTTCTTTAAATTCGTTTTATAGTCATTTTCATATTTATTTTTTAAACTACGATTTTCTTTTAAAGAATCTTTATATATACTTTCAGCATCTCTTGGTGAAAAAACTTTGAAATCAGAATCTTCCATACTTGTAATAGAATTAATATATGAATCTATTTCAGATATTTCATTTTTACAATCATCAATTTCTTTTTGTATGGATTCTTTTTCTTTCAAAAAATCATCATACAATTTTTCCAATATTTCTTTTTTTTCGCTCATTCTTTTCCCTTTTAAATTATATTTCTTATAAAAATAAGAAATTAGTACTATATCAATAATTATATAATAAACTAAAATGTAAAATAATGAAAGAAAAAATTAACACAAATCTTAATTGATTAACAATTATTTATTTGTATATAAAAGCTAAGTACATTATAATAGAAGTATATAAAAATTTTCCAAACGATGGGAGTAAAAATGAATAATAAAGCAAAAACTTTTATTTTACTAACAGCAATTACTACAACCTCTTTACACATAATGAATCGAATTCAATATTCGCTCTGTACAGTAAAAAATCTTCTTTCAGAAAAAGAAAGTTTATCTTATGAATGGAGATTTGGTAATGTTCATTATTCAAAAACAGGAAAAGGGGCTCCTGTTTTACTTATTCATGATTTATCTGTCGGAAGCTCAGAATATGAATTTAATAAAATAAAAACTGAATTATCAAAAACTTACGAAGTTTATTCTTTAGATTTACCCGGATATGGTTTATCGGACAAACCTAATATGACTTATACAAACTTTTTATATGTACAGCTTATTACTGATTTTATAAAAAATATTATTGGTAAAAAAACAACTATTATTGCATCAGGTGATTCCTCTTCCATTGCTGTAATGGTTACACACAACGATGCAAATATAATCAATAATTTAGTTTTAATAAACCCTCAAAGCCTCTATAGCTGTAACCAAATTCCCTCCAATCAGACAAAAGCTTTGAAATTATTAATTGAAACACCAATTATCGGTACTTTTCTTTTTAATCTTCTTACAACAAAGGGAGCGTTTCAGAACACTTTTGAGAATAAATATTTTGGAAACCCTAATAATATAGAAGAAACTGATATTTTAACATATTTGGAATCTTCTCATAAAAACGGCTATTCTTCCAAATACAGTTTTGCCAGTTATGTAGCACGATACATGAATACAAATATTGTTCATGCATTAAAAGAAATAAATAACAGTATTTTAATTATTGCCGGTGAAAATAAAGATGATATCAAAACAACTGTAGAAAACTATTCCTATTATAATAGTGCAATTGAAATTTCTTATATTGAAAATACCAAACAACTTCCTCACTTGGAGAAGCCTGAAGAAGTATTAACTCAGATTTTAACGTTCCTATAATTATATAGAGTCAAACTTATATTAAATGTAAACATTAATTTTAAAAAAAAATAAAAAATTTTTCAGAGGATATTAGTTATGAAAAAATATAAAATATTAAAAGAAATTTTATCCTACTCCCGTACAATACTTACAGGACTTATTATTGGATTTGCTGTAAGTAATTATATTGTCGCAAACGCTGAAGTTCCCACCGGTTCAATGGAAAATACAGTAATGGCAGGCGACAGGATTATCATAAACCGACTTTCCTATATCAATGAAGAACCTCAACGAGGAGATATTATAAGCTTCTCTTTTCCTGACAATGAATCGGAACTTTACTTAAAACGAATTATTGCCTTACCAAATGAAGTAATTGAAGGAAAAGACGGTATTATTTATATTAATGGTGAACCTTTTGAAGATGACTACACACCTATTGTCAGTTATGATGATTTCGGACCTTTTACAGTTCCTGAAGATTGTTACTTTGTCATGGGAGATAACAGAACCAATTCTTTTGATTCAAGATATTGGGAACACAAATTTGTACCTATAGATTCTATTGTTGGAAAAGCGGAATTCAGTTATTATCCAAATTTTAAGATATTAAAATAAAAAGTGCCTGTCCGGCACTTTTTATTTTATCGGTTCTTTTGAAGGAAGTCCTGCTTTTCTCGGATATTTTTTTGGAGATACTTTTTTCTTTTCTATCATGAATAAATTTCGATAAATATCTGAATCCGGTAAAGTAAATTCCACTTGATTAAAATATTCACCACCTAAAACATCTATTGCCTTTTGGGCAGTTTTCATTTCTTCAGTAATCTTTTCTGACTTATAAGAGATAAACATTCCTCCCACTTTTACAAATGGAAGACAATATTCCGAGAGTGTGGAAAGATTTGCTACTGCTCTGGAAACACACAAATCAAAATTTTCCCTTAACTCTGCAGATTTTGCAGCATCTTCCGCTCTTCCATGAATCGCCTCAATTTCTTCTAAACCTAACTGGCTAATTACTTCATTTAAAAATTTAACTCTTTTGTTCAAAGAATCCAATAATGTAATCTTTAAACCGGGAAATGCAATTTTTAACGGAATCCCCGGAAAACCGGCTCCGGTTCCAACATCAATAACAGATAATTCTTTGTTTAAATCCACTGCTTTTATCAATGAAATACTATCTACAAAGTGCTTCGTCATTACTTCATCAAATTCTGTAATTGCAGTCAAATTCATAAACGAATTCCATTCCACCAAAAGCTCATAATATTTTATGAACTGATTCAACTGTTCTTCCGATAACACTACTCCTATTTTTTTACTTCCCTCAATTAAACTATCCATATTATAATTCGCCATATTAAATTTTCCTTTTATACTAATTTATCAAATATTTACAAAAACATATATAAAACATATTATT
Source organism: Lachnospiraceae bacterium (assembly GCA_017437065.1). GTDB lineage: Bacteria > Bacillota > Clostridia > Lachnospirales > Lachnospiraceae > RGIG3002. Next base: position 22,404 of record JAFSBX010000136.1, read on the forward strand.
TATTTTGTTTATAATGTTCAAGATAAACCAAAAGTACAGAAATATCTGCAGGAGATACCCCCGAAATTCTGGAAGCCTGTCCCACAGAAACCGGCTTAAACTTAATCAACTTCTGCCTTGCCTCTAAACGTAAACTATCAATATCATCATAATTAATATTTTCAGGTATTTTCTTTGTTTCCATTTTTTTATACTGTTTTACCTGACGCATCTGACGTTCAATATAACCTTCGTATTTTACATTAATATTCACTTGTTCAATGACATCTGCCGGCAGTGGCTTTCTCTCCGGATCAATTTCTGCAAGCATTTCGTAAGTTAATTCCGGACGGCATATCAATTCTGCAATACTTGCTGCAGTCTTCAAAGTAGCACTGTCATGTTCCTCCAAAAACTTCTGAATATCCTTGGAAGCACCAACTTTTGTTGATTTCACACGGTTTGTTTCTTCTTCTATTAACCGCTCTTTTTCACAAATATAATCATACTGCTCCTGTGTAATCAATCCGACATCATAACCCTTTTTACGAAGACGTAAATCCGCATTATCCTGTCTTAACAGTAAACGATATTCCGCACGGGAAGTCATCATTCGATAAGGCTCAAAATTATCTTTTGTTACCAAATCATCAATTAAAACACCAATATAAGCTTCCGAACGATCCAGTACTAACGGCTCTTTTCCTAGAATTTCCTGTGCCGCGTTAATTCCGGCAATCAATCCCTGTGCTGCTGCTTCTTCATATCCACTGCTTCCATTAAACTGCCCGCCACTGAATAATCCTTTAATTTCTTTAAACTCCAAAGACGGATAAAGCTGGTTCGGCTTTATACAATCATACTCAATTGCATATGCATTTCGTACAATTTTACAATTTTCAAGCCCCGGAACTGTTCTATACATCGCAAGCTGAACATCTTCCGGAAGAGAAGAAGACATTCCTCCCACATACATTTCATTTGTATGTAAACCTTCCGGTTCAAGGAAAACCTGATGTCTCTCTTTATCTGCGAATTTTACCACTTTGTCTTCAATAGAAGGACAGTATCTCGGACCTGTTCCTTCTATAATTCCTGCATAAATCGGAGAACGATCCAAATTACCTCTAATAATTTCATGCGTTTTTTCATTTGTGTAAGTAAGATAGCAGGAAACCTGTTCTATCTGAACATCTTCCGGATTTGTAGAGAAAGAAAAAGGTACTACTTTTTCATCCCCAAACTGTTCTTCCATCTTTGAAAAATCAATAGAACGTTTATCCATTCTTGCCGGTGTACCTGTTTTAAATCTCTGAATTTCAATACCAAGATTTTTTAAAGATTCCGTTAAATGATCTGCGGACTGCAAACCATTCGGTCCCGTATAAGTAATTGCCTCACCGCAAAGACATCTTGCCTTCAGATAAGTGCCTGTACATAGTATAACAGCCTTACATTCATAAACAGCACCCGTAAAAGTTTTCACACCTGTAATTTTTTTCTTTACAAGACTTTCTCCATCCGAAACAACATCTTCCGCAAGCAATTCGCAAACTTCAGCCTGTTTTATTGTCAAATGCTCCTGATTTTCCAATATTTTTCGCATCTCTCTCGAATATTCAGCCTTATCTGCCTGTGCACGAAGAGAATGTACTGCAGGTCCCTTTGATAAATTCAACATTTTAGACTGAATAAATGTCTTATCTATATTTTTGCCCATTTCACCACCAAGAGCATCAATTTCTCTTACAAGATGTCCCTTGGAAGAACCACCAATATTCGGGTTACATGGCATCAAAGCAATACTATCTACACTCACTGTAAAAATAACAGTTTCCAATCCCAGTCTCGCACAGGCCAGTGCCGCCTCACACCCCGCATGCCCTGCACCAACTACACAAACATCCACAACTTCTCTAATACCTGACATAATTAACTCCATTCTCTAACTAATTAACTCATCAACAACTATACACTCAATACAAGCCTTATTTACCCATACAGAATTTTGAGAAAATCTCATTTACTAAATCCTCTCCTACTTCTTCACCTATAATTAACCCTAGTGAAGCATATGCACTCATCAGATCTATAGAATAAAAATCCTCTGGCATATCATCTTCCAGACTTCTTTCCACCATCAGCAAACTGTTATAAGCATCCTGAAGTGCCTCCTTATGCCGCATATTTGTGATAAAAATCTCATCATTAACTTTAAGCTTATCCTGAAAAAACATATCTTTTATTGTTTCTTCAAATATATCAATTCCTGTGTTCTCTTTTGTGGAAGTCTTAATTATTTTATGACAACTTCCATTTCCGCCACAATCACTTATTTTTTCCAACAAAATTTCTTCTGTAATTACAGACTCCAAATCTGTCTTATTTAATAAAATAATTGCATTTTTATCTTTAATTAAATCAATTATTTCTTTATCACTGTCATCAAACTCAACAGAGGAATCCACTACATAAATAATCAGATCCGCATCCGTAGCATATTTTTTTGCCTTTTCTACACCTATTTTTTCTACCACATCTTCTGTAGAACGAATTCCCGCAGTATCTATAATATTAAGACCGATTTCATGCAACTTGATATTTTCTTCAAGTACATCTCTTGTCGTTCCTGCTATATCCGTAACAATCGCCTTTTCTTCTCCAACTAATATATTTAGTAATGATGATTTCCCTGCATTCGGTTTTCCTACAATAACTGTATTAATTCCTTCCTTCAGCATCTTTCCGTTATCGGAAGAATCTATAAGCTTATGAATTCTTTCAATTAAATCCTTTACTATAACAGTAAGTTTTTCATTATATCCTTCCGTGCTTATATGTTCCGGATCATCTAAAGCTGATTCTATAAATGCAATTTCATATATAATTTCTTCTCTTAATTTTTTAATCTTCTCATAAACCGCACCCTTCAGCTGGTTTACAGAAGCCTTCAGGGCAAATTCATTTTTGGAGTTAATGACATCCATAACTGCTTCAGCCTTCGACAAATCAATCCTTCCATTTAAAAAGGCACGTTTTGTAAACTCTCCCGGTTCTGCTAATCTTGCCCCATTATTTATTACCGTTTCCAAAATACGATTCATAATCAGCACGCCACCGTGACAGTTTATTTCCACCGTATTCTCAGCAGTATAAGTTTTTGGTGCCAGCATTACCGAAACCATAACTTCATCAATCAATTCATCCCCATCATAAATAAAACCATAATGAATTGTATGGCTTTTTACCTGAGATAACTTCTTCCTATTATTTTTTGAACGGTAAATTTTATCTGCAATAATAACTGCATCCTCACCACTTATCCTAATAATTCCAATTCCCGAATTAGACATTGCCGTAGCAACCGCAGCAATTGTTTCTGTCTTCATAAAATCTCCAATCTATAAAAACAAATCTTATTTCTTCATATATAATGCAACAAACCATACTAATTCTATCACAGTAATTAACAAATTAAAATAAAAACAATCCTTATCTCACCCAATTTCCTAAATAGGACTCGGGTGTCAAAAGGTGCTTCCAAAAATTTCTACTGGCATGTTGCACAACCTTCCACAGCACCTTTTGACACCCGAGTCCTATTACACAAAAAAACTTGAGTTTCCCCCTATTTTACTGCCGCAAACTATTCGGACAAAAAATATGAAAAACTCAAGTTATAATTTAATACTTATTTTCTTTTATACTCTTTTAATGCAACAACTACATGACGGAAAGGTTCTTCTCCTTCACTATGTGTTGTAACATATCTGTCATTCTGAAGTGCAGAATGAATAATTCTTCTTTCATAAGGATTCATCGGTTCTAAAGATACAGAACGTTTTGTTCTCTTTACTTTATAAGAAATATTCTTTGCCAGATTTTCCAAAGTTTCTTTTCTTCTCTGACGGTAATTTTCCGTATCTACCTTAACTCTTATATAATCTTCGGCATCTTTATTTACAACTAAAGATACAAGATACTGTAAAGAATCTAATGTTTGTCCTCTTTTTCCGATTAGAACACCCATTTCATCTCCGCTTAAATCAATATCCATTGCTCTTGAAGCTTCATTATATTTAATATTAATTACTACTTTAAGTTCCATTGCAGCGAAAACATCATCTAAAAAGTTTCTTGCAATATCTTCAATAGAACATTTTACTCTCGCTTTAATGATAGCAGGTTTTGCTCCAATTCCAAGAAATCCTGTAGAGCCTTCTTCTAATACTTCATATTCCAACTTTTCACTGGAAACTGTTAATTTCTGACATGCTTCTGTAATTGCATCAGACACTGTCTTTGCAGATACTTGAATAAAATCCATCATACAATCCTCCTCTTTGTACTTATCCCCATACTTACTTATTATTTTCGTTATAATATTTTACCATATTCGCTTTTGCTGCCAGACTTCCCGGTTTTGCATTCTTATTATAATATTCCGTTGCTTTTTTCATAGCAGCATCTCTTTCTTCCTGTGTCATGGAAGATTGGGCAGAAGCTTTTGATGCTACATTTACATTTCGTGTACTCATTGTAGCATAGTTGTTAAGCGTTTTCGGATCAATTCCGGCTTTTTCCAGTTTCTTATTTCTTTTTTCTACATTCTTCTTTATCATTTCATCGATATCCATTTTATCGATATGCTTGTTAATGATAACCTGCTGAATTGTTCTTACTACCGAACCCGCAATCCAGTAAAGTCCCATACCGGAAGGTAATGTAAAACAGAAAATAATAGACATAATCGGCATAGTCATATTCATCATTTTCATAGACTGTGCCATAGTATCCTGCTGATCATTTCCACTACCGCCTGATGTTGCTGCCTGTGGCATTAATTTTACATTAATCCACTGTGTCAAACCGGAAAGAATAGGAATTAATAAAGCTCCGATTACTAAAAGCCATGAACCTGTTTCCATTGCCTGACTGATTGCAAAAGCCGGAGAATCTGCAATATTCAACCCTAAAAAGTTATTATATTTATCCAAAGTGTTTACTGTATTTGTTACATCTGTTGCAAGTTCCGGAAATTTATCCGCAATGCTTGCCCAATCCGCACTTGAAAATTTATTCATTACATCAATATAAGTATTCTGCACATACTCGGATGCTGCATTACCTGCAACAAACGCTTCATTCGTAAACTGTTTTGTAAACTGTGCTGCCGCCGTTTCAAAAGACTGAATAAAAGAAGCATCTTTATCTGCTTCAATAAATTTTTTAACTAACGGTAAAAAAGCATCTTTAATCTGACCTACATAAGCAGGCATAGCGTAAATAACTCTGTAAAGTGCCAACAAGATCGGCATCTGAATCAATAACTGCAAACAGCTTCCCGAAGGAGAAACACCATATTTTGCATAAACTGCATTAGTTTCCTGATTCATTGCCATCATAGAATTATTATCTTTTCTATTTTTGTATTTATCTCTGATTGCCTGCAGTTCCGGATTCATCTTAGCTGACAATTTAGAAAACTTCTGCTGTTTAATGGTAAACGGCATAAGAAGCAAATAAATAACAATTGTAAATAAAATAATCGCTAAACCAATATTAGGAATTCCTAATTTATCAAGAACCCAGAAAATACCCTCCATAATAAATCCGAGTAATTTTGCAACCGGTCCAATAATAAACGTAGAATTCTGTGTTAATAAAATACCTGACATATATACTCCATTCCATCCTTTTTAAGGAACCGGATCATATCCACCCTTTGAAAAAGGATTGCATCTTAATATTCTCCAGGCAGCTAAAATCCCACCTTTCAAAGCACCGTACTTTTCCACCGCCTCCAGTCCGTACTGGGAACAGGTCGGATAATAAGGACATTTTGTACTTTTCATTGGAGAAATATATTTTCTATAAAATTTAATCAAAAAAATAAATATTTTTTTCAACTTCAGTCCCCATGTTGCAAAAAACATTCACCTAATCAAAATCAAACATTGTTTTTACTATTTTATGAAGCTTGCCAAGATGTAATAATGCACTCTCTACTTCTGCATATCCAATATTTGAAGCACTGTTTCTTGCAACGACTACTATATCCAAACCACTATTGAATATATTTTCATGTAGTCTGTAACTTTCTCTTATTAATCTGGTAACTCTGTGCCTTACAACACTGTTTCCTACTTTTTTACTTACAGAAATTCCAAGTCTGTTTTTTTCAAGATTATTTTCCAACACATACATAACAAGATATTTATTTGCATAGGACTTTCCGTTCCTATAAACATTCTGAAATTCGTAAGTTTTCTTCAAAGATTCTGATTTTCTCATTTCTTCTCCTAAAAATATAAAAAAGGATTAGAAATTTTTACCACCTAATTTTCACATAGAAAAAAAGGCCACATAACTGCGGCCTATGCTGATAATTTCTTTCTTCCTTTTGCTCTTCTGGCTGCGAGAACTTTTCTTCCGCCCGGAGTACTCATTCTTGCTCTGAAACCATGAACTTTAGATCTCTGTCTTTTTTTCGGCTGAAATGTCATTTTCATAATCTGATGCACCTCCTTCTAACGAACCTTAATCTATCAAATAAGGTAAACGAATATTTTAATTTTCTCAAAAGCACGCACTTAGTGCGTTGTGTGGAAAAATATCTTTAGCAATTATATAAAAAAAGTAGCAAAACGTCAAGTAAAATGGGACTTTTTTTCAATTTTTTTATTTTTCAATATATAGTTGTTTCTCTGTTTTTAGATTACAACATATAGTTTATCCACATTTTTCTAAACAATATTACAACAAAAAAACACTTTACATAACGTTATCCACAATTTGTGTATAACTTGTGGATAAGATGTTTTTTTTCTGTGAGAAACTCACAGGTCCGTGTAAAAAACATTGAAAAAATCTATGTGGATGATGTGTATTATACTTTTTCCACTTATCCACACATAAAAATTATTGTCAATACTATGTAAACCACTCATAACACTTATTAACATGTTGTGAATATTTCTTATCCACAGTTTTCCTGCCAATAATTATTTGATATTTTTAATTATTTATATTAATATAGATTAAAGATATTTTGATTATTGACACATTTACAATTAAGTATACTTACGATCATATAAAGATACTGAAACTCTGGAGGCACATAATGGATTTAAGCAACAATGAAATTTACGAAATTTTAAAAACAAATTGGGATACCATAAAAAGTACGATTCAAAAAGAATATGATTTATCCAAGATTTCTTTCAATACTTGGGTAAACCCATTGAAATTATATAAGGTAGAAAATGACATAGTAACGATACTTATCCCCTCCGATCAGGGACATGCTCTTAATTATATCTCTTCTAAATATAAGAGTTTTTTTCAGGTTACTATTTCAGAAATGATGGATTATGAATATACCATTTCCTTCATATTAGAAAAAGATGCTTCCATACAGGACAACGAAGGTCATGATGTTTCCGTTGCATCCAACCCTGTTTACAATATTAATTATGAAAATGCAAACTTAAATCCAAAATATAAATTTGATACTTTTGTCGTAGGCAGCAACAATAAATTTGCCCATTCCGCATCTTTAGCAGTTGCCGAATCTCCCGGAGAAGCCTACAATCCGCTGTATCTTTACGGTGGTGCCGGACTCGGAAAAACCCACCTTATGCACTCCATCGGACATTTTATTTTGGAACAGAATCCAAGTATGAAGATTTTATATGTTACTTCAGAAGCATTTACTAATGAAGTAATTGAGTCTATCCGAAGCGGTAACGCTGCTGCAATGACAAAGCTTCGTGAAAAATACAGAACCGTAGATGTATTAATGGTCGATGACGTACAGTTTATTATAGGTAAGGAAAGTACACAGGAAGAATTTTTCCACACCTTCAATGTACTTCATGCTGCCGGTAAGCAGATTATTTTATCATCCGATAAACCGCCAAAAGAAATGGAAACTTTGGATGAACGTTTCCGTTCCCGTTTTGAATGGGGCTTACTCGCTGACATCCAGCCGCCTGATTACGAAACCCGTATGGCGATTCTTCGAAAAAATGCCGAAAGCTGCGAAAAATCAATTGATGATGAAATCATTCAATATATTGCAGAAAACATTAAATCAAACATCCGAGAACTGGAAGGCGCTTTCAATAAAATTATTGCTTTTGCAAAGCTGAATAAAATGGAACTTACTCTTTCACTTGCTGAAGAAGCTCTGAAGGATATTATTTCCCCGGGCCAGTCGAAAGAAATTACACCAACTCTAATAATTAATGTAGTAGCTGAACATTTTGGTGTTACTTCTGACGACATCACTTCCAAAAAAAGAAACTCTGAATTTGTTATTCCCAGACAGGTTGTTATGTACCTCTGCAAAGAATTAACATCAATTTCTCTTACACAGACAGGTAAAATTCTTGGAAAAAAAGATCATACCACCATTATCCACGGTATAAAAAAGATTTCTGAGGAAATGAAGACCAATGACGAACTTCGAAATAATATCGAAATTATCAAGAAAAAGTTAAATCCTGCTTAAATAAAATTATAGTTATCCACAGGCAAATGTGTATATGTGGATAACTATACTGTTTTTATCTTATCCCCTGTGAAAAAGTTTTCAACATACATACTCACATTTTTGATTTTTTGCTGTGGGTATACTGTTGACAACATGAGAATAACTTTTAAGCTAAAATTTTTCCATATTTTGAACTTGTGAATAAAACTGAAGTTATCCATATGTAAAATTAAGTTTTTCACAAGTAAATTATTTTCTTTTTTGCTGATAAATAGTATAATAAATAGGGTTATACACATATCAACGGCTATTACTACGGATACTACTGAATATTTTAATAAATTATATATATTTTCATTTCAAAATTTACACATATGCACACGAAGGGAGTTATACACATTATGAAATTAGTTTGTTCCAAATCTAATCTTTTGAATGGAGTTCAAATTGTATCTAAAGCGGTACCTAGCAAAACAACCATGTCAATTTTAGAATGTATTCTGATTGATGCGACAAGAGGTGTTATTAAATTAACTGCTAATGATATGGAACTTGGTATCGAAACTACAATTGAAGGTGATATCCTTGAAAAAGGTATCATAGCGTTGGATGCGAAAATCTTTTTAGAAATTGTAAGAAAACTTCCTGACAGTGATATTACAATAGAAACAGATTCTTCCTATAAAACTACAATTACTTGTGAAAAAGCAAAATTTAATATCATAGGTAAATCCGGAGATGATTTTTCTTATCTCCCTATTATAGAAAGAGATGATTCGGTAGTAGTTTCACAGTTTACGCTGAAGGAAATCGTACGTCAGACAATTTTCTCTATTTCTGATAATGATAATAATAAGTTAATGACCGGTGAATTATTTGAAATTAATGGAAATGAATTAAAAGTAGTTTCTCTTGACGGACATCGTATATCTATTCGTAAAATAGAACTGAAAAATGATTATCCTAATAAAAAGGTAGTTGTTCCGGGAAAAACATTAAATGAAGTAAGTAAAATTTTATCCGGTGAAACTGATAAAGATGTAAGTATTTTCTTTGCGGACAAGCATGTTGTATTTGAATTTGATAATACAGTGGTAGTATCCCGTCTGATTGAAGGAGAATACTTTAAAATAGACCAGATGCTTTCCAGTGACTATGAAACAAAAGTAAAAATTAACAAAAGAGAATTTTTGAATTGTATTGACAGAGCTACTCTTCTCGTAAAAGAAGGCGATAAAAAACCTATCATTATTAACATTACTGATGATACAATGGAGTTAAAGATTAATTCCACTGTCGGAAGTATGAATGAAGAAATTGATATTGCAAAGAGCGGAAAAGATTTGATGATAGGATTTAATCCGAAGTTCTTAATTGATGCTTTGAAGGTAATTGATGAGGAAGAAATTGAAATTTACCTTGTAAATCCAAAAGCGCCATGCTTCATCAAAAACCCGGAAGAAAGCTATATTTATCTTATTCTTCCAGTGAATTTTACTACTGTTAACTAAAAATTTTCAGAGTATAAATGTAAAATTGATTTTGAGCTTTTATAATGTTAAATTAGATGTAAAGAAAGCTTTTATGTGAAATACATATTCAATTCTTACATTGGTTAAACAAAACTAACTTTAAAATGGAGTAAACATGGAAATTATTAAATTAAGAGATGACTATATAAAGCTTGGTCAGGCGCTGAAAGCGGCTGGCCTGGCAGAGTCCGGCGTAGATGCAAAGTTTGCGATACAGGACGGGCTTGTTAAAGTGAACGGTGAAATAGAATATCAGCGCGGGAAAAAGCTGGTTGACGGTGATGTTATAGAGTTTGACGGCGAAATAGTTAAAATTACAAAATAGGAAAGCAGATTTCAAGGCATCTGTTATAGCTGGATGGAGACTGATTATGATAATAAAATCACTGGAGCTGGCAAATTTCAGAAATTATGAAAGTCTTGAACTGGAATTCGACAAGGGGACAAATATTCTTTTTGGCGATAATGCTCAGGGTAAGACGAATATTTTAGAAGCTATTTTCTTATCTTCTACTACAAAATCACATAAAGGCAGCAAGGATCAGGATATTATTAGGTTTGGAGATAATGAAGCCCATATAAGGACTTATCTCGAAAAAGAAGATATCGAATATAAAGTTGATATGCACCTTAGAAAAAGTAAAACAAAAGGAATTGCCATTAACGGGCAGAAAATAAAAAAAGCCGCAGAACTTTTGGGACTTTTGAATGTGGTTTTCTTTTCACCGGAGGATTTAAGTATCATAAAAAATGGTCCGGCAGAGCGAAGAAGATTTGTAGATATGGAGTTATGTCAACTAGATAACGTCTATCTCTATAATTTGAACAACTATAACAAAATTGTAAATCAAAGAAACAAACTTTTAAAAGATTTGTATATGAATCCCGAATTAAAGGATACACTTACAATATGGGATTCGCAGTTGTTATCTTTTGGAACTAAAATAATCGAGAGACGACAATTATTTGTTTCCCAGTTAAATGAAATTATTTATGAAATACATAAGAAATTATCCGGTGGCAAAGAAGAATTAATTATTAAGTATGAGCCGGAGGTTTTCATAGAAAATTACGAAAGCAAGCTGAGAATAAATCAGGAAAAGGATATCCGCCTAAAACAGACAACGGTAGGACCTCACAGAGACGATTTTGCTTTTGTGGTAAATGGCGTAGATATCAGGAAATTCGGTTCTCAGGGACAACAGCGTACCGCTGCTCTCTCACTGAAGTTATCAGAAATAGAGCTTGTGAAAAAAATAGCAAAAGATACACCGGTTCTTTTGCTGGATGATGTTTTGTCAGAGCTTGACAGTAACAGACAAAATTATCTTTTAAACAGTATCGGTGACATACAGACGATTATAACCTGTACGGGATTGGATGAATTTGTAAACAATCGTTTTGAAATAAACAGAGTTTACAATGTAACAAATGGTGTCGTAGAAAGAAAATAAAATAATGTGCCTGTATCGGATAAATTTGTCTGAAAAACAGGTGAAAAGAAAGGCATGGTTATAGATATGAGTAACGAATATGGAGCAGACCAGATACAGATATTGGAAGGCCTGGAAGCTGTAAGAAAAAGACCGGGTATGTATATTGGAAGTACTTCCATCAGAGGTTTACATCATTTAGTATACGAAATTGTAGATAATTCAGTGGACGAGGCACTGGCAGGCTTTTGTGATACCATTGATGTTACAATTAACAAAGATAATTCCATTACGGTTGAAGACAATGGTCGTGGTATTCCTACCGGTATTAATCAGAAAGCGGGAATTCCGGCAGTTGAAGTTGTATTTACGATTCTGCATGCCGGCGGTAAATTTGGTGGCGGAGGATACAAAGTATCCGGTGGTCTTCATGGTGTAGGTGCATCAGTAGTTAATGCCCTCTCCGACTGGCTGGAAGTAGAAATTTGTTCCGGCGGAAAAGTTCATAAACAGCGCTATGAAAGAGGACACGTTTGCTATCCTCTTAAAGTTGTGGGCGAATGTGATCCGGAAAAAACAGGTACTAAAGTTACTTTTAAGCCTGACGGAACGATTTTTGAAGAAACCGTTTATGATTATGATACATTAAAACAAAGATTCCGTGAAATGGCATTCCTGACGAAAAATTTGAGAATTATTCTTCGTGACGACAGGGAAGAACCTCAAAAAGTAAAGGAATTCCACTATGCAGGCGGTATCAAGGAATTTGTTACTTACTTAAATAAAAGCAAAGCTGCACTTTACGATAATGTCATGTATTTTGAAGGCAGTAAAAATAACGTTTATGTGGAAGTGGCACTTCAGCATAATGATTCCTATACAGAAAGTGTATACAGTTTTGTAAATAATATTACCACTCCTGAAGGCGGTACGCATCTGGTAGGTTTTAGAAATGCTTTAACAAAAACATTTAATGATTATGCAAGAAGCAATAAATTATTAAAGGACAGTGAAGCCAACCTTTCCGGTGAAGATATCAGAGAAGGTCTGACAGCGATTGTCAGTGTTAAAATAGAGGATCCTCAGTTTGAAGGTCAGACAAAACAGAAACTTGGAAATTCTGAAGCAAGAGGTGCTGTTGACAGCATTGTAAGTGAACAGCTTACTTACTTCTTAGAGCAAAATCCTTCAGTTGCCAAAGTGATTTGTGAAAAATCCATTTTGGCGCAGCGTGCAAGGGATGCGGCAAGAAAAGCAAGAGATCTGACCAGAAGAAAAACCGCTTTGGAGAATGGTACGCTTCCGGGTAAACTTGCAGATTGTTCTGACAAAGATCCGAAAAACTGTGAAATTTACATCGTAGAGGGAGATTCTGCGGGTGGTTCTGCGAAAACCGCAAGAAGCCGTGCAACACAGGCAATCTTACCGCTTCGAGGTAAAATTTTGAATGTAGAAAAAGCAAGATTAGACAAAATTTATGCAAATGCAGAAATTAAAGCGATGATTACTGCTTTTGGTACAGGTATTCATGATGATTTTGATATCAGCAAATTACGTTATCACAAAATTATTATCATGACCGATGCCGACGTTGACGGTGCACATATTGCTACTCTCCTGCTGACATTTATTTATCGTTTTATGCCGGAATTAATTAAGCAGGGATATGTATATTTGGCCCAACCGCCACTTTACAAATTAGAGAAAAATAAAAAGGTATGGTATGCATACAGTGATGAAGAATTAGACAAGATTCTTTCAGAAGTAGGCAGGGATCAGAATAACAAAATTCAGCGTTACAAAGGTCTTGGAGAAATGGATGCGGAACAGCTTTGGGATACAACCATGGACCCTGAAAAGAGAGTTCTTTTGAAAGTATCCATGAACGAAGAAGCAGAATCTGAACTGGATTTAACTTTCACTACTCTTATGGGTGACAAAGTTGAGCCAAGACGAGAATTTATTGAAGAAAATGCGAAATATGTTAAGAACTTAGATATCTAAGGCGATATGCAGGAAAGAGGAAAAGATGGACGATCAAATTTTTGATAAAATTCAGGAAGTTGACCTTAAAAAAACGATGGAAAAGTCTTATATAGACTATGCCATGAGCGTTATCGCTTCCCGTGCTCTTCCGGATGTTAGAGACGGTTTGAAACCGGTTCAGCGAAGAGTTTTATATTCCATGATTGAGTTGAACAACGGACCTGACAAGCCGCACAGAAAAAGTGCCCGTATTGTCGGTGATACGATGGGTAAATATCACCCGCATGGTGACAGTTCCATTTATGGTGCATTAGTAAATATGGCTCAGGAATGGTCTACACGTTATCCGTTAGTTGACGGACATGGAAACTTTGGTTCCGTGGACGGTGACGGTGCCGCTGCGATGCGTTATACTGAAGCAAGACTGAGCAAAATTTCTATGGAATTACTGGCGGATATCAATAAAGATACCGTTGATTTCGCGCCAAACTTTGATGAAACAGAAAAAGAACCGAAGGTATTACCAAGCCGTTATCCGAACCTTTTGGTAAACGGTACTTCAGGTATTGCCGTAGGTATGGCAACCAATATTCCGCCACACAACTTAAGAGAAGTAATCAGTGCGGTAGTTAAGATTATTGATAATAAAGTTGAAGGAAAAGAAACTGAAATTGAGGAACTTTTAGGTATAATAAAAGGCCCGGATTTCCCGACAGGCGGTATCATTTTAGGTACCAGAGGAAGTGAAGAAGCGTACAGAACAGGACGCGGAAAAGTAAAAGTACGTGCGGTAACAGACATTGAAACGATGCCAAACGGAAAGAGCCGCATTGTTGTGACAGAGCTTCCGTACATGGTAAATAAGGCAAGATTAATTGAAAAAATTGCGGAACTTGTCCGTGATAAGAAAATCGATGGTATTACTGACCTTCGCGATGAATCTAACAGAGAAGGTATGCGTGTTGTTATTGAATTGAGACGTGATGCAAATGCCAACGTAATCTTAAATCAGCTTTACAAACATACACAGCTTCAGGATACATTCGGTATTATTATGCTTGCCCTTGTAAATAACGAGCCGAAGGTTATGAACCTTTTGGATATGCTTGGATATTATTTAAAGCATCAGGAAGAGGTTGTTACAAGAAGAACAAAATATGATTTGAACAAAGCAGAAGAAAGAGATCATATTTTGCAGGGATTATTAATTGCTTTGGATAACATTGATGAAGTAATTCAGATTATCAGAAGCAGCCAGAATACACAGACAGCAAAAGAAAGATTGATGGAACGCTTTGGACTTACAGAAGTACAGTCCCAGGCAATCGTAGATATGCGTCTGCGTGCTCTTACCGGTTTGGAAAGAGAAAAACTGGAGAATGAACATAAAGAATTACTTGCGAAAATCGCAGAATTAAAGGCAATTTTGGCAGATGAAAAACTGTTACTCGGCGTAATTAAAGAAGAAATTTTAATTATTTCCGAAAAATTCGGTGATGACAGAAGAAGTACCATCGGATTCGATCAGTTTGATATTTCCATGGAAGATTTGATTCCAAGAGACAATACAGTTATCGCGATGACAAGTCTTGGTTATATCAAAAGAATGACCGTAGATAATTTTAAATCACAAAACAGAGGCGGTAAAGGCATTAAGGGAATGCAGACGATTGAAGATGACTATATCGAAGATCTTCTCATGACAACAACCCATCATTATCTGATGTTCTTTACAAACTTTGGACGTGTATATCGTCTGAAAGCCTATGAAATACCGGAAGCAAGCAGAACGGCGAGAGGAACGGCAATTGTCAACCTGTTGCAGCTAAATCCCGGAGAAAAGATTTCTGCAATGATACCGTTAAAAGATTATGATGAGCATAAAAACTTATTTATGATTACAAAGAACGGTGTTGCAAAGAAAACGTCCATTATGGAATACAGTAATGTGCGTAAAAACGGTCTGACAGCAATTAATTTAAGAGAAGATGATGAGTTAATTGAAGTAAAGACAACCAGAGGAAACACAGAAATTTTCCTTGTAACAAAACATGGTATGTGTATCCGCTTTAAAGAAACCGATGTAAGAAATACCGGAAGAAATTCTATGGGTGTTATCGGTATGAATCTGGCAGATGGTGATGAAATTGTAGGTATGCAGTTGGATCATCAGGGAGATTCCTTGCTGATTGTTTCTGAAAATGGTATGGGTAAACGTACCTTCCTTGATGAATTTACGGTACAGAAACGTGGCGGTAAAGGTGTAAAATGCTACAAAATTACCGAAAAAACAGGTGATGTTGTAGGTGTTAAGGCTGTTACGGATGATAATGAAATTATGATGATAACAACGGAAGGTATTATTATTCAGCTTAGAATGGATGATATTTCTACTTTGGGAAGAATTACTTCCGGTGTTAAGATGATTAATCTTGATCAGGGCGTTAAGGTTGCCAAGATTGCCAAGGTAAGAGAGAAGATTTCCAATGGAAATCAGGAGTTTGAGAACATCGATGATGCGATGGAGGATATTCCTGAGGAGGAAAAAAATGTGGTGATTCCTGAGGATGAGGACGAGAATGTGACTTTGCCGCAGGAAGAGGAAGAAAGTTAGGGGGGTAATTATTCCCGTTAACGTACGGTAAGTTGTTGTATCATTTTGCGATGGTACGACAACTTATTTTTTAATAATATCATTGATATTTATTGTTAGATTTGAAGGGGAAATGGAGTAGGCAATGGTTAATAACAGGAAAATCATAAGGGCTCTTTTGATAATTAGCGGATTACAGTTTTTTATTGGGATTGGTGTTTTGATAGCAGCAATTGTGAAGCTAACGGACCGGGTGAATGATGTTATTGTGGTTGTGGCAGCAATGATGATTTTTAGTAGTGTGGTTTCTATTTTTGTGCTGTATACATTTTATCAGAAGCAAAATACGAATCTGGAAGAGAGTATGAAGAATCTGGAGGAACTGAATACGAAGCTGCGGGCACAACGGCATGATTATTTGAATCATTTGCAGGTGATTTATGGGTTGATGGAACTGGAAGAGTATGAAGAAGCAAAGAAGTATATGAAGCCGGTTTTTAAGGATATTATGAAGGTAAGTAAGGCTTTGAAAACGAAGCAGCCGGCGGTAAATGCACTTTTGCAGGCGAAGATGGAGGCGGCAGAGAAGGAAAATATTGATTTTTTTATGGAAATACGTTCCGATCTGAAAAATATAGCCATGGAGCCGTGGGATTTATGTAAAATTTTAGGGAATCTGATTGACAATGGAATGACGGCTCTTTTACAAAAAGTTGAGGACAGACAGCTTCATGTGGAAATATGGGAAGACAAAATGAGTTATTTTTTCTGTATTTATAACAATGGACCCAAAATTCCGAAAGAACATCTGGAACACATATTTAAGCAGGGATTTACGACAAAGAAAGAGGAAGGTCATGGAATGGGACTGGCAATTATCAGCCGTATTTTGAAAGAAAATGGCGGAAAAATAGAGGTTTCTTCCAGCGAAAAGAAAACAAGCTTTGAGGTAGAAATTAAAAAAATGACATTTGAAGTCTGAAAATGTATAACTGAGAGGTTATGTATTTAAAAAGATTTAGAAATAAAGTAAAGTATAGTTACATTAAAACAGTAACATGAATTTATAAAATGAATTGTGGATTTCATTTTTA
This sequence comes from Lachnospiraceae bacterium, assembly GCA_017437065.1. Lineage (GTDB taxonomy): Bacteria > Bacillota > Clostridia > Lachnospirales > Lachnospiraceae > RGIG3002. The sequence goes on from JAFSBX010000136.1 coordinate 39,518, forward strand.
TATCTTTATAGTTAATTGTTTTAAAGTATAATAAAATGTTTAAAGAACAGAATTACAGCATAGTAAAAATAAGAAAGGGGGAAAATACTCATCATGGAAGGATTAATGATTGTCGGAATCGTTCTCTTTGTAATAGGATTTATATTACTTGGAATTGAAATGGTAGTGCCGGGATTTGGAATACCGGGTGTTTCAGGAATTATATGTCTTGTTGTTGGAATTTTCTTAACAGCTGATACAATAGAAAAAGGAATTATTATTCTATTAATCATTTTGGCATTGCTTGGTATTATGTTTGCCATTATTTTGAAACTTTTATCAGCAGGAAAATTAAAATCACCACTTATTTTAAAAGACGAACTGAACACAGAGAGTGGATTTATCAGTTCCAATGATTTAAATTATCTGCTTGGCAAGAAGGGAACAGCAGCTACTGATTTACGGCCGGCAGGCAGGGGAAGTTTCGATGGTGTGGAATTTAATGTAATGTCAGACAGTAAATATATTACAAAAGGCACGCCAATTGAAATTTATAAAGTGGAAGGTTCTAAATTGATTGTAAAATAGATTTAGAAAAAATGGAGGAGAGAGAATATGGGAGCATTATCAGTTATTTTAGCAGGATTTGTATTTTTACTTATTGTTTTGTTTTTTGCATTTGTACCGGTGGGACTTTGGATTTCATCCATGGCTGCCAACGTAAAAATCAGCATTTTCAACTTAATAGGTATGAGATTAAGACGTGTAACACCGGCAAGAATCGTTATGCCGCTTATCAAAGCTACAAAAGCAGGTTTAAAAATGAACATCAACCAGTTGGAAGCTCACTACCTTGCAGGTGGTAATGTTGACAAAGTTGTAGATGCATTGATTGCTTCTGAAAGAGCAGGAATTGAACTTACTTTTGAAAAAGCGGCAGCTATCGACCTTGCAGGACGTGATGTTTTAGAAGCTGTAAAAATGAGTGTAAACCCGAAAGTTATTGAAACAACAAATGTATCCGCAGTTGCAAAAGACGGTATCGAGCTTCTTGTAAAAGCAAGGGTAACGGTAAGAGCTGACTTGGAAAGATTAGTCGGTGGTGCAGGTGAAACAACGATTTTAGCAAGAATTGGTGAAGGTATTGTTACAACAGTAGGTTCTTCTGATTCACATAAATCCGTTTTGGAAAATCCGGATGATATTTCTAAATGTATTTTAAGCAAAGGTCTGGATTCCGGTACAGCATTTGAAATTCTTTCCATCGATATTGCTGATATAGACGTAGGTAGAAATATCGGTGCACAGTTACAGACTCTTCAGGCAGAAGCAGATAAAAATATTGCACAGGCAAAGGCTGAAGAAAGAAGAGCTATGGCTGTTGCAAAAGAGCAGGAAATGCGTGCTTATGTAGTAGAAGCAGAGGCTGAAGTTCCAAAGGCACTTGCTTATGCATTAAGAGAAGGAAAACTCGGAATTATGGATTATTATGACATGGAAAATATCAAAGCAGATACAATGATGCGTGATAAAATTGCCGGAAAAAGTATAAACGAAATTAAATCTGAGAAAGAGTAAAGCAGGGAGGCGGTTCCATGCCTGTTGATGAGAGAAAGTATTATAACAGGAAGTTAATGGCAGGGACTTTTAAATCCGAGTTAAAAAATAATTCTAAAATGTCAGTTGGAGATATTGTAAAAAATTTTCCGGCAGAGGCAGTAGGGGAATTTTTAGGTGAAGTATTTGATGATTTCGGAGGCGGAGTCGTAGCTGAAATTGCCGGGGAAATTATTGGTGGGATTGGTGAAAATATGCAAAATAATAAGAATAAAATTAGCAGTCAAAATCAATATTCTTCGACAATGTCTTCTTCTTCAATGAATGAGAAAATGAGTGCGGAAGATGCCGAAAAGCTGAAAAAAAGGCTGGAAGATAAATACGGTGGCAAAAAGAAGAAAAAATATAAAAAGAAAATAGAAAATGAAAACAAAAATAATGTGCCAGAACAGGTAACGGAAGAAATTTTGCCAAAGCCGGTAATAAAAGTACAGCAAAAAGAAGATTTTTCTGTAGAAAATATGACTGCTGAGAAATTACAAAATGCTGTTATCTGGTCGGAAGTACTTGGAGAACCAGTGTGCAGAAGACGTAGAAGCAGAAGAAGATAATAAAGTGAGAAAGTTAATATGCGAGCCTGTTTGAGTATAAAAGAAGTGTACAGAAGCAGGTTCGCAGAATATGTGTAAGAGGAGAATCTAAATGCCGATAAGTGTGATGCTTGTAGAGGATGAAGAAGGAATACGGAAGCTGTTAAACAAAATCATTGAGAAGAAAACCGGATTTGAAGTAGTTGCGGAAAGTGATAATTTAGCAAATGCCGTTACACAATTTATGAAAAAGAAACCGGAAGTTGTTTTTCTGGATATTGAAATTGGTGGTGAAAGCGGGCTGGAGTGTGCAAAGATTATTGCAGATTTAGAGCCGAAAACAAAAATAATCTTTGCCACAGCCCATTCGGAGTATATGTCGGACGCATTTGAAGTGTATGCTTTTGATTATATTGTGAAACCCTTTAATATTGACAGGGTAAATCACACACTGGAGAGAATAGAAAGCTTATCTGAGAAGCAGGTTTATGACAACTCTCATTTGGACAAAATTGTTAAGTACGAGAAAGGTCTGGAGAAGCTTTTAGTTAAGGGGAAAGAAAGCATGAGCTTTGTTGACATCAAAGATATCATACTTGTACAGAGAGAGGACGGAAATACGGTTATTTATACAAAACATGATTCCTTTACAACATCCGCCAGTCTGAGTGACATAGAAGCAAAACTGGATAAAGACCAGTTTTTACGGAGTCATAAGTCTTATATCATAAATGTTTCTCAGATTAAAAAGATTGAGCCTTATGGAAGATGGACGTATGTGGTAGCTTTTAAAGATATTGATAAAGATGCATTGATTATTAGTGAGAAGTATGAGGAAATTAAAAAGAGGTTTTTATAATTTATCAAATAGTTTAAAAAATTATAGTTAATTAAACTATTTAAATATAATAGAAAAAATATTAAAATTTGTTCCTTGTAATTTTATTTAAATGTGATAGAATCATAATTTGGGTGTTAGTTTATAAAAATTTTATAAATGTCACCCATATTATGATTTTTTTAGTTTCTACGGAGGAAAAGAGATGGAAGCGTACAGTATTTTTAAAGATCTTGCGATTATTGTTATAGCCGCAAAAATTTTCGGCATACTTGCAAGAAAATGTAAAGCACCGCAGGTTGTAGGAGAGATTATTGCGGGACTTTTAATCGGCCCCAGTATTTTAGGCTGGGTAGATCAGAGTGATTTTCTGATTCAGATGGCAGAAATTGGTGTTGTATTATTGATGTTCTCAGCAGGTCTGGAAACAAATCTGAAGGAACTTTTAAAGACAGGCCCTATTGCATTATTGATTGCATGTGCGGGTGTATTTATTCCGTTGATAGGCGGTTCTTTGTTATATATGGGATTTTACGGAGTATCCCCATGGGGGTCAGAAGAGTTTTATAAAGCTGTATTTATGGGAACGATTATGACAGCGACTTCAGTAAGTATTACAGTACAGTCTCTGAAGGAAATGGGACGTCTGAAGGGAAAAGTAGGTACAACAATTTTAAGTGCAGCGATTATTGATGATGTTATCGGTATTATTGTACTTACTTTTGTAGTTGGATTTAAGACTCCGGATTCCAATCCTTCAAGTGTAGTAATTTCAACAATATTGTTCTTTGTGTTTGCTATTGGTGTAGGATTTATTTTCTACAAAGTATTTAAATGGATTGATTCAAAATATCCGCATACAAGACGTATTCCGATTGCAGGACTTGCACTTTGTTTTACACTGGCTTATGTTGCAGAAGAATTCTTCGGAATTGCAGATATTACAGGTGCATATGTGGCAGGTATTATTCTTTGCTCAATTAAAGACTCTGAATATATTGCAGAGAAAATGGATATTAATTCCTATATGTTATTCGGACCGGTATTCTTTGCAAGTATTGGTTTAAAGACAAATATTGATAGTATTGATTCATCTATTTTGATTTTTGCTGTTGGATTTGTTATCGTGGCATTAGTTACAAAAATAGTAGGATGCGGACTGGTTGCAAAGCTTTGCAAGTTCAATTGGAATGATTCCTTGAAAATTGGTGTCGGAATGATGACACGAGGAGAGGTTGCTTTAATAGTTTCACAGAAAGGTCTTTCTGTTGGACTTTTAACTCCGGTATATTTTACCGCAGTTATTATGTTGATTATTGTTTCTTCAATCTCAACACCTATTATTTTAAAAGTTTTGTATGCAAAAGACGGAAAAGAAGAAGCGGCATAGAGATGCGAAACAGTTGCTTATTGTTTATATGATAATAAGAAAAATAAGAAATTAGCTATTTTTTGTGATTGACAAAGGAATACGCTTAAGTTATATTTAAAAAGCAGTCATGAACTGTAAAAAATAGAATGGAGATGTTAGAAGGATGATGTTTATTTCTCGCTAATCAAACAATTTGAAATTACACAGATAAAGTTGGATTCTTAATTTCATGATGTTAAGAAGCTTTTATTTGTGTGTTTAGCAGAGAATAATTCATTCCGATAACATACTTTGATTATATAAAAGATGATTATTATATATTGCATGTAATAAATCATGGTATATGAGAAAAGACTATTCAAAAAGTGAAAAAATTTTGAATGGGTAAAAGTTATAGAGACTCACAAGTGGGCGCAGGAATTATTCCTGCGCCTATTTTGTGCAAATAAGCAAAGAAAAATAAGCCCAAAATGAGTAAGGTAAATAAGTAAGGAAAAGTAAAAATATAGGATTAGATAAGTGCTTATTTGACAATGAATGACAAGGAGGATTATATATGTCTTTAATAAATGTGAGTGGGTTAACTTTTTACTATGATGGAAGTTATGACAATATATTTGAAGATGTATCTTTTCAGATAGATACAAATTGGAAACTGGGATTTATAGGGCGAAACGGAAAAGGAAAAACTACATTTTTGAATTTGTTACTCGGAAAATATGAGTATAAAGGAACAATCAGTACATCCGTAGAGTTTGATTACTTCCCGTTTCAGATAAAAGATAAAGATAAAAATACAATTGATATAGTGGAAGAAGTATACCCGGAATATGAGTTTTGGAAAATCTGCCGGGAACTGAATTTATTGAACGTGGACGCAGACGTTTTATACCGGTCTTTTGAGACGTTAAGCAACGGGGAACAGACAAAAGTAATGCTTGCCGTATTGTTTTCAAAGGAAAATAATTTTCTTTTAATTGATGAGCCGACAAATCATTTGGATATGGAGACGCGAATTCTGGTAAAAGATTATTTGAATAAAAAGAAGGGATTTATTTTAGTATCTCATGACCGCAGTTTTTTGGATGGCTGCATTGACCATGTGCTTTCACTTAATAAATGCAATATTGAAGTAATGCAGGGAAACTTCTCTACATGGTGGGAAAATAAGCAGCGACAGGATGCTTATGAGCTGGCAGAAAATGAAAAGCTGAAGAAAGATATAAAAAGGCTGGAAAAGGCAGCGAAACAGTCAAAGGAGTGGGCGGATAAAGTAGAATCAACCAAAATAGGAAAAGGTGCACAAAAATTAAGGGATAAAGGAGATGCATGTATAGATTCCAGAGCTTATATTGGCGAAAAATCCAGAAGAATGCAGCAAAGACGTAAAAATCTGGAAAACAGACAGGAGAAAGCCATTGAGGAAAAGTCAGGTTTACTGAAAAATATAGATTCGGCGGAGAACTTAAAAATTATAACATTAAACCATCATAAGCAGGCACTTGTTACGGTAGAAAATCTGGCGTTATTTTATGATGATAAATGTGTATGTAAGAATATTAATTTTACAATTAACAATGGAGACAGAGTTGTACTCAGTGGAAGAAACGGCTGTGGAAAATCCAGTATCATTAAAAAGATTCTTGGAAATGAAATCCGGTTTGAGGGAAAAATTGAAATTGCATCAGGGTTAAAAATATCTTATGTGAATCAGGATACATCATCCTTAAAGGGAAATTTAAAAAAATTTATTGTAGAAAATGATTTGGATGAAAGTTTGTTTAAAGCGCTGTTACGCAAACTTGATTTTTCCAGAGAACAGTTTGAGAAAAAAATGGAGGATTACAGCGGAGGGCAGAAAAAGAAGGTTTTGATTGCAAAAAGCCTTTGTGAACAGGCACATTTGTACATATGGGACGAGCCGCTTAACTTTATTGATGTTTTTTCAAGAATGCAGATAGAAAAACTGATAGAAGAATTTAAGCCAACCATGCTGATTGTGGAACATGATAAGTCTTTTGTGGATAAAGTAGTCACAAAAAATATATGCATGTAGATAAGTGACTTTATGAAAAAAAAGTGGTATTATAAAAAACTGGGTAAAAAAGAAATATAGGACGGTAGTAAAATGACTTCATTTAAATCATGCACAAATACAGTGGCATTTAATGCAAAGAATTTTTTAAAGTGGATTGTGATAGGAACCGTGACTGGAATAATCATAGGGGCAATAGCTTCAGCATTTGCACATTGCTTAAGTTTTGCCGCAAATTACAGGGAGGAAAATCCAAACATATTGTTTTTGCTTCCCATTGGTGGATTAATTATAGTTTTTTTGTATAAAACATTGCATTATGAAAACAACAAAGGTACGGATGATGTTATTGATAATATTCATCATGATGTAAATGTTCCCTTAAAAATGTCTTTTCTTATATTTGTCTCTACAGTAATTACAGTGTTATGCGGTGGTTCTGTTGGACGTGAAGGTGCTGCACTTCAAATTGGTGGAAGTTTAGGAAGCCAGATTGGAAGATGGTTGAAATTCAGTAAAGAAGATAGAAAAATTATATTAATGAGTGGTATGGCGGCGGCATTTTCAGCACTGTTCGGAACACCGATTGCAGCTGTGTTTTTTTCCATGGAAGTAGCAAGTGTGGGTATTATGTATTATGCGGCACTGGTTCCTTGTATTTGTGCATCGCTGGTGGCACATTGTATGGCAATTTTCTTTCATGTAGAGGAAGAACATTTTCCAATGATTGCAGAACAGGGACTTGGACTGGAAATGGGCGGAAAAGTACTGATACTTGCAATATGTTGTGCCTTGTTAAGTATTTTGTTTTGTAAGTCTTTGGAAATCATGAAGGGACTATACAAAAAATATTTAAAAAATGCTTATATAAGAATTGTGGTTGCCGGTCTTCTTGTAATTTTAATGACTTATTTAATCGGAAGCAGGGATTATCTTGGTACAGGAATGCATGTGATTGTAAAGGCTCTGAGTGGCGAAGCGGTTCCGTATGCATTTCTTACTAAAATGATTTTTACGGTTGTGACAATAACAGCAGGGTATAAAGGTGGAGAAATTGTACCTTCCTTCTTTATTGGAGCAACGTTTGGGTGCATTTTCGGACAGCTTCTGGGGCTACCGGCAGAATTTACAGCATCTCTTGGTATGATAGGAGTATTCTGTGGTGTGACAAACTGTCCTATAGCTTCTTTATTGATTGGATTTGAACTGTTTGGCTATCATAATGCATATTATCTGCTTATTGTAACAGCCGTAAGTTATATGCTTTCCGGAAATTATAGTTTATATCATACACAGAAAATTATGTATTCTAAATTAGAATATAAATAATTAAGAGAAAGAAAAATTGCAATTTTAATATATGAGAAAGGGAAAAAAATGAGCAAAAGTGAAAAAATACTTGTTTTAGATATAGATGGTACTTTGACAAATTCAAAAAAAGAAATTACGGAAAACACAAAAAATGGTATTAAAGATATTATGGAGAGAGGGCATATTGTTATGCTGGCTTCAGGACGTCCTACGCCCGGAATGAAGAAATATGCTGAAGAATTGGAATTAGAAAAGTATGGCGGATATTTACTGTCATTTAATGGCGGAAAAATTATTAATTGTAAAACAGGAGATATTGTATTCCAAAATACTTTGCCGTCACATATACTGCGTGGACTTTATAAATTTGCATTGGATAATGACTGCGGTCTTGTTACTTATCTTGGTGATACAGTTATTTTAGGGACAAGAAGTGATGAGTATATAGAGCTGGAAGCGAGAATTAATGGTATGCCAATTCGTCAGGTGGATAATATGGTGGAGTTTGTTGATTTTGATATGAATAAATGCCTGATGACTGCGCCGGTAGACAAAGCTCCTGCATTAGAAAAAGAATTGCAGGAAATGTTCGGTGATATCGCAAGTATTTATCGCAGTGAACCGTTTTTTATTGAAATTATGCCAAAAGGTGTAGATAAAGCTGCCTCATTGGATAAGATGCTGAGTACAATTGGATTAAAAAGAGAAAATGCTATCTGCTGTGGGGATGGTTTTAATGATATGACTATGATTCAGTATGCCGGTGTAGGTGTTGCCATGGCAAATGCACAGGAGAAGGTAAAAGAAGTTGCGGACTTTATTACCAAATCAAATGACGAGGATGGAATTGTTACAGTCATAGACAAATTCATTTTAAGATAGTATAAATTGTAATTAGCGAGAATTTGTCAAAAATTTATAATAAATTTAAAAATATATTAAGAAATTCAAAATAAATAAGATTTATAATAAAATCTATTTATTTTGAATTTTTTTCAAACTTTTATAGATTTTAATTCATCTATTAAGTAGACAGTTAGGAGGGGACACAGTGGCTAAAAATACTTATGACAAAATTGTTGAATATATTATTGAAAATCAACAAAAGTTTTATCGTATAGCTTATTGTTATGTCTATAATAAAGATTCAGCACTGGATATTGTTCAAAATGCGATTTGTAAAGCGTTGGAGCATTACCACAGTCTTCGCAATCCGGATGCAGTAAAGACTTGGTTTTACCGTATTCTTGTCAATGAAAGTCTGACTTACATTAAAAAGAATGGTAAAGAAATCGCTTATGAACCGACAGAATTAAAAGAAGAAATTTACTATGAAGCAAAATTTGAACCGGGTTTTGCAATTTATGATGAAATCAATAAGTTATCAAAAGAAATGCAAACTGTGGTTGTGTTACATTTTTTTGAACAGCTTACATTGAAAGAAGTGTCAGAAGTAACAGGGGTTAATTTAAATACAGTGAAATCAAGATTGTATGCAGCTCTTTCGAAGTTGAAAGAAGGATTAAAGGAGGAGTATTATGATGGACAATCAGGAAAAGCAAGTACTGCAGGATAGAGGAAAAGAAATCTATGACAGTATTATTATACCACCTGAATTAGAAGATATTGTAAAAAAATCAATTGAATCCGTGGACAAAGAATCAATTGATTTAAATTATAGAAAATCAAATAGTACGGTATCTGTTGTACTGAAGTATTTTGGTGCAGCAGCAGCAGTTATTTTCCTGAGTATTTTCATTGGATTAAACAGCAGTGAAACTTTTGCAAGAGAAATGGGTGAAGTTCCTGTTTTAGGCTCTGTTGCGAGGGTATTTACAGTAAGAAAATATACAGTGGAAAAAAAGGAACTTACGATAGAAGAAGAGGTTCCAAAAACGGAAGCAGTTATGGAAAATCAGGTACAGGATGAGATTCCTGTGACAGTGTCAGAAAACAATGTACAGGAAGAAACGGAGGTAGTGTCTGCAAGTACTGTATCAGGAAATGATGTATCCGGAAATAACAGTATACCTGAAACCAAAATGACAATATCAGGAAACGATATTGTAGCTGTAACAGGTGATGAAAGAAAGATTATAGATACCCTTACTCCACCGTCCGCACCGGTAACTGTGTCAGGTAATGATATGTATGAATACGCACTTACCGTAAATGATTTTAGTGTTGATATTAATGAAAAGATAGAAAATTATGTGCAAAAATATGTGTCAGACGAAAAGCAACGATTCGAGGAGTATAAAAAGGCTTTCTTTGATGCAGGAGGAACGGAAAAAGAGTGGGCAGACAGAGAGTTTGATATTGATGTCAGCTATGAAGTGAAATATCAGAGAGGCTCTATTGTATCGTTTGTGATAACATCAACGCAGAATTGGTGTGATGTATATGGAGAAAGAAATTTCTATAATTTAGATTTGTTAAATGGAAAGAATGTGGTTTTAAGTGATTTACTTGGATTTAATTATGCAGATGTGGCAAATGTGCAGATAGTTCGCCAGATGAAACAGCGAGTAAAGGATAATCCGGATTATGTTTACTGGGGAGTGACGGATGAAGGTGGTACTCAGGGATTTGGAGGTTTTACAAGTGTAAATGAGGATACCGGGTTTTATATCAATGCGGGTGGTAATGTAGTCATTGTATTTGACAATTATGAAGTTGCTCCGGGATTTATGGGAGAGCAGGAATTTGAGATTGTGGTAGAAAAAGATATGACAATTGATTAAAATTTATATGGTATAACGGACGTGGGAAGGCAAGTAAATGTCTTCCCACTAGTTTTGAAAATATTATTTATTTTACGCTAACCCCATAAGGTAAGCTATAAAATATAAAATTATAAGATGTACCGGATAAAAGGCATAAAATACATATTTTAAATTTAAACCTCTCTCTCCGTTATACTTGGAAATAGGAATGAGCGTAAAGAAAGCAGTTACTTCCATGACACTCATAGCGGTCAAAATAACACATCCCCAAGTCATTTCCGATACTTTGTTATTTCGAAGTAAATACATAACAACAATTGTAAGAACACCCATTGCACCATAATCAGTGTTTAAGAAATGTGCAGCAACCATAAATAAAATAGAAGAAGGAACTATCAAAAGGTATTTAATAATAGCATTGCTATTGAATTTTTCTTCTATAAATTTAATGGCAATGAGCGAACATAATCCTAAAAACAGGGTAAAAAATACATTTTGATAATGGGTTGTAAATAAAAATCCGCTGGTAGCCAAGTCAAATGGTACTTCTGAAATAAAAGCAAACAGTAACAGACGGAATGCGTATTTCCATACATTTCTTGTATAAGTAAATCCCTCAATCAATAAGAAACAAAAAATTGGGAAACCGAGTCTGCCTATTAATCGAATAATTAAGTACACAATAAGCAAAGGTAAGAGTCCGCTGTTTTGAAGAAAATCCATAGCTTTTTCAATATTTGAATGGTCCAGTGCAAGAAGCCCATTATTTATAAGTACTCGTTGCAGAATAACGGCACCTATATGGTCAATCAACATTGCTACGATGGCAATCAGTTTTAAGGTGCTTCCGGGAACTCCCTTCTTTACAGTAGTTTCGCCTGAAAAGGCAGTTTGAGTCATAGTCATTGCGTCAGTCATAAATATATCCCCTTCTATATTAATTATTATTTAAACTACCATAAACGGGTAGTCCATTTTGTACAATCCCACACATCGGTAGCAAGACCTTCATAAAATTCCGGTTCATGGCACACCATTAATATACTTCCTTTATATTCTTTAAGAGCTCGTTTTAATTCCTCTTTTGCATCCACATCCAGGTGGTTTGTGGGCTCATCCAGCAGAAGAATGTTGGTTTCGCGGTTAATCAGCTTGCAAAGGCGTACTTTTGCCTGCTCACCACCACTTAATACTTTTACTTTGCTTTCAATATGTTTGGTTGTTAAACCGCATTTGGCAAGAGCAGAACGTACTTCATACTGAGAGAAAGAAGGAAATTCCTGCCAGATTTCTTCAATACATGTAGTTGTGACAGACTGATCCATTTCCTGCTCAAAGTAGCCGATATGTAAATAGTCGCCTTGTTCTACTTTTCCTTCCAAAGGCTTAATAAGTCCTAAAATACTCTTTAAAAGAGTTGTCTTTCCAATACCGTTGGAACCGGTTAATACAATTTTCTGACCTCGCTCCATTTCTAAATTTAATGGTTTTGATAATGGTTCGTCATAACCGATAACTAAGTCTGAAGTTTGGAAAATGTAACGGCTTGGTGTTCTTGCTTCTTTAAAACGGAATTCCGGTTTCGGTTTTTCGCCGGCAAGCTCAATGACGTCCATTTTATCCAGTTTTTTCTGTCTTGACATTGCCATATTACGGGTAGCAACCCTTGCTTTATTTCTTGCTACAAAGTCTTTTAAATCAGCAATTTCTTTTTGCTGTTTATTATAAGCAGCCTCTAACTGGGCTTTTTTCATTTCATAAACTTCCATGAATTTATCGTAGTCGCCTACATAACGGTTTAATTCCTGATTATCCATATGATAAATAAGGTTGATAACGCTGTTTAAGAAAGGAATATCATGAGAAATCAGAATAAACGCGTTTTCATAATCGTTCAAATAACGTTTCAGCCATTCAATATGCTCTACATCCAAGTAGTTTGTCGGCTCGTCCAATAAAAGAATATCCGGTTTTTCCAGTAAAAGCTTACCAAGTAATACTTTCGTTCTCTGTCCACCGCTTAAATCGGTTACATCTTTGTCTAATCCGATTTCTGTCAGTCCTAACGCACGGCCAACTTCTTCCACCTTAGAATCAATCATATAGAAATCATGCATAGTAAGAAGATCCTGAATAGTTCCAAGCTCTTCCATGTAAATATTTAACTGTTCTTCGTCTGCTTCGCCCATTTTATCGCAAATTTCGTTCATTTGAGCTTCCATATCAAATAAGAAATTAAAAGCAGAAGCAAGTACATCACGGATAGTCATGCCTTTTTCCAAGGCAGTGTGCTGGTCAAGATAACCTACACGGACATTTTTTGCCCATTCAATTTTTCCTTCGTCGGGCTGTAATTTTCCGGTAATAATATTCATAAAGGTAGATTTTCCTTCACCATTTGCACCAATAAGTCCGATATGCTCGCCCTTTAAAAGGCGGAAAGATACGTTATTAAAAATAGCTCTGTCCCCAAAGCCATGGGTCAAATTTTCTACATTTAAAATACTCACGTTGTTCCTCCATTCAATAAAAACATACGGCATCAGTATAGCTTAAAAAAGATATTTTGGCAATGTTGTCTAACCTTATAAAAGGCATTGAAAACCTGAAAACCATATGCTATTCTAAAAAAAATGAGAGGAAGGACATAGTTTATGGCACATACAAAAAATATGACAGAGGGAAAACCGTTCCCGATTATCTTTGCGTATTTTATCCCCGTTTTGTGTAGTACGATTTTTCAGCAGTTGTACAGTATTGTTGATACGATTATTGTAGGAAAGGGTATTGACGATATGGCATTGGCTGCAGTAGGTTCTACAGGAGCAATTACCTTTTTTATATTTGGCTTTATCATGGGACTTGGAAGTGGAATGGCGGTATTAATGGCACAGGCATTTGGTGCCGGTAACTATGAGAATTTGCGTAAAACCATTACTATGGGATTTCTGTCTTGTGGATTTGTAGCTGTTATTATAATGCTGTTAAGTATGATTGTTGTAAAACCGGTTTTGGTGTTGCTAAATACTTCTCCGTTAATTTTGGAGGATGCAATTTTATATATAACAATTATTATTTTAGGAATTCCGTTGACTTTGCTGTATAACTGTCTCAGTGCTATTTTAAGTGCTCTTGGTGACAGTAAAACTCCGTTGGTTGCAGTGGTTATTTCTACGATTATAAATGTAGTTTTGGATATCGCTTTTATTATGGGATTACATATGAGAGTAGAGGGAGCTGCAATTGCAACATTAATTGCACAATTTTGTAGCGCTATATTCTGCTATATGAAATTAAGGAAAGTCCCTTTTGTACATTTGAAAAAAGAAGACTGGAAGTTGGATATTAAGTTGATTTTTACTCAATTCAAAATTGGTATTCCGGTAGCATTTATGAACTCAGTAACAGCAATAGGATGTTTATTATTGCAATATTTTGTAAATTTATTTGGAGTAAATTATACGGCGGCTTATTCAGCCTGTTCAAGAATTACACAGTTTTTGATGCAGTTGAGTTCAGCTGTTGGTATGACGATAAGTACTTATGCAGGACAAAATTTAGGAGCAGGAAAAATTGAAAGAATAAGGCAGGGATTAAAGGAAGCATCTAAGATTACGATAATAATTACGATTTTTTCAAGTATGTGTCTGATTTTTGCACCAAGATTTTTGGCATCAATAATACTTACAGATCCTGAGATTATTGATTTATCCATTAATTATCTCAGAATATGTGGAGTTATGATGTGGGCAATTGGATTTCTGTTTTTAGTCAGAAGTACCCTTCAGGGAATGGGGGCGACAGTTGTTCCAATGATATCAGGATTTTTGGAACTTGCAGCACGTGTTTTAATGATTTTACTGCTTGCGTCCCGTGTGGGATATCCGGGAATTGCAATAGCAGAAGTAACAGCATGGCTTTCAGCATTTTTGTTGAATGGAGTATTTTTAATAATTAAATTAAGAAAATTGAGAAAGATGGAAGCATTAGGTTAAAAATTCTGATGCTTCCATCACTAAAAGGAATATTTTGAGAAAAAAATGAAAAAATATATAATACTATTTTTTTCAATTGTTTAATTTTAAAATGCAAGGAGGAAAACGGTTATGAAAAGAAAAATGATATGTTTATTGATGGCAGTTGTTATCGTAATGGCAGCAAGTGGCTGTGGAAAAAATGAGGAAAATGGCAATAATCATCTTGGAGATACCGGAATGCCCGGAAATGAAGCGCAAGCAGGTTACAATCAGGATATTTCTGTGCAAGAGTTAAAAAGTGCAGTTGTAGATGTTTTAGGTGAGAATTATTGGCCAAACATGGAAATTGATTCAGTAACGTTGGAACAATATTATGGAATAAAACCGGATATGTATGAGGAATATGTAGCAGAATGCCCGATGATTAGTGTAAATGTTGATACATTAATTATTGTAAAGGCAAAAGAAGACAAAGTAGAAGCTGTAAGGGAAGCAATGGAAGCGTATAGGGAAAGAAATGTAACAGAAAATATGCAATATCCGATGAATTTAGGAAAAGTACAGGCTTCAAGAATAGAAGAATATGATAATTATGTTTGTTTCGTGCAGCTTGGAGCAGATACTACAGCAGCAATGGATAAAGGGGAAGAAGCAGTTGTAAACCAGTGTCTTGAGGAAAATGAACGCGCTTTGGATGCTATTGAAAAGGTTTTGTTAAAATAAGTTTTTAAAGACAGAAAATACAAGAGCATAAGGTGGAAGAAGAAAGATGGAAAAAAAGCTACAGAACAAAGAAAAAGCAGTAATTTTTGACATGGATGGAGTTTTGTTTGATACAGAAAAGCTTTGCAGGGAAACATGGAATAAAATTGCAAAGGAGCATAATCTGGATAATATAGATGAAGTACTGACTGCATGCACCGGCTCAAACAGACAGGACACCATCCTTTATATGAAAAAGGTGTATGGTGAGGATTTTGATGCGTTAGCATTCATGGAAATCTGTTCACAGATAAATATAAAGAAAATGCAGGAAGAAGGCATTCCGATTAAGAAGGGTGCCAAGGAAATATTGGATTATTTGAAAGAAGAAAACTATAAAGTAGGGCTTGCTTCTTCCACAAGGAAATGCAGAGTGTTGGAAAATTTAAAAAATAGTGGTTTTAAAGATTATTTTCAGGTAGTTATCGGTGGCGATATGATTGAACATAGTAAGCCGAGTCCGGATATTTATTTGCTTGCATGCAAAGAACTAGGGGTAAATCCGGCAGAAACTTTTGCAATTGAGGATTCACCGAATGGAATCCGTTCTGCATATAATGCAGGCATGAAAGCAATTATGGTGCCGGATTTGTTGCCTCCTACAGAGGAAATTTTGTCTATGACAATAACGTGTAAAAATGATTTGTTTGAAGTTATAGAATATTTTAAGGGGGACGATATATGCAGGAAATAACAAGAATTTCTTTAGAAGGAGTTTGTAATACAAGAGACTTAGGCGGATTTGTAGCAAAAAGCGGTAAGAAAATCAAAGAAAAGAGGTTGATACGAAGCGGGCAGTTAATCAACCTGACAGAATCAGACAAAAAGAAGCTGGTGGAAGAATATCATCTTGCAACAATCATTGATTTTCGGACAAATGCAGAACGTAATGATAAACCGGATCCAAGTCTTTCTGGGGTAAAGATGATAAATCATCCTATTTTGGAAGAGAAAACATTAGGAATTACAAGAGATACCCAGTCCCAGAAAAACGTAATCGTAACGCTTGTACAGGAAATGCAGAAAATGTCTGATTTCAGTTCGGAAAAATATATGGAAGACATGTATGCAAGCCTGATTTCCAATCCATATTCCAGAAGTCAGTATAAAAACTTCTTAGAAATATTGTTACAGCAGGAGAAAGGTGCTTCTTTGTGGCATTGCAGTGCCGGAAAGGATAGGGTTGGAGTTGCAACAATGCTTTTGCTGAGTGCATTGGATATACCGAGAGAAACAATTATTGCAGACTATTTAAAAATCAATGAGTTTGGAGCGGAAGAAGTAGAAGAAATTATTGACAGAGTGCTTGGAAATAACCGAAATGAAGAACTGGAACGTCAGGTTCGCCCATTGTTTTGTGTAGAGGAAAGTTACATACAGTCAGTATTTAAACAAATGGAGCAGGAAGCCGGTTCTGTAGATGCTTTTTTAGAAAAGGAAATGGGATTAGACGACAAGAAAAGAGCTTGTCTGGAAGAATTGTATTTATATTGATGTTAAAAAGGAGGAGCAATAGTGAGAAAAATTTTAGTTGTAGTAGACATGCAGAATGATTTTATCGATGGTGCGTTGGGAACAAAAGAAGCGCAGCAGATAGTAGAGCCTGTGATACATAAAATTAAGGAATATAATACTGCAGATATTTATGCTACAAGAGATACGCATAGTACCGATTATCTTACTACACAGGAAGGAAAGAATCTTCCGGTAGAACATTGCATTAAAGGTACACAGGGATGGGAAATAAGAGCAGAAATTGCAGAGCTTCTGGAGGGTGCGGTAATTGTTGATAAACCATCTTTCGGAAGCCTTGAACTGGCAGAAGTTTTATATGAAGAAAATAAAAAGGAAGAACTGGAAATTGAGTTGGTTGGACTTTGTACTGATATTTGTGTAGTTTCCAATGCAATTTTATTAAAGGCAAAGATGCCGGAAATTAAAATTTCCGTAGATGCATCCTGTTGTGCGGGAGTAACACCGGAAAGCCACAAGGCTGCACTGGAAACGATGAAAATGTGTCAGATTAATATTAGAGAATGAATAAGAAGGAAGTTTAATTGAAAAACACCATATTAAAAGATTTTTCTCATCAAGGTAAACGATACGAATATACGATTATGAGAAGTAAACGCAAATCAGTTGCAATATCCATAGTAGCAGATAGTGGAATTGTTGTAAAAATTCCATTGTATTTTACGGTAGATGAAGTAGAAAAACTAATAATAAAAAAAGCAGACTGGATTGTTGAAAAGTACAATGAAATAGAGAAACAACAAAAGGAAAAACCGACACATCTTTTTGAAAGCGGAGAAGTATTTTATTACCGGGGAACAAGCCTTGTACTCAATTTAATTGTAAATCATGACAGAAAGCGTATCATGGTAAAAAAACAGGCAGGAACCTTGCTTGTAGTTTCACCTTCCGCAGAAAAAACAGCAATAAAGGACGCAGTTGAAAAATGGTATCGGGAGAGGGCAAGAGAAGTTATTACGGATAAAGTTACATATTTTCAGCGTTTTGTAGGGAAATCTGTGGGAGAAATACGCATTAAGGAGCAGAAAAGCCGTTGGGGGAGTTGTAGCAGTCGTGGAAATCTGAATTTTAACTGGAAAATTGTCATGGCATCGGATGAAATTATTGATTATCTTGTGGTGCATGAGCTTTGTCATCTGCTGCATATGAATCATTCCAAAGAATTTTGGGATAGTGTAGGGAAAATTATTCCGGATTATAAAGAAAGAGAAAAGTGGTTGAAGGAAAAAGGGGTATGGTTGAGTTTATAATATAAGTTCAACCATGCCCCAAAATTCTGAACCGATATACTGCCAGTCATGACTATTCAAAAATATTGATTTTACATTTTGAGTCCAAATAAATTTACTGCATTTCGATACATCAAATCTTCGTAGGCTGTTTTACTGATTTTATCAGGAAGCACATGAAAATAATCCTGATAAAGTGAACGTTCTCCCTTAGGATTACATAGATAAGTATCTACACCGTCAATAGGAGTATCACTTCCAAATAGCATTTTTTTACTGCCATACCGCTCGATTGCTTCAATAGTAGTTTTCATTGGAACCCATGCCGTATCGCCATACAAATTTTCTGCTTTTCCGAGAAGTTCCAGTGCTTCTTTGTTATCGCTGCCAAGTCCCATATGCGCCATAATGAAAGGAACAGAGGGATATAGTTTTGCAGCTTCATAAAGAAGTGTAGGTGAGGCAGCTTCGCATCCACCGGTATGAGATATAACAGGTAAATGATACTTTTTAGCAAGCTCTAAATAGGGAATTGTCTTTTCGTCTGTCGGTGCAACATTTGAATGAAACGGATGTAGCTTAATTGCATAAATAATATCTAAATTGTTCCGAATCATATTTTCCAGTTCTTGTGTCAATCCTTGCGTAAGAGGCTTTACCCAAACAGCAACGCCTATCTTAGAAGGGTGTTTTCTGGAAAAGTTAAGAACTCTTTCCAGTGCTGCTTCTTGAGATATTTGAAATTTTTCAGGTAACAGTTTTTGTTCATGGTCTACCTCAGCAGCATCACCATTAGATACAATGGCATAATTAATCTGATATTTCTTCATGGCTTCAAGAACGACATCTTCGCTCATTTGAAAGCCAACAGTTTCTCCACCGATGTGTATATGGGTATCAATTCGCATAAAATCACTTCTTTCCGGAAATGTTATTTAGTTTGTTTTTTCAAAGTTTCAATTTCTGCACGAAGTCTTTCGTTTTCAGATGTGATATTGGAAATAATAACATCTTTTTCAGCAATAGCTTTTTCATAAGCCCTTAAATCCTGATAATATTCTTCCCTATCCCGGCAACGTTTTTTTATCTGCTCGTCAGCACTTAACTGAAACATAGTTTTTGAAGCTTCGTTAAGATATTCATTCTTTTCGGCTAACATCTTAATCTCCTCCCATGTTTTTGCTTTGAAGAGAGCCGCCCATTGATCTATATGGTATGACCTATCTTCGTCAGTTGCTAAGTTTATCTGAGTTAAGTCTACCATAGACAGAGTAAGATTGTCACTGTAGATATGCTGATTTTTTACATTCATAAGTTTATAAGTAGCATAAAATTCAGGATGGTCAGGAAAGAGCGTGTAATCAAGGAAACCGATATGTATAACAGCTTTTGCTTCAGAGTAATTCTGTCCGTGATGGAGTTGGTCAAAAGAGCGGCAAAGGTAACTGATAGAGCGGTTTTGCCAATTGAGTTTATTTGTTATCTGCATTTCTAAATTTATGTAAGTATTGTCATTTAGAAGAACATTAATATCCAGACGAAATTCTTTATCTTCTAAAGCTTTTCCAAGAATAATAGGATTGGTAATGTCAACGGAAATAACTTCTTGTTCTTCAAGATGAAGAAGTGAACATATAAGTCCTCTTAAAACATGATTATTTTTCTGAAGAACAGCTCGAAACATGTAATCATTAATCATGTTATAAGGAATTTTACCGGTAGCGTTTTGAAAAGAGATATCAAAGTTAGATTGATTGAGTTCGATTTGATTCATAGATTTGTTCCTTTCTGAGAAAATAGAATTTAATAAATGAAAAAATATGCTGAAATCGCCGAAACTAAATTATTTTAGTTAAGAAGAAATGATTTACACAATTGAAATACTGTGCGACTCATAAATTTTTATATCATGTCATGGTATAAAAAACAATAACTTTTTATTGTATACAAATAAAAAAATAAATATGAAATATTGATAAGAACATTGTTTTTGACTAAATATAGTATTTGCATTTTTTATAAAGAAGAAAAAATACAATATCTTGTATTGTACAATTTGTTTAAAGAACTGGTTAATTAATATAAAAAAGCAACCTACAATTGAAGCCAATCCTTTCTGTTAAACCTGTATTTATCTAATAAAATTGATTCACTCCAAATTAACTTGCAGGTTGCTAAAAAAATAAATTTTTATGTTTACATTTTTATTTATACTGACTCTTTATTATTAGAAGAGAGTAATCTTACCACTGCATCCTCAATTCTATGATGCTTTACACTATTCACATGAATAGCCAATTCATTTATTTCCACATCAAAACTCGCCCCATTTTCCGGCACTTCCCCAAGAAAACCGCATATGTAACCGCTGAAAGTGTCGTATTCTTCAGAAGGAAGTTCCACCTGCAGTTGTGCTGCCACAGCCTCCAAAGGAGCAGACCCTTGAATGACCCATTCCGTGTTATCAGTCTGAATAATATCATCCGGTTTCTCTTCATCCGTGTCTTCGATTAACTCACCAACAAGCAGCTCCAACAAATCCCGCATCGTAACAATTCCGCTCATGCCACCATATTCGTCAAGGACAACGGCAAAGTAGCAGCCGGATTTTTTCATCTTTGCAAAAAGAACATCTGCTTTCATGGTCTCCGGTACAAAGAATGGCTTTTTCACAGCACTATTCAATACCGTTTCTTTTGAATCAAACGTCATTCTAAGGTAATCTTTAGAGTCCAAAATACCGATAATATCGTCATTAGTTTCACCACACACAGGATAAAAATTGTGTCTGGTAGAAAAAATAGTTTTGTTCCACTCCTCAATCTCATCCTCAAGATATAAACTGATAACGTCTCTTCTGTGTGTACAGATTTCTTCCAAAGGAGTGTCATCAAATTCAAAAATATTTTGTATCATTTCGTTTTCTGTAGAATCAATTGTACCCTTTTCACTTCCGGCCTCTACCATCATACGAATTTCTTCTTCTGTAACCTGCTCTTCCTCATTAGGATCAATACCCATCAGGCACAGAACACCATTTGTAGAAGCAGTTAAGAGCCATACAAGCGGTGCAAAAAATATGGAAACAATAGTCAGAATGCCGGAAAGGGCAAATGACATACTTTCTGCTTTCTGCATGGCAATTCGCTTTGGAATCAATTCGCCGAACACAATACTAAAATATGCAATAATCAGTGTAATAAGAAATACGCAAATGGAATTTAAAGCATTTTCAGGAATAAAAATACCTGCATTCACAAGTATAGCTACAAGTGGTGCAGCGAAGTTATCAGCTGCATAAGCACTTCCAAGAAAACCGGCAAGAGTAATGGCAACCTGTATCGTTGCAAGGAATTTAGCCGGATTTTCCGTTAGAGAAATAAGCCGTGCAGCTTTTTTATTTCCTTCTCCGGCAAGTTTTTCAAGTTTTGTTCCATTCATGGAAAGCACAGCAAGCTCCGCACTGGCAAAGATTGCATTCAAAAAAATCAATATAATCTGTAAAATAATTGCTCCAATCATAAAAAGTAAAATCCTCCAAATTGCTAACGCTTTCTTGTATGCGTTAGAGTAATGTATAATTTGTAAATATTGCGATAAGCATTTAATACTATAAAAAATGAACACAAAAGGGCACAGCCTGTGCATCGTTTTAATTTAAGCACAGACTGTACCCTCTATATATTCATATTAGTCCATGGAGTTAAAATACAATATGCAGACGTATCCGCGTTCCCGTCATCTTCCATGTTCTAATCATCCTCCTAACAGTTCCAATTTGTAATGTGAATAAAATATTTCCAGTTACGCTAACTATTGATATTATATGTAGCAGGAAAAAAAGTGTCAATTTTCTGTGCCGTAAAGATTTTGTGAAAAACCCTATTTTTGATAAAGGTATAAACTCTAAAAAACAGATTTTATTAAATTAAAATTGCGAAAAATAAAACTTAGGAATTGGTATAACAAAAAATCTATGATAAAATAAGCTCAAATTATTTTCCTATAATAATGATATGAAAAATAATAAAAATGAAATTGAGGATTGTGCATGCGAAATAAAAACATAGGGAAAATCATCTATACTCTAAGAACATGTAATCATATTTCACAGGAAAAGCTGGCAAGGGGACTATGTTCCGTTGCCGCTTTATCAAGAATAGAAGCATGTGAACGGGTACCGGACAAGTTGCTTTTAGACGCATTATTACAAAGACTGGGAAAATCTCCTGATAAATTGGAGTCTATCATAACGGTAGGAGATTATGAGCTTTATTTATACAGAGAAAAAATACAGGGATGTATCATAGATGAAAACTATGAAGAAGCAAAAGCGTTGCTGGATATGTATGCACAGAAAAAGGAAGCAGAAGAGAAGGTACATAAACAGTACATATTAAAAATAAAAGCTGCTTTAAGTAAGCTTGCGGATAAGGATATAGCGGCAAGCGAAAAATATATAGAAGAGGCTGTAAAAATTACTATGCCGGACGGCACAAGAGCAGCATTAGAAAATTCCCTTTTATCTGTTTCAGAAATACAGTTAATTTTAATGAGAATAAGTCAGTATCAAAATAAAAATGAAGATGAACAGGTGTGGGAAGTATTAAGTAAATTGAACACATATGTGAGAGAACATTATACTGACGAAGAAGAGCTGGTTAAAATTTATATTAAAATAGCCAGAGCAGAGGCACGAATCCTATTGGAAAGAAAACAGTACGATAAGGCTGTAAAGGTATGTGAGTCAGCTTTGGAGCTGCTTGGCAGAAATGGTTTATTAATAAACTATCATGCAATGTTGTTTATGCTGATAGAAGGTCTGGAACATTTGAATGAGCCTGATAAACTGGCTAAAATGAAAAAATGGAGAGATACTTTAAATAAATTATATGAAGAATACAGTGTGCATCCGATAGGAGAAAACTCTTTTCTTTTTGCAGAAAGCAGTCAGTGTGAAATATTGCTTGTTAATGAGTTAATACAGAGAGGACGGAAAACAAAGGGATTTACGCAGGAAAAATTAAGTGAAGATATATGCACACCGGAAAATCTGTCCGCCATAGAAAGCGGTAAGCGCGCGCCGAGTATTAAACATTATGACAAAATAATGGAAAAGCTGGGTATGCATAAAGATTTTTATAACAGCTTTCTTTCCGCGGAATTGTTTGAAATTCATGAACTCAGAAGAGAATGTAACAGGTTAATTTATCTTAGAAAATTTATGGAGGCAGAAAAAATACTGGAAAAAATCACGGAGTTAATCGATACCGGTATTCCCATTAATGAGCAGTATATTTTGTATAATAAAGTTCTTGTGCAAGAGGAACAGGAGAAAATGAATGTGGAAGAAGCTTTGAACGAAGTAATAAAAGCTTTGGAGTTAACATTCAATTATAATGATGGGAATTTTAAAACGGATGTAATTCTGGCGCAGGAAGAAGTAAAAATAATTAACTATATTTGTACATTGTACAGAAAAATGAACCAGACAGAAAAAGCAATTGCTGTTTACAGGAAGGTAGTAGAGAGCTATCAGTCCAGTAAAGTATCCGAAAGAGGACATTATACAGGATACAACTTAATTATGGCAAATTTGTGTATTAGTCTGGAAGAAACAAATCAGATAGAAGAGAGTATGAAAATAGCAAGACAAGGAATTACACAGGCATTAAATTGCGGAAGGGGAAGTCTTTTACCTGATTTTCTGGCAAATAAGGCATGTTGTTTTGAGAAAATGGATAATAAAAAAGCTTGCGGAGAATATCTGCAGCAAGCTTTTTATATGAGTGACATGATGAAAAATGATTTTTTTAATAATGCAATAAAAAAATATTATGAGGATCGTTATGAAAAAATTGTATGGTATTAAAATACATTTAATATTGGTCCGGCAACAGATAAATTATTTTTCATAATAGTTACATCCTTTCCTTATGGGGTGTCTTGTTGGTAATATCAATATACAACAAATTTTAGAAAAAAGATATGAAGTTTTTGGAAAACCTATCGGAATACTAGGATAATTAACGGGTTCTTAACAGGAACACAATATTTTTCCAAAAACTTCATTTTTCTATTAAAGAAAATAAGGTAATATTTCTGTGTTGGTTATGAAACACCACGTCATAAACTCAACAAATTGTGTAAAAGGGAACAAGTATACTTGATGCGGAAAAAAGATATTTCGGATGGAATCGGCATTCGAAATATCTTTTTTCTTTTTTTCAAAAACTGAAATCAAACGATGTAAGAGTTGTGAAAAAAAATACAATATAGTATAATTCTGCATAGTTACAGAAGTTTGGCTAGAAAGGAACGCAGATGAATTATATTGTATTTGATTTGGAGTGGAACCAGAGCAATACAGGAAAAGAGGAAGAAACAGAAAAACTCCCTTTTGAGATTATTGAAATTGGTGCTGTTAAATTGAATAGCGAACGCGAAGAAGTCAGCAGATATCATCAGTTGATTAAGCCAAGTGTATATCATGAGATGCATCAGATTACACAAAAGCTGATTCATCTGCAAATGGATGAACTGGAAAAAGGTATTGCTTTTCCAAAGGCTGTAGCAGAATTTTTGCAGTGGTGCGGTGAGGATTACATTTTTTGCTCATGGGGACCACTGGATTTGCTGGAGTTACAGCGTAATATGAAGTATTATGGTATGGAGCCGATAACTGACAGACCTATGGCATTTTATGATATTCAAAAGCTTTTTAGTATAGCGTATGAGGACAGGAAATCTCGTCGCAGCTTGGAATATGCCATTGATTTTCTGAATATAGAAAAAGACATCCCTTTTCATCGGGCAATCAGTGATGCGTATTATACGGCAAAAGTCATGGCATCTTTTGACAGTGAGAAGATTTTTTCTAATTTTTCTTATGATACTTATGTGTTGCCGGATAGTAAAGAAAAAGAAATTTTTACAGTATTTGATAATTATGCAAAGTATATATCCAGAGAATTTGAAGATAAGACGGAAATTACAAACGATAAACAAATTATGAGTTCTAAATGTCATTTGTGCCATAAAAATCTGAAAAAGAAGGTCAGATGGTTTACTCCGAACGGTAAGCATTACTATTGTGTGGCAAATTGTGACAAACACGGACTTATGAAGTTTAAAGTTCGTATCAAAAAGTCTGAGAATAACAAATTGTATGTTGTGAAGACCATGAAGTATATCAGTCAGGAGGAGGCTGATAAATTAAAATTAAAAAAAGAACGAACAAAAGAAATAAAAAAAATAAAGAAAGAGCAGAAAACTAAAAATAAGGATAGTGATGATTAAATCAATGTAGAAATGAAATAACATTGAAATACCACTATCCTTATTTTTATATGAAAATTTATATGTGACTTTAAAAATCTATATCCCGAAAACCTTTATAACGACGCCTGTTTTTACGAAACTTCCGTCGACGTTTTTTTCCAAAATGATAGTTATTCAAAAGTGCCCGTAAAACAAAAATAGCTATAAAACAACCTGCAATACCAAGAACCCAGTAAATGACAAGTTTTACATTGATAAAAATAACAGTATTTTCCGGTTTTCCGTTTCCGTCCTCTGTTGTACCGGATACAGCACTTTCAAACTGATAAGTGGAAACTGCTTCTGTGGCAAGGTCTACAGAAACACTGCCTACTTTTACACCTTCATAAGTATAATTAATGGAAGCAATCTGTTTTTCCTCTGTTACATCATAGGAAATGGAGGAATCGGTATCGCTTAAGTCAGCAGTATTCGGAAGAACAATATAGTCTTCTTTGTTTAATGATAAAATCGGTTTGGAACTGCCAAAAATATCATTATTTGTATTAAAGAAATTTGCATTGTCTATCACATATTCCGAGTCAGATTCAGCAATATTAATTCTTTGAAAATTACCGAAACCATAATTAAAAAGATTTACGGTATCTTCGTACTGATAGGGTGTTTCTTCTTTAAAAATAACACAAATCAGCTTCATTCCGTTCTTTTCTGCACAGGAAACAAGAGTCTGCCTTGCTTCATCCGTATAACCTGTTTTACTTCCTACCAGATATTCATATTCGTATTCGCCGCCGGCATACAGTTTGTTTTTACTGAATTCAATAATATCGTCGGGTTGAGTTGCGGTAGGTGTAAGATGCAGTTTTGGAGTACTGGAATATTTGCACAGCAGTTCATTATTGAAAAAAGCACGTCCAATGGTAGCGAGATCATAAGCGGTAGTATAGTGGTTTTCGTCATATAATCCATTAGAGTTGACAAAATGGGAATTGATACAGCCCAGCTCTTTTGCACGTTTATTCATTATATCCGCAAAACCTTCCAGACTTCCGCCAATCAGTTCTGCTACTCCGTTGGAAGCATCGTTTGCAGAGGCAATGAGAATCGCCTGAAGTGCCTGATCTACCGTAAGCTGCTCACCCACGTCCAGCCAGATTTTAGAACCATCAGGAGGAACACTGAAAACTGCTTCATCAGACATGGTAATTAAATCGTTCAAATCAGCCTGCTCAGCAGCTATCAGGCAGGTAAGAATTTTGGTAGTACTGGCAGGGTACAATTTCTGGTGTATATTTTTGCCATATAAAATAGTACCTGTGTTGGCTTCCATTAAGATAGCACCTTCTGCTCCAATAGCAGGACCTTCCGGCCAGTTTGGTATTTCATTTGTTTCTACAGGGAGATTTTTCCTGGCTTCAGCCTGCTCCATCATATCAGTAGCAGAAACAAAAAGGGGATGTGTAGAAAAACACGTTAAAAAAATGGAAAACGCACAAAATACTGAAAAAAAACATTTGGAAAATTTATATTTCATAAACAATCTCCGTTTAAATAAAAGCTTTCATTTTAATTATATCCGTAAAGTAGCACGGATAATAGTTATGATACACTATTTTTCAAAAAAACCAAAGCTGTAATTACTTTTTTTTTATTGTAAATTGTTGTAAGATAAGTATAGAAATAATTGAAAAATCACATGATAAGAAAGGAACACATATATTTTATGCGTCTTAGAAATATTACCGGAGCGGAAGATAAAATTGCAGAGAGCGGTTATGTTGTACAGGAGGCAACAAATCGGAAGGGAAAATGGAAAGAACTTTTTGGGAACAATAATCCAATTCATATAGAAGTTGGAATGGGAAAAGGTCAGTTTATTCATGGAATGGCAAAAGCAAATCCCGATGTTAATTATATAGGTATGGAAAGATATTCTTCCGTTCTTTTAAGAGCGGTACAGAAAATGGAAGCGGAAGAACTTCCAAATTTGTATTTTTTATGCGAAGATGCAAAAAATATTACTGATATCTTTGCAAAAGATGAGATAGACAGGATTTATTTAAATTTCTCTGATCCGTGGCCGAAGGACAGACACGCGAAACGCAGACTTCCTTCCAGACAGTTTTTAGAGCGTTTTGACGGGATATTGAAGCCGGAGGGTACATTAGAATTTAAAACGGATAACAGAGCATTATTTGAGTTTGCGTTGGAAGAATTGATGCCTGCAGGATGGAAGGCACAGGCTGTTACTTTCGACCTCCATCATAATGAAGAAATGGTAAAAGGAAACATTATGACAGAGTATGAAGAGAAGTTTTCTTCCATGGGGAATCCTATTTATAAGTATATTATTATGAGGTAAGTTTGTGTCAGCGCTGAGACAGCAAACTTAAGATGCATAAGAGTCAGTGCAGAAAAGAGGTAAATATGGAACATAAATTTACAACAGCAAATTTTGCAGTAGAAGTATTGGATAGCGATATGCCGGTTTTGGTTGATTTTTATGCACAGTGGTGTGGACCATGTAAAATGATGGGACCGGTTGTAAAGGAAATGGCAGACATTTTTGATGGTAAAATGAAAATCGGAAAACTGGACATTGATGAAAGCATGGATATTGCACAGAAATACAGAGTAATGTCTGTTCCTACTTTTATGATTTTCAAAAAGGGAGAACCTGTGGAAACTATGGTCGGCAGTATGTCAAAAACGGAGTTGGAAGAAAAGCTGAAACGGGTTTTGGGAGAATATTAAATAAAATGAGTATTAACATAGCAGAAAACAGTTATTTGCGTCCGGTAACGGAAACAGATGCAAAACAGTTGTTTGAATGGACAAATGAAGCTGAGACGAGGAAGAATTCTTTCTCGTCTGAGCCTGTTTTATGGGAAAATCATGTGCAATGGCTGAAAAAAAAAGTGGCAGATAAGAATTGTCTTTTTTATATTATGATGTCAGGGGAGAGTCCGGTCGGAACTGTCCGTCTGGATATGGATGATGAAAGCCGGATAGGAACTATCAGTTACAGTATTGATAAGCAATTTCGTGGGATGGGACTCGGAGGAATGATACTTGCTCTTGTGGAAGAAAAGGCGAAGGAAGCAGGGGTACAGTCTTTAACCGGTGAAGTAAAGCTTGAGAATAAAGCATCCGGAAAGTGTTTTTTGAAGAATGGGTATCAATTGGTGGAAGAAAATCCGACAGAGTTGATGTATAGGAAATGTTTATCTAAAGTGCCAGAACACGGAAAGCTTGATGGGGATGTTTTCAGAAAAGAAAATTAAATAAACAAGTAAAAAAAGTGAATACCTATGGTATCCACTTTTTTCATAGTCGATGCGACAGGATTCGAACCTGCGACCTCTGCGTCCCGAACGCAGCGCTCTACCAAGCTGAGCCACGCATCGTTATCTGAAACAACCATAAATCATAATACAATAAAAGAAATAACTTGTCAATCGACTGAGACGATTTTTTTTATTATTTTTACTAAGATGACAAAAAAGTATTGTTTTAAGTTAGGTTTGACATATTACATAAATAAAAAAAGGAATACATTATGAGTAAAGAACAAATTGAAAGAAAACATATAAAGCAAGAAGTAAGAGAGCAAATAATGGATCTGGCAGAACCTTCCTACCAACAATTTTCATCAAAACTTCTGCCGGGTACAGAAAATATTATAGGAGTCAGACTTCCAATTTTAAGGAAACTGGCAAAACAGATAATAAAAAAACAGGACTGGCGAGATTATCTTGAGCAGACATTGAGAAAGAATATGGTGGAAGGAAATTCAAATAAAGAATTGTTTGAAGAAATTATGCTGCAAGGTTTTCTGATTGGTTATGCTCCACTCACACCGGAAGAGCGTTTTGCATATTTGGATAAATTTATTCCTAAAATTGATAACTGGTCTGTCTGTGACAGTGTATGTGCCACCATGAAATTTGCTTTAGAGTATAAAGAAGAAACATGGGAATTCCTGCAAAAGTATGTAAAGAGCGAAGAAGAGTATGGAATACGTTTTGCCGTAGTCATGTATATTAACTATTACATAAACGAGGAATATTTTGATAAAGTAATAGAGGAATTGGGAACAATCAGCCATCCTGCGTATTACGTAAAAATGGCTGTTGCATGGGCGGTTTCAATGTGTTATGTTGTAGATACGAAAAAAACCGAAAATTTCTTAAAAACATGTACACTGGATGATTTTACTTACAACAAAGCTATACAGAAAATAATAGAATCGAGACAAGTAAGTAGTGAAGAAAAAGAGAAATTGAAGACATGGAAACGAAAATAAGTGTACAGGAAACATTTATAATGAATTTTGAAAAGACGGAGGTCTAACAATGAAAGCAAAACAGTTTGGAAAAGGCTACTACAAAACATTCAAGGCAGGAATTGAAAGAGAATGGGTAACAACAAACGGAGTTGGCGGTTATGCCGGAAGTTCCATTATCGGAGCACATACGAGAAAACATCATGGACTTTTGATAGCCAGCCTCCATGCACCGACAGAGCGGTATATGGTGTTATCCAAAATTAATGAAACATTAAAGCTAAACGGGAAAAATTATGAATTGGCGGCAACACAGCGTAAAGGTGGTATATACGAGGAAGGACAGAAGTTTCTGCAAAGATTTATTTATGATGAGCTGCCGCAGTTTGTATATGAAATAGGTGGTACATTTATTACAAAAACTATCAGTTTCGAATACGGAAAAAATACCATTGCGATAGGATATGAAATTCAGAACGGCATGCATGAAATGGAAGTGAATTTTGTACCGTTATTTAATTTCAGGGATCATAATGAAGGCAGTAAAACAGAGGATCTGAAATTTGACTTGAAACTGGAGGATCAAACTTTAATTCTGAAGCCTGAGAATACAAATAAGGATGTAACAATTCAATTTTATGCAAGTGAAGGAAATTATGCAAAGCGTAAGACACTTTTTGATAAGGATATGGAGCTTCAGACAGAGATTGACACAGGAATGTCATCAGCTGACAATAATTTTACGCCATATGAAATAAATCTTGCAGTGAAGCCGTATGAAACAAAAAGAGTTTCTTTTGTATGTACAATTGAAGACAATTTTTGTAAGGATGCTTTTCAAACGATAGAAAGTAATCGAAAAAGAATTCAGACGATGATAGGTCAGGCCGGTTATAATGATGATTTTGCAGATGCTCTGGTACAGGCGGCAGACCAGTTTATTGTAGACAGACAATCTACCGGATATAAAACCATTTTGGCAGGTTTACCGTGGTTTACAGACTGGGGAAGAGATACCATGATTGCTTTGCAGGGACTTACCCTTTGTACAAAGCGTTTTGAGGATGCCCGAGGTATTCTGAAGACCTTTGCCCGTTATGTACATCATGGGCTTGTTCCGAATATGTTCCCGGATGAAGGGCTGGATCCGCTTTATAATACGGTAGATGCTTCTCTCTGGTACTTTTATTCGGTATACAAATATTTGGAATACGCAAAAACAGAGGCAGATTATGAATTTATTAATGAAGAAATTTATCCCACACTGGAAGTGATTATAAAGAGCTATAAAGAGGGAACAGATTTCTCTATTTATATGGATAAGGATTATCTGATTCATGCGGGTGGCGGATTTGATCAGGTAACGTGGATGGATGTGCGTGTGGGAGAGTGGGTAGTGACTCCGAGACATGGTAAACCTGTGGAAATCAATGCTTTGTGGTACAACGCATTAAAAGTAATGGAAGAACTTGCCGTAAAATTCAGAAAAGATGGAAAACCATACGGAGAGCTTGCAGAAAAGGTAAAAGCTTCCTTTAATAAACGTTTTTGGAATGAGGAGAAAGGCTGCCTTTATGATGTCGTAGATGAAGAGCCTATGAAAGAAAAATGTATCCGTGACAATGACCAGATTCGTCCAAACCAGATTTGGGCAGTTTCTCTGCCATTTACCATGCTTCCGGCAGAAAAGGAGAAGCAGGTGGTAGACACCGTTATGACACATCTGTACGGCAGTTACGGGCTCCGTTCTTTATCTTATGAAGACAAAGAATACAAAGGAATTTATTTTGGGGAGCTGCATGACAGAGATGCGGCATATCATCAGGGAACGGTCTGGGCGTTCCCGCTTGGTGGTTTTATCAGTGCTTATGTGAAAGTAAACGGCAGAACGAAGGATAGTATGGAAAGAGCCAGAAAGCTGATTGCTCCGTTAGAGGATCATTTGATGGACGGTTGTATCGGTTCAATTGCGGAAATATTTGATGGCGATGAGCCTCATATTTCCAGAGGATGTTATGCACAGGCATGGAGTGTCGGAGAGATTTTGCGTGCATATACAGAAGATATACTCGACAGGAAATAACCATTTGGTGTAATGTATAGCTATGAGATTTTAAGCAGACAGAAATTCATTTATGAAACAAATTTAGGATGGATTTCTGTCTGTAACTATGAAGTTACTAAAGCTATATGAAATGAGAAAGGTATGGTTATTAAAATGAGCCGGAATAAAATAACAACAAACAATGAAAATACAATAGTTACCCTAAAAAAGGGCGAAGGAAGAACCTTAAAAAGCGGTGGAATGTGGGTTTATGACAATGAAATTGACTCCATCTTAGGTTCTTTTGAAAATGGTGACATTATTACAGTACACGATTTTGACGGATATTTCATGGGATATGGTTTTATTAATACTAATTCTAAAATTACCATTCGTGTTCTTTCCAGAAGAAAAGAAAATTTCATTACGGAAGAATTTATAGAACAGAGAGTGCGAAATGCATGGGAGTACAGAAAACAGACCGTAGATACCGGATGCTGTCGTGTGATTTTCGGAGAAGCGGATTTTCTGCCGGGAATTGTAATAGATAAGTTTTCAGACGTACTTGTAGTGGAATCTCTGGCACTTGGAATTGATAAATTAAAGCCTGTTATTCTGGAGGCACTTACAAAAGTGCTTGCAGAAGACGGTGTGCAGATACGCGGAATTTATGAGCGCAGTGATGCCAAGGTACGTTTAAATGAAGGAATGGAAAGATTTAAAGGTTTTATCGGAGAACCCTTTGATACAAAAGTAGAGATCATTGAAAATGGCGTAAAATACATGGTAGACGTGGAGGATGGTCAGAAAACAGGATTTTTCTTAGACCAGAAAAACAACCGTGCATCCATTCATCGTATCAGTAAAGGAAAGAAAGTACTGGACTGCTTTACACATACAGGCTCTTTTGCCTTAAACGCAGGTATTGCAGGAGCTTCCGGTGTACTTGGTGTGGATGCTTCTGAGCTTGCGGTGGCGCAGGCACGGGAAAATGCTGCATTGAACGGACTTTCCGATACTGTGAAGTTTGAATGTGCTGATGTATTTGAGTTATTGCCAAAGTTGGAGGAACAGGGAGAGCGTTTTGATGTGGTTATTCTTGATCCGCCGGCATTTACAAAGTCTCGTAATTCTATTAAAAATGCAGTAAAAGGTTATCGTGAAATTAATATCAGAGGAATGAAGCTGGTAAAAGACGGCGGATTCCTTGCAACCTGTTCCTGCTCACATTTTATGGATCCGGAATTGTTTGCAAAGACGATCAAAGAAGCGGCAAGAGGAGCACATAAACGTCTCCGTCAGGTAGATTTTGGTACACAGGCACCGGATCATCCGATTCTTTGGGCGGCGGAAGAGTCTTATTATTTGAAATTTTATGTTTTTCAGGTTGTTGATGAAAAATAAAAGGAGTGTGGAGTGGCATGTAAGATTTACATGCCATTTCCATTATTTAAAAGTTAAGTATGCAATGATTTGTAATTAACATTCCAGTATTTTCTTATTTGCTCATCACTCAACGAATCAGCAAACTCTTTCTTCAGTTGCAGAAAATATTCTAAATCCATCAAGATCATATAAAGTACCGCACGATTTTCAAATTCTTCCCGCGTAACCGGCAGGGAAGAATTTTTCATTTCTGCGGTTAAATTTCCAAGCTCATCCAACAATTCCCGTGCATTATTCGATTCCCCAAAAGAAACACTGATATTTCTAATAAATTCTGAAATCTGCAAAGCCTGAGAAGGAATAAAAGTCAGACTGACAATCTTTTTATAAATATCCTTTAAAACCATACACTGCTGTCTGCGCATCTGCATGTATTCCATAAAGTACTTAGATTCCTGAAAAAATGTATTATTCATATACGCATAAGCATGCTTCTCCCCTTCATCAACATCTGCAAGAAGCTTATGAAAACATGTACCCGTATAATCCGTCTTATCCTCTTTCACAATATATTGTGACATCCGCAAAAGCACCAGTTTCAAATCTTCCTCTAAAATATGCTGTGTATGACGGATTTCCTTTATTTTTCCCGGAATATAAAGATTTAATAATGTTCCAACTCCTGCACCAATCAGCAAAAGAAGAGCTTCGTTCAAAATAAAAGGAAGCTCCATACTGCCTTTTATAAGATAATGTGTTACAAGTACCGCATTCGAAGAAACAGCCGCATTTAATTTCAAAAACCGGCAACAGACCATAAAAAGCAAAAGAAACAGACCGAATGCAACAGCATTAAAACCCGCAATGTAAAAAATGATATAAGAAAGGAACGTTGCCACAAAAAAAGCAGCCACTCTCTTTAATGTAATAATGATAGTTTCCTTTGAGGTGTCCTGAATTGTTAAAAGAGTAATGACACCGGCCGAAGTGGCATTATTCAAACCTATTAAGCTTGCAATAAAAAGTGAAATCGCACTCCCAAAAGATATTTTTACTAATTTCAGCATAAATATAACCTCTACACTTGTCAAAAAAAATAATACAATCTATTTGATAGATATAGTATGCCATAACACAGTAAAAAAAATCAATTTCCCAGGAACCGTTTTGTTGTAAACATGGGTGTTTGATATAATTGTTGACATTTCGGACAAATATGATACAATTACGTAGTTGCAATTGCAATTCATTTGCAACTACATGAAAAGTAACATAACAGGAGGTCCGAAATGCATTTATTAGAGCATGCGTTAATACATACGATAAAAGATTCCATAAAAATTTTACCATTTTTATTTATTACATATTTAATTATGGAATATATCGAGCATCGAATGAAGGAGAAAACAAAGAAAATTGTAAAGAATTCAGGAAAATTCGGTCCTCTTTTAGGTGGTGTTTTAGGTGTATTTCCACAATGTGGATTTTCGGCGGCGGCGGCAAATTTATATGCCGGTAGAGTAATTACATTAGGAACGTTAATGGCAATATTTCTATCTACATCAGATGAAATGCTTCCGATTCTTATTTCAGAACAGGTTGCACCGATTGTTATTGCAAAAATAGTCGGAATGAAATTGTTGATTGGTATTGTGGCAGGTTTTGTAATTGATTTCTTTGTAAGAGGACATCATCACCATGAACATGAGGATGAAATGCATATTCATTCCGTGTGTGACCATGACCACTGTCATTGTGAAGAAGGAATTTTTAAGTCTGCCTGTGTGCATACACTTCAGATTTTTGCCTTTATCGCAATTATTTCTTTTGCCTTAAATTTTGGAGTGGAACTTATCGGTGAAGAAACTTTGGCATCGTTTATTTTAAATCAGCCGATTATCGGACCGATTCTTTCCGGTGTGGTAGGTCTCATTCCAAACTGTGCATCTTCCGTTGTCATTACAGAGCTTTATTTGGAAGGAATGATGAGTATGGGAACTATGCTCGCAGGACTGCTTGTAAATTCCGGAGTAGGTATACTTGTATTGTTTAAAGA
Source organism: Lachnospiraceae bacterium (assembly GCA_017437065.1). Taxonomy (GTDB): domain Bacteria; phylum Bacillota; class Clostridia; order Lachnospirales; family Lachnospiraceae; genus RGIG3002. Next base: position 74,479 of record JAFSBX010000136.1, read on the forward strand.
AAATATTGATATGAAAGAAAATGCAAAAATTCTGGCTCTTTTGTATGCAATCGGAATCCTTGCGGGTATAATAATAGAATGTATAGGATTTCAAATATAGGTAAAATGGTATGGAAAATATAGAGAATATACTGGATATGTGGCCGGAGGGAATAAAAAAGACAAAGCAGCGGGAAGATGTTTTTCGGGTGCTTGTGGAAGCGAAAGAACCTTTAAGTGCCATAGAAATTTACAATCGGATACAGCAGCAGAACGGGCAAATAAATTATGCGATATCTACAATTTATCGTTCACTGGCTGTTTTTGAAGAAAAAGGGCTTGTGGAAAAATCTACATTGATGGGTGAAGACACGGCTGTTTATGAATGGCAGCATGGAAAACATAAGCACTATGCGATTTGTTTAAAATGCCACAAGCTTGTACCACTTGCGAAATGTCCGTTTGAGCATGTGAAGCTGGATACTTCGGATGAGGATTTTACGGTGACCAGTCATAAGCTGGAGATTTATGGGTATTGTAATAAATGTAAAGAAGAATGAGATGATGAAGGCGTCACGGAAAGAAATAGTGGCGTCTTTTTGTGTAGAAAATGGTAGCACGCAAAAAACACCGATCCCATGACTCTTACGTTCACAAAACCAGTGTTTTAATGCACCGCCAGGGGCTCGAACCCTGGACACCCTGATTAAGAGTCAGGTGCTCTACCAACTGAGCTAGCGGTGCTTGTTATTTACAACGCAAGAGTTATTATAGTATAATATATGCTGGTTTGCAAGTCTTTTTTCGAAAAAATTTAATTTATGTAAATATTTTGTAAATTATTAACAAAACAATTTGTTTAATATATATAATCAACTTCTGCAAAAAGATTCGGATTTGAGAAAGGTAAGGTATTTTAAAATGATATTTGAAAGTCATGCACATTATGATGATGAAAAATTTAATGAAGACAGAGAGGAACTTCTTTCTTCCATGAAAGAAAATGGCATTGAATATATTATCAATGTAGGAGCCAGTTTAGAAACTACAAGGAATACCGTAGAATTGATCAAAAAATATCCATTTATATATGGTGCTGCAGGTGTACACCCCAGTGATACGGCAGAGTTAAATGAAGAAAATTTTGCATGGCTGAAAGAGCAGTGCAATCATGCCAAAATAGTTGCAGTCGGGGAAATCGGACTGGATTATTACTGGGATGAGCCTGATAGAGAAATACAGAAAAAATGGTTCAGAAGACAGTTAGAAATGGCAAAAGAAACAAATTTGCCGATTATTATTCATTCCAGAGAAGCAGCAAAAGATACTTTGGATATTATGAAAGAGATGGAATGTAGCAAAATGAGCGGTGTGGTACACTGTTTTTCCTATTCTAAAGAAATAGCCCGAGAAATTCTTGATATGGGATTTTACTTGGGAATAGGCGGTGTAGTAACTTTTCAAAATGCAAAAGCCATAAAGGAAGTAGTAGCATATGCACCATTAGAAAAAATTTTATTGGAAACAGATTGTCCTTATTTAGCACCTACACCTCATCGGGGTAAAAGAAATTCTTCTCTGTACCTTCCTTTGATTGCAGAAGAGATAGCAAAAATAAAAGAAATAGAGTATGATGAAGTTATTCGTGTTACAAACAAAAATGCAAAAAAATTATTTTGTATAGAATAACAATTGTTAAAAAGAAAAATACAGTAAAAGGATTTCTAAAATAAGAAAGGAAAACATATGGCGACATTAGGAATACCCTCAAATACAATAGCAGTATTACAAAAATACAACTTTAATTTTCAAAAGAAATTTGGACAAAACTTCTTAATCGATACGCATGTACTTGATAAAATTATAGCTTCCGCAGAGGTCGGAAAAGACGACTGCGTACTGGAAATTGGTCCAGGAATCGGCACAATGACACAATATCTGGCTGAAAATGCAAGAGAAGTCGTAGCGGTGGAAATCGACAAAGCACTGATTCCGATTTTAGGAGATACCCTTTCAGAATATGACAATGTAACCGTTATCAATGAGGACATTTTAAAAGTAGACATTAACAAAATTGTAGAAGAAAAAAATAACGGACAGCCCATCAAGGTAGTTGCCAATCTTCCATATTACATTACCACACCAATCATTATGGGCTTATTTGAAAGCCATGTTCCGTTAAAGAGTATCACAATTATGGTACAGAAAGAAGTTGCAGACCGTATGCAGGTTGGACCGGGAACGAAAGACTATGGTGCCTTGTCCTTAGCTGTTCAATATTATGCAAAACCGGAAATTGTGGCAAATGTTCCGCCGAACTGCTTTATGCCTCGTCCTAATGTAGGAAGTGCCGTGATTCGTCTTACACGTTATGATAATCCTCCGGTAGAAGTAGAAGATGAAAAATATATGTTTTCCATTATCAGAGCATCTTTTAACCAGAGACGTAAAACTTTGATTAATGGTCTATTGAACGCAGGTAATCTGGGAGTTACAAAGGAAAACATACTGGAAGTATTGGAAGAAATGGAACTTCCGGCAACTATGCGAGGAGAAGCACTGACGCTGGAACAGTTTGCGGAATTGAGTAATAAATTGAAAAAAGTAAGCAATAATTAGATTGACATGAAAAGACTATCGTGATAGTCTGATAAAAGACAATACTATTGCAATAGTCTTTGTTTAGGAGACAAAATATATGAAGCTATTTGATTCGGAAATTAAAGTTATGAACATTTTGTGGGAAGGAGGAGCTTTAACTGCGGGGCAGCTTGTGAAAATATTAGAGAAAGAGGCGGAGTGGAATAAAAATACAACCTACACAGTAATTAAAAAGTGTATTAAGAAGGGGGCTATTCAAAGAACCGAACCTAATTTTCTTTGTACGCCGTTGGTGAGAAGAGAAGAGATATTACATTATGAAACACAAGAACTAATATCAAAAATGTCTTATAATTCTACAACAAAGTTTTTGACAGCTTTTTTACAAGAGGATAAATTAACGACAAAAGAAATCGAAGACTTACAAGAGCTTCTGAATAAGTTAAAGTAAAATGGTGGAAAGTTTAATTTATGTTAATTTTTATGCAAGTATTTTAATAATTATAGTTTTAATCATGCGTTTTGCAGGATATCAGATATTGCCTAAGAATTTATTTGCTACATTATGGAAAATAATAGTTTTACGACTTATATTTTTGTTAGAGATTCCTATATATGTAACAGGTACTAAAAATATTAAATTATTGGAAACACAAATGAACATGGTTACATCTGTGATTCCAATAAAAGAAATGTATGTCGTTGATAATTATTCAAGTATTTTTTCGTATGTCAGAATAGTTGTTACGTTAGGTATGGTAAGTTGTGTTTGCATCATGTATATATATAGCTATTTTCGGTTGTCTGATGCTTTACCCGTAAAAAAAGATGCATTTATTGTAGAGTGGCTAAGTAAAAATAGAGGGATAAGGCCAATAGCTGTTAAGCAATCAGATAGAGTTTTTACTCCACTTACCTATGGAAATTTTTTCCCTAAAATCATTTTACCTAAGTGTTTGCAGTGTGAGTGTAAAAAGGATTTAGAGTACATATTATTGCATGAGAAAATACATATTATGCGATTGGACAATATGTGGAAGTTTTTATCTTTTATTACAATATGTATACATTGGTTTAATCCGTTTGTTTGGTTGTTGCATTATATGTTTGTTCGGGATATAGAAAATGCTTGTGATGAAAAAGTAATATCCGTACTGGGAGAAGATAAGAGAAAAGAATATGCGGAGATACTTATTAACATGTCACAACAAAAATTAAAACTATATACAACATCCACATGTTTCGGATATAAAGTAATTCAAGAAAGGATTGTGACAATTATGAAATATAAGAAAAGCAGTTGTAAAAATAAACTTTGTGCTGTGTTACTTGTTTTATTATTTTCTTTAGCAACATCATTTACTGCTTTTGCGGCTGAAGAAAGGGCAGACGTAAAAGTAATAAAAAGTGTTAGTGAAGAGAATTTGTTAAATGGGACATACAAAGCCGGATGGTTTCAAAAAAGTGTTAAGAAGACGGTAAAGAAAAATTATGTAACGGAAACAGATATTCCGGCATCAATATATTATAGCGAGTACATTGATGGAGCATGGTATGTTGGAACATTAGATGCAACAGGAGAAGTTGATGTATTGTCAACAGGTCTTTATCAGGCAACATTTAGTGGGAAAATTTATAAACAATGATTAATACAGATTAATACGGAGATGACAAAATATGAAGAAATATATAATGGTATTTACAATGATTTGTATGTTAGCCTTAATTCCGATAGAGAATGTATGTGCAAAGACTATTGGAACAGAGGCATCAGCCAAATTTGTATATACATATCAGGAAACGATTACTGTTACTTATAATACAGTAGATATTAATCAAGTTCCTGCAACATATTATTATGAATATTATAATGAATCATGGCAATCATGGATGAGAGGAACATTAAAACGTACATCATATAAGATTAATACCAAAAAAGGTACAATTACAGTAACCTTTACGGGCGTAATGAGAAGCAGCCCAACATAACAGAAAAAGCTATTATGCAGCCAAGTGTGCTGGCATAATAGCTTTTTTATGTGTGTCCAGCGAAGTTGGATCACACTTGCCAGTGTAAGCCCAGTCACGGTAATTACTAGTACTGAGAAAATTAAATAAGTACCCTATAGAATACTGACGTGACATATGATATAATCTTTCTATCAAATACAAAGGATGATTATCATGAAACAAACATATCTCCCATTAACTGATGAGGAAAGAAAATATCTTAAA
>JAFSBX010000137.1 GCA_017437065.1 Lachnospiraceae bacterium
AAAGTTGGCAAAGATTAAATCAAAATGGGGGCTTCTGGAGGCTGGAAAATCGTTCAAACTTTCCATTTTGGACGCAATTCGATTATTAACAGAAAAATGGCTCTGGTGCATACGCACCAGAGCCGCTTTGTCTACAGTCTGAAAGAACCTGAATTATTCATGAGAATACTTCAGGTTCTTTTTGCATTTTGCGACAAAATATTGCATTTCACGACATTGGAGTTGTGAGGAGATATAGCGTGTGCTATTTTGGTTTCAAAAAGGAGGGAAAATAATGAATCAGGCAAGTTCTTATTTTGGGGAATGGGTAGATTGGATTTTAAGCTATTTTTAGATAATCCTTTTGTTATTATATATAAATTATATAAATGCTTAAAATATTGAAAAATATATTAAATAAAATTCTTATGGAGGTAACAATTATGAATGAACCTACAATTCAGGCTAAAGGATTTGAATGTATTGCATGTGCTGGTTGTGTAGTAGCAGCAGCGTATGTGGTTGCCGTTGGTGGAGCATCTTTTGTAAATTTTGCATCATAGAGTAGTTGTAGAGCATTTCCTAGGGAAATGCTCTTGGTTTGTATAAAAATATAAGTTAAAGAAGTATATCTAAAGTTTCATTGGAGTTTAAGAGGAGAAGGAAGCAATTAAGGTGGAAGAAATCAGAGATAAATATGTGGTGTTAACTAATAAAATAGAAATATAAAGATATCCAAACGGGTATACGTTATTGTCAATAGAGGAAAGATCTAAGCTAATAAGAAAAAGAGATAGAAGAAACGAATATGAATTGAACGATGCAGGGTATGAAATAATATCTCGTATTAACGGCAAAAAGACATTTCATCATTTATTAGAGGAGCTTTCTACACGTTATAGTGATACCTTGGAGCATGTAGAAGTAGTAGTAACTAAGTATCTTAAAACTTTAAAAGAGGAATATGGACTGGAAATTCTTTAATCTAAGTGAACCTAAAGAATCGAAAATAACAGTTTATAATGTTGAAAATTTTTATCCGTCGGTAGCTTCGATTGAATTGACTCACAAATGTAATCTTAAATGTTTGCATTGTTATGGGAATTATGGTGGAAATAGACCGACAATGAGCTGTGAGAATGCAAAAAAATTATTCAGAGATTTAAAGCAATTGGGAGTTAAAATTGTTGAACTTACGGGTGGAAATATTACGATGAATCCACAGCTAAATGAAATATTATTAGAAGCTGTATCACAAAATTTTCAGAATGTATCGTTATTGACCAATGGAATATGGTTATCAGATGAGGTTTGCGAGACTATTATCAAACATAAAGACAATTTGTACATTCAAATTGATTTGCATAGTCTGGATGATGATTATTTAGCTTGGTTTACAAAGGCAACTGGTACAAAGGAAGTTATTATAAATAAAATTAAGAAACTTCATGCAGCAGGTGTCGAAATGAGGATTGCAACAATAGTTACAAAAAGAAATTTGCATGAAATGGAAACGATAGCTGATTATGTATATGATTTAGGGATAAAGCAGTACGCAGTAAGTCAGGTTATTAATGTTGGACGTGCATTGCAGAATGAAAATACGGATCGGGATCTATTACTTGATACAGATGAATTAGTAATTGAATTTTTTGAAACAGTAAGAAGGATAAATGATAAGTATAAAGATTTTATTAATTTGGTTGAAGGGACAAGATATCAGTCGCTATTTCAGAATAAACCCAATTGTGGGTGTATGACATCTAATATATCAATAACTCCTAAAGGGGAAATAAAACTTTGTAGTATGGATACGCTTGAATATACATCTAAGCGATTTGGGAATGTTTTTGATAAAAATATACGTGAAATATATGATGAAAAGAAAGATATATTATTAGAATTGGTAAATTTAGAACGTCCACGTTTACAGTCTGAGGAATGCAAAGAATGCAATCTCAGAGGCTTTTGCCAAGGATGTATTCTTAGGGGAGTAATAGGAGCCAAAGAAAAAGGAGAAATGTGTAAATGGTATACAAACAAGGTATCGAAGAAATTGAAACAAACACTATTATCGTAGATAGACTGCAAAAAGAGCTTGGTAAAAAATCTGTTATAAATGAAATCAGCTTTGAAATACCACAAAATACAATATATTCAATTATAGGTCCGAACGGTGCCGGAAAAACTACACTTATACGATTGGTATTAAAGTTGCTCAATGAGGACGAAGGTACGATTTATTATAAGTATGGTGAACAGAAATTGGCAGCACTATTGGAAAATGATTATTTATATGAGACAAAAACAGGTTGGGAAAATATAGTATTTTTTTGTAGTTATTTTGGCATAGGGGAAGAAGACTATATAATACGTGCAAAAGAATATATAAAGCAGCTTCAACTCGAATCGGCAATAAATAATAAAGTTGCAACTTATTCCAAAGGGATGAAAAGAAAGTTGTCACTTATAATTGTCCTGCTTAGAAATATGCCATTTATTATTCTTGATGAGCCTACCTCAGGAATTGATCCAGTATCAAGAGTGTTAATCAGAAATGTGTTATCGGATCTTAAAGAGGAAGGAAAAACAATTTTACTGACTTCACATGATTTATCAGAAATTGAGAAATGTAGCGATTACATTTCCATATTGAAAGAAGGAAAAATTGTAGAAACATTTTGTAATAATAAAGATGTTAATAATTTAGAACAAAAATTTCTTGAGATTATAGGGAAATCAGAGGTGGCAAATGAAGAGTAGAATAAAAATTTATATTAATGATATGATAAAAAATCCGTCATATTTTCTTATTATTATCTTTTATCTATTTGTGTCAGTGAAGTCGTTATTGGAAGTAAAAAAATCTTTAGTAGAAAGTGGTATGTCACAAGAGCCGTTTAGTTTTACTTTTCAATATTTGTTTTTTGTATTGTTAATAGGATTTTTCCTTTTTTTGATTATGATATGTATATCAGCAATAGTTGTATCTGATAAGTTATCCGGACGATGTGAGATGCTGTTGGCAAATAAAGTAAATATAGAATTATTAGTTAAAAATTATAGAACAGCAGTTTTTTTTCTTTGTATTATACCAATTATTATTTTGACTGCAGCTTTTGTGGGAGTATCATTTTCTAATAAATTATATGCAATTACTGATATGATAAAAAATGTGGAAAATATTGTTTTCATTTTGGCATTTCTTTTGTTTGCATTTAGTTTAATTGAGATGATAGTTTATATTTGTTTAATTGTAAAGAAAGTGGAAATAATTAAAAGTATTTTATCATATTCTGCAATTGCTTTTTTATTTATTGTAATGGTGCCGGTAAACCAATTACGTGATCGTGGTTGGATTTTGGATGCAAAATCTCTTGCATTAGTAATAAGTGCTGTAATTTTTGTGTTGAGTGGGGTATTTTTATTAGTTACTTTTCTTATAAAAAGAAAATATTCTAATGAACAGATTACCTTATCCTTTAGACAATAAACAAATATGAAAAATGCTCTTTCTTCTAAAATAAACAGAAGAAGAGCATTTTTGCGAAAAATCATGTAATTATTTATATAACAGTTTCTCCAACGTCCGAAAATCCGACGGCCCCGCATTCAAAAAGAACTTATGAAAATCATACTCCGTATATTCATCCCCCCACGCAGCTGCCGCCTTCTTTTTCAATTCCAAAATTTCCAAATACCCCAAATAATACTTCAAATAATTCGCCGGCTCTTCCACAATATACTCATAAACTGCCCGACACGAATTCTCATTCGTAATCCCCATAGAACCAAGAAAACTCTTCACCTTCGAATAATCCGCACCATCATAATGAATAGCAATATCCAATAGCGAATAAAGTCCCAACTGCACCATCCGGTCACTCTTCAAGATCTGATAATATTGTGCCGCTTCCTCTTCCCCCGCACTCATCGCAAGCTCACTGGCATAATCATAAGAAATCAGCTCCACATAAAGTGCATAACCTTCCGCATACCCGGTATATCCCAAAAGACTGCGAATAGGATTTTTTTTTGCAGAATCGTTACTGTTAAAATATACACATTGAAACAAATGTCCAGGGTACCCTTCGTGTGCCAGTGTGGTAAATAACTCCAGTCTGCCGTAATTATTCATAGGATTTAGGTAAATTACATTGTTGTCACAGTCATCAAGCGGAGGTGTCAGGTAAAATGCCGGGCTGCTGTAAGCAGCAAGAGAGTCAGAAATGTTTTTAATAGCATATGGAACCGGTTCGGAAAGTGAAGGAAAATCTTTTAACATTCTTTTTTGCAAATAATCCAGCATTTCTTCTGCATCATGAAAAGGAAGCACTGTCTCAAAATGTCCATCCGAAGCATGCGCAAGAAGCTTGGGATTTTTTGTTGTGGAATCAACAAGCGTTTCCAAATTTTTATCAAAATCCTCACATACAAGAGCTTTAATATCATTAATATCACGATAACATCCTACATCCCGTTTCAAAAGATAAAGATAGTATTCTTTTCCATGTTCAAATCCGGCAAGCCCACCGGTATTTTTTCCCGTACCGGACAAAATGGAAAGCCCGTCTCCGAGCCTGATATAAGAAGGAGCCATTACCGTAGTAAGCAGTCGGTTATTTTGTGCTTCATAGCTGTTGATTTCATCGTCAGTCAGAATACCCTGCTCTTTTAGCTGTAAGAGCCTTTCCGAAAAAGTAGTCTGTAAAAAGTGGGAATTCTGTTCCAAAAGAGAACTATCCATAATGGAATCACATTGTGTAATAACTTTTTTTAGTGCAGTATCGGACATAAAGAGTCCGGCTTTTGATTTTTCAATTTCATAAAGAAGAAGTCCGTTAAAATATTTTTCGGACTGTTCTAAAAGTTTCAGGTAGTCTTCTATATCCTTTTTGGAGCGAAAAGTATATTCCGCAAGTAAAATAGGCAACTGTGTCTGCATTCCGGAGGAGGGAGCAAGCGGATCCTCATAATAAAAATAGTCTGTTGCAGAATATTCATTTTTAAAGTAAGAAAGCAGAAGGTCATAAGTATACGCATCATTTTTGTTCAGACGTTTAGAATCTGTATTTTGTAGGAAACTCAGACATTCCTCCAGCAAAACTTTTTGTTTTTCTTTGTTTTCAGGTGAAAAAACAGGCAGTTTTGCTACGGTATCTTTCATTCCAAAGTCTTCAGGATTTGCAACCGTATAGTGCAGAGACAGAGTATTTTCTGAAAGTTCTGAGCAGAATAAATCCTGCGTAAAATTATGAAAACTACGGGAAGTATGGGTTAGTGCCAGAAAAAGTACAAGACATAAAACCGGAATAGGCAGGAAAAAAAGAAGTTGCCTTCCGGTTGGTTTCTTTCTGTTTTGGAATAAATTCATGGAAATCCTCTTTCATGAACAGATTGAAAGGAAACGCAACCTTTCTATTTCTTTCATTTTATGAATGGGGATGGTAATTCATGCATAATATATGAACTCTTTAATGCGAATTAAAAGAAGCAGAAACTCAAAAAAATATGCTAAAATATTGGAAATAAAGTGCAATTTGTGCAATTTGTTTGGCATCCGCATATGGACGGAAACAAATATCTATGATAAAGTAGTGCGTGGAAGAAAGTTTTATGTTTCAATATATGTGATATACATGGAAACTTTAGATGCTCATGGAAAGAAAAGTTTTATGGAGGAGAAGAAATACAATGAATAACTTAGAACTTGCTAAAATAGCAAACGAAGTTCGTAAAGGTATTTTGACTGGCGTACACAGTGCAAAAGCCGGACATCCGGGTGGATCACTTTCAGCAGCAGATATTTTTACATTCCTTTATTTTGAAGAAATGAATGTTGACCCGAAGGAGCCAAAAAAAGAGGACAGAGACCGTTTTGTATTGTCAAAAGGGCATACAGCACCGGGACTTTATGCGACATTGGCAGCAAAGGGATTTTTCCCGACAGAGGATTTGACAACTCTTCGAAAAATTGGATCATATTTGCAGGGACATCCTGATATGAAACATATACCGGGGGTAGATATGTCAAGCGGTTCTTTGGGACAAGGTATTTCCGCAGCAGTAGGTATGGCTCTGGGGGCCAAAATGGACAACAAAAATTTCAGAGTATATACATTGCTTGGCGATGGTGAAATTCAGGAAGGTCAGGTTTGGGAGGCAGCTATGTTTGCCGGACACAGAGAACTTGACAACCTTTGCGTTATTGTAGATAACAACGGTTTGCAGATTGATGGAAACGTTGCAGATGTTTGTTCTCCATATCCTATTGACAAAAAATTTGAAGCATTTAATTTCCATGTAATTAACGTGGATGCACATGATTTTGATGCTTTAAGAGCAGCATTTAAAGAAGCAAGAGAAACAAAAGGAATGCCGACAGCAATTATTGCAAACAGTATCAAAGGAAAAGGTGTATCCTTCATGGAAGGAATTGCAGATTGGCACGGTAAAGCACCGAATGACGAGGAGTTCAAGATAGCAATGGCAGACCTCGAGAAAGTGGGGGCAGAATTATGTCAGAAGTAAAGAAAATTGCAACACGAGAAAGTTATGGTAATGCACTTGTGGAATTAGGTGCAGAATATCCGAATTTAGTAGTTTTAGACGCGGATCTTGCAGCAGCAACCAAGACAGGTATTTTTAAGAAAGCTTATCCGGAACGTCACATTGATTGTGGTATTGCAGAATGTAATATGGTTGGTATTGCAGCAGGTCTTTCTACAGTAGGAAAGATTCCGTTTGTAAGTTCTTTTGCCATGTTTGCAGCAGGACGTGCTTTTGAACAGGTTCGTAACTCCGTAGGTTATCCGCACTTAAATGTTAAAATCGGTGCAACTCATGCAGGTATCAGTGTTGGTGAAGATGGTGCAACACATCAGTGTAATGAAGATATTGCATTAATGAGAACTATTCCGGGAATGGTTGTAATCAATCCGGCAGATGATGTAGAGGCCAGAGCAGCAGTACGCGCAGCAGTAGAACATGATGGTCCGGTATACTTGAGATTTGGACGTGCAGCAGTGCCTGTAATTAATGACAGACCTGATTATAAATTTGAAATTGGAAAAGGTGTTGTTCTTCGTGAAGGAACAGATATTACTATTGTTGCAACAGGTATTTGTGTAGACAGTGCTTTAGGAGCAGCTGAAAAGCTTGCAGCAGATGGCATCAGTGCAGAAGTTATCAATATTCATACAATCAAACCGCTTGATGCAGAATTAGTAGCGGCATCTGCAAAGAAAACCGGAAAAGTAGTTACTGTAGAAGAACATTCCGTAATCGGTGGTCTTGGAAGTGCAGTTTGTGATGCACTTGCTGAACTTGCTCCGACTCCGGTGAAAAAGATTGGTATGCAGGATATTTTCGGTGAATCCGGTCCGGCAGCAGCATTGATTGAAAAATACGGTCTTGATGCAGAAGGCGTATATAAGAGCGTTAAAGAGTTCGTATAAGATACGAGTCATGCAGGGATAAAAATAAGAGAAGTTCAGAAAAAGTAAGTATGGTTTTTCTGGATTTCTTTTATTTTTTAGACTGAATTAGAATGGTATATCATGAGCGGGAGGAGGTAATCAATGGCAGCAGATTTACTACAACTTAAGCAAATTGAAGAAGATGGAATCCTATATCATTATACAAAAAGTGCCGGTGTACAGGGCATTCTGGAAAACAACAGCTTTTGGGCAACAAAAAGTGATTTTTTAAATGATCCAAAAGAGTGTTCTTATTTCATGACAAAAATTAAAACCATATGCCGGGAGCTTTTTAGTGAATTTGAGCAGCAGGACTTTCTGTTAGAAAGCTTGTTCGGAGTCGAAGAAAAGAAGCCGAAAGAAAAGGAATATTTTGTATTGTCTTTTTCCACCTGTCCTGACAGTATTACACTTTGGTCGGAATTTGGTAGCAAAACAGGGTATAATATGGCATTTGAAGGTGACAAAATTATTCAAAAGATTGCCAAGGCAAATGACATTTCTTATCATGGGTATGTAATTTATGAAGAGGAAGCAAAACGAGAATACATTAAGGACTTACTGTGGAACAAAATTCCGGAACGCCTGAATACTTCTTTTACACAGCTTGTAAAAAACGCAGAAAAGAATCCGAGAGATGACGTATTTGAAAAAGCATGCCACTATTTTAGGAAATATGCGAATATTTATGCCATGTTTTTCAAGAATGAAGGTTTTCGTGAAGAAAAAGAATACCGATTTCTATTTAAAAAGCACCAGAATACGGAAGTACATTTTAGAGAAAAAGATGGATTTTTCATTCCGTATATTGTGATAAATGCGGCAGGAGATGGAGGACTGCTTCCAATAGAAAGTATCACAGTTGCACCACAAAACCATGTGGATTTGGCAAAGAAGGGAATTGAATATTATTTGAAATATTATGGTTATGATGTAGAAGTCAGTTTGTCAAATATTAAGCTACGGTATTAAATAAAAAGGGCAGATGGAAAATGAATTTTGCCTGCCCTTTGAATATGTTATCGCTTTATCATGTTTTTTAAATAAGTTAAACAGTTTTCCCAAGTTCCTTCTGTGAAGCCGGTTTTACAGAGAGTTATGGTCATGTTGCCTTTCAGCAAAAGAACGATTAAATTTTTCGTTTCAAGAATCTTTTCTACAGAGGTAAAATCAAGATGACGTTCTACTTGTGGTGATACTGTATAGATGTCTTCAGCTATTGTTATTTGTAAAGTAGGGACAATCCCTTTATATGTAACCTCCGTTCTTTCCTGTTCCACCTTAACAGCCTTTTTCTGATTTACAAAAGTTAATAAGAATGCCAATGCTGAAATAAAAGAAGCTATTAAACACAAGACTTCCCCTGTTAATAAATATAAAACAATCGTGATTACAAAAAGAATAGGCATTTCAATCCAATATCGCTTAAACTTATTTCTACACCAAGCCTGCATAGATTCTTTTATAACCGCTTCGTTATATTCATATTCATTTACAAATTTATCCATTGTAAGTATCCCCTTTTTGAAATTTAGACAATATGTAATGACACATTGATTTTGAATTTTTAAATTATCAACGTGTTTAACTCCCGTCAGTATACTAACATATAAAGGTATAACATGTAAAGTTATCTGGAGTATAGCTCTTCTTGCAATCTGTTGTAAAATTTTGTATGATAATCACGCAAATAAAAATACAAAGCGTGTATAAAACACAGAAAAGAGGAAATTATGATTTTATCTCCGTCAATTTTATCTGCAGACTTTACAATATTAGGTGAACAGATAAAACAGGCTGTTGACGCAGGTGCAGAATACATGCACATTGATGTTATGGACGGCATTTTTGTACCATCTATTTCTTACGGAATGCCGGTTATCTCTTCCATAAGAAAGACAACAGACAAAGTATTTGACGTACATCTTATGATTACCGAGCCGGAACGTTACATTGAAGAATTTGCAAAATGCGGAGCGGACATTATCACATTCCATGTTGAAGCAACAGAAAAAATAAAAGAAACCATTGATTTAATACATTCTTTCGGAGTAAAAGCCGGAATTACCATTAAACCGGGAACACCTGTAGAGGCAGTGAAGCCTTATTTGAGTATGGTGGAGATGGTATTGGTGATGACCGTAGAGCCGGGATTCGGTGGTCAGGCATTTATTCCTGAAACTTTGGATAAAGTAAAAGCAGTCCGAAAAATGATAACGGACGCCGGACTTTCCGTAGATGTAGAAGTAGACGGCGGCATTCACGCAGGAAATGTCAAAGATGTACTGGAAGCCGGTGCTAACGTAATTGTAGCCGGTTCAGCAGTATTTAAAGGAAATATTGCTGATAATGTGAAGGCATTGTTACAGGCAGACGTCTAAATTGAAAGATATTGCGATTGAAATACTAAAAAAGAGAACATATCTTTTTTGGAAAATATGAAGATGAAATCGTATGAATGAACAGTCTTTGGTTGACAGATGCGTGACAGCATAGAAATCAAGAGGTATGGGCATTATGAAATCGAAGTCTATTGATTTAACATCAGGTTCACCGGGAAAGGGACTGCTTTTATTTGCACTTCCTTTAATTCTCGGTAACCTGTTCCAACAGTTTTACAATATGGTGGACACCATCATAGTAGGAAAATACGTAGGAGAAGATGCACTTGCCGCAGTAGGTGCATCTTATGCGTTGACAACTGTATTTGTAATGATTGCAATTGGTGGTGGTACCGGGGCATCTGTTGTTATTTCACAATATCTCGGTGCAAAAGAATACGGAAAAATGAAAACAGCAATTTCGACAGCTATCATCACATTTTTAGGGACAAGCATTTTATTGGGAATTTTCGGAATTGTTGCAAATAAACAAATTTTACAAGCACTTCATACACCTGAGAATATTATAGGTGACGCAGGATTATATTTGAGAATTTATTTTGTGGGATTGCCATTTTTGTTCATGTATAACATACTGGCAGCCATTTTTAATGCGTTAGGAGATTCGAAAACATCTTTATATTTCTTAATATTTTCGTCTGTTTTGAACATCTTTTTAGATATATTTGCTGTTCGCACATTAAAAATGGGTGTCGCAGGAGCAGCCACGGCAACGGTGATTGCACAGGGACTGGCAGCAGTATTATCTTTGATTGTGCTACTCAAAAGACTGAAACTATATGACGGAAAATGGGATTACTTTGACACGGAAATATTAAAAAAGATAATAAAAGTAGCCATTCCGTCCATTATTCAGCAATCCATTGTCTCTGTCGGAATGCTCTTAGTGCAGTCGGTTGTCAATGGTTTCGGCTCTTCCGTACTTGCAGGCTATACTGCAGGAACCCGTTTGGAATCTATCTGCATTGTACCGATGATCTCCATGGGAAATGCAGTATCCACATTTACAGCACAAAATATCGGAGCAAAACAGATAGAAAGAGTCAGAAAAGGTTACCGTGCAAGCTACGCAATTATTGCCGTTTTTGCCGTAATTATATGTGCAGTCCTGCTTCTGTTCAGGCAGCCCCTCATTCAAATGTTTTTGGAAGAAAGTGCAGGTGGTGAAGCTTTTGAAACGGGAGTGGCATATTTGTCATTTATGGCATATTTCTTTATATTTATTGGATTAAAAGCAGTAACAGACGGCGTTCTGAGAGGCTCAGGAGATGTGTTTGTGTTCACAACTGCCAATTTAGTAAATTTGGCATTCCGTGTCTCCTTTGCCTTTCTTATGGCACCTAAAATCGGCGTACAGGCAGTATGGTTTGCAGTCCCAATAGGCTGGCTGGTAAACTATTTTATTTCCGGTATACGCTATCTGTCCGGACAATGGGGCAGAAAAAAATTAGTATAGTAACATTTACAAAAAGCAAAAATTATGCTACCCTAAGAAAAGACTAATCGCCGACAGTCTTAATCATACAAAGTCGGCATTATAGAAAAACGCAGTGAAGAAGAGAGTAAGTCCGTGGAATCTTTACAGAGAACTTCCCATACAGCGAATAGAAAGGTTGGAACACACAACCCCACATATTCGCCAATTGCTGAGAGGGAACAAGACAAAACCGACCGAACATGGCTTCCGAGCAGCGCACCGAACCGCCCCCCGGCAAGGCTGCGACAGGTCCGCCTGTTATAGCGGAAAGATATAAGGTTTCCATAAAATATCAAACAAACCTTGTACCTAATGAGGTTTATTCCGCGAGGAATAAACAAACGGAAGTGGTACCACGTCATCCAACGTCTTCCTGCATTATACCGATAGTGCAGAAGGACGTTTTTTTATTTTACCAAAAGAGATGTTAAAAATTACCATTCCAAAGCGTAAATTAGCATGTTGCACAAAATTATTTCGGCATTTGTGACTTGTGCAGGATATTAGATTTTCTTAATGTTCTGTTCGTAGCCAGCAATCCGACAGCACGACGCTGTCGGAAGGCTGAATTGAGGCATGGATGCCGAATTTCAGCCGGTTGCGTCCGTTAACACGAAAATTGCCCAGAACATTTAGAAAATCTTATATCCGGAACTCGGAACAAAGGACGAAATAATTTTGTGCAACATGCCCCACAACCTTGAAATGGTATTATTAACACCTCAAGTCGCAAACTATTTTTATTTCAGGAGGAAAAACATGAACAAAGGTAAATATTACATCACCACCGCAATTGCCTACACATCCGGCAAGCCTCACATCGGCAACACCTACGAGGCAGTACTTGCAGACAGCATCGCAAGATTCAAAAGAAAAGACGGCTACGACGTATTTTTCCAGACAGGAACAGACGAACACGGCCAGAAAATCGAAATCAAAGCCGAAGAAGCCGGCGTAACCCCAAAAGAATACGTTGACAAAGTATCCGGCACAATCAAAGACATCTGGGATTTAATGGGCACATCCTATGATAAATTCATCCGTACCACAGATGATTATCATGAAAAACAGGTACAGAAAATCTTCAAGAAATTATACGACCAGGGAGACATCTACAAAGGTGCATACGAAGGAATGTACTGTACTCCTTGTGAATCCTTCTGGACAGACTCCCAGCTTGTAGACGGAAAATGCCCGGACTGCGGCAGAGAAGTAAAACCTGCCAAAGAAGAAGCATATTTCTTCAAAATGAGCAAATATGCAGACAAATTAATTGAGCATATTAACACACACCCTGAATTCATTCAGCCGGTATCCCGTAAAAACGAAATGATGAACAACTTCCTTCTTCCGGGATTACAGGATTTATGTGTCTCCAGAACTTCCTTTAAATGGGGAATTCCGGTAGATTTTGATGACAGACATGTAGTTTATGTATGGCTGGATGCACTGACAAACTACATTACAGGAATCGGTTACGATGCAGACGGAGCAAGCACAGAACAGTACCACAAAAACTGGCCGGCAGATTTACACCTGATTGGTAAAGATATTATCCGTTTCCATACACTTTACTGGCCGATTTTCTTAATGGCACTTGGCGAGCCGCTTCCGAAACAGATTTTCGGACATCCGTGGTTATTACAGGGTGACGGCAAGATGAGTAAATCCAAAGGAAACGTAATTTATGCCGATGATTTGGTAGATTTCTTTGGTGTTGACGCGGTAAGATACTTCGTTCTTCATGAAATGCCGTTTGAAAATGACGGTGTCATTACATGGGAATTAATGGTAGAAAGAATGAATTCCGATCTTGCCAACACACTTGGAAACCTTGTAAACAGAACCATTTCCATGAGTAACAAATATTTTGATGGTGTAGTTGCAGATAAAGGCGTTACAGATACTATGGACGAAGACCTGAAAGCCGTAGTAACAGGTACATTCGAAAAAGTAAGCAAAAAAATGGATGATTTGCGTGTTGCGGATGCAATCAGTGAAATCTTTACTCTGTTCAAACGCTGCAACAAATACATCGATGAAACAGAGCCATGGGTACTGGCAAAAGATGAAGCAAAGAAAGATCGTCTTGCAACAGTGCTTTACAACTTAGTAGAAAGCATTACCATCGGTGCGAGTCTTTTAGAGCCGTATATGCCGAATACATCTACAAAAATTGCAGAGCAGTTAAATACAGAACTTCGTTCCTTTGAACAGTCCACACAGTTTGGTTTATATCCTTCAGGCAATAAAGTAACCGACAAACCGGAAATTTTATTTGCACGTCTGGATGTAAAAGAAGTAACAGAAAAAGCAGAAGCGATGTTTGAAGCAAGAAGAAAAGAAGCCGAAGGAGGAGCAGAAGAAGTGCCTGAAAACGTAATTGATATTGAAAAGAAACCGGAAATTTCTTACGAAGATTTTGAAAAATTGCAGTTCCAGGTAGGTGAAATCATTGCCTGTGAAGAAGTAAAGAAATCCAAAAAGCTTTTATGCTCACAGGTGCGTATCGGAAGCGAAGTAAAACAGATTGTTTCCGGTATTAAACAGCATTACAGTGCAGAGGAAATGGTTGGCAAAAAGGTAATGGTTCTGGTGAACCTTAAACCTGCAACTTTGGCAGGTGTTGTTTCCGAAGGTATGCTTCTTTGTGCAGAAGATGCGGAAGGAAATTTAGCATTACTTACACCGGAAAAAGAAATGCCGGCAGGAGCAGAAATCTGTTAAATTTTTCTTAAATTTCCAAAGAAAAACTGAAATTGCATATACAATGCGTGACTAATTATTTGGAGTCATGTATAATGGGTTCATGGTGAAACATGAACCCTTTTTATGTAATAGAAGGGGTTGGAGGGAGGTTTTTTTATGGTAAAAAAAGAGGCTTTATATTTTGATTCGAGGGATGGGATAAATAAGATTCATGCGGTTCGGTGGATTCCGGAAGGAGAGCCGAAGGCGGTGCTTCAGATTGTGCATGGAATGGCAGAATATGTGGGACGTTATGATGAGTTTGCAGTAATGATGGCGGAAAGAGGATTTTTAGTTGTTGGTGAGGATCATCTTGGACATGGGCTTTCTGTGCCGGAGGATGGTGCGTTTGGTTATTTTTGTGAAAATGATCCGGCTACGGTTGTAGTCAGGGATGTACACAGGCTGAAGAAGCTGACACAACAGGAGTATCCGGGATTGCCTTATTTTATTATGGGGCATAGTATGGGGTCTTTTATTACCAGAAATTATCTTTGTAAATACGGAACAGGCATTGACGGTGCGATTATTATGGGAACGGGAATGCAGAAGAAAGCATTGGTAAGCAGTGCGAAAAAAATGGCTGCGGTACAGAAGATAATTCATGGTTCTTCCTATGTAAGCACAGTACTTGATAAAGCGGCATTCGGGTTATATAACAAAAAAATCGAAAATCCGAAAACAGATTTCGACTGGCTTAGCAAGGATGAGAAAAAAGTTGAAGAATATATAAATGATCCGTTTTGTGGGTTTACTTTTACAGTAAATGGTTTCCAGACATTATTTGAATTAATTTGGAGATTATATAAACAGGAAAATTTAGAAAAAATGCCGAAGGAGCTTCCGGTAATGTTTGCATCGGGAACAGATGATCCGGTAGGTGATTATTTTGAAGGTGTGGAAAGAGCAATAGAATCCTTTAAAGAAGTGGGAATGCAGGATATTACCGTGAAAAAATATGAGACGGGACGGCATGAGCTTTTGAATGAGCCTGAATGGAAAGAGATTGCAGAGGATATTTATAGCTGGCTTTCAGAAAAACTTGCGGCAGTGGAGGCAGCAGATGAGGAATAAAATTGTTACGGCAATTCTTTTTGCAACTTTTATATTGACCACGCCCTGTCCGGCGGTACAGGCAGAGCAAATCAGCGTACAGGCAGAAACGATAAATGTTCCATCGGAAGAAACTTTAACGAAAGAGCAGGCTGACCGGATTGTAAATTATATTATTGAACAGATTGCCTCCGGTGCACTGGATTCCGAAGAGGCAGTAAAAGCTGCAATTGCTGAAGGTGAAGAAAAATTTCAGATTACACTTAGCGAGGGTGAAAAGAAAAGTATTATTAAAGTTGTGAATACCATAAATTCATGGGAACTGGATACAGAAGGGTTGGCGGAAAAAGCAAAAGAACTTTATGAAGAATATGGAGCAGCACTGTTGGAAAACCCGGAGCAGGCAATTGCAGAAGCAGCTAAAGACGCAGCCAAAGAAGGTGCCGTAGGTTTTTTTGAAGGAGTAGGTAATTTTTTTGTAAGTATGGGAGCGGGGGTAAAAAACTTTTTTCAAGATGCCGCAAAAAGTTTTTTTGGACTTTTTTAGGATAAAAAACAGGAAAAATCATATAATGATTTCAATGAGAATTGAAAGGTAGGAGAAACAGGAATGAAAATAGCTTTTTACGGAACAAAACCCTACGATAAAATATGGTTTGAGCCAATGGGCAAAGATTATGGATTTGACATTCATTTTATTGAGTTGCCTTGTAATGAGGATACCATTTTTCTTGCCAATGGGTATGATGCCATTTGTATTTTTGTGAATGACTATGTAAATGCAGCAATGATTGATAAATTATATGATATGAAAGTCAAAGCAATTCTTTTGCGTAGTGCCGGGTTTAACAATGTTGACATTAAAGCCGCAGAAAATAAACTTGTGATACTCAGGGTGCCAAGTTATTCACCGGAAGCGGTAGCAGAATTTGCCATGGCTCTTTTACTGACCGTAAACAGATTTACACACAGGGCATACAATCGGACAAGGGAGTTCAATATGAGTCTGAACGGATTGATGGGCACGGATTTAAATCAAAAAGTAGCAGGCATTATTGGCACGGGAAAAATCGGGCAGGCGATGATACGCATATGCAAAGGTTTCGGTATGCAGATTCTCGCATATGACCCTTATCCTAACAAGGAACTGGATGTTAAGTATGTTTCGATTGATGAATTAGTGAAAAAGGCAGATGTTATCAGTCTTCACTGTCCTTTGACACCGGAAACAGAGCATATTATTAATAAAGACACCATCACCTTGATGAAACAGGGGGTTTATCTGATTAATACATCAAGAGGAAGATTAATTGATACGGAAGCTGTTATTGATGGATTGCGAGAAGGCAAATTTGGCGGAGTAGGTCTGGATGTATATGAGGAAGAAGAGGGATTGTTCTTTGAAGACCGTTCCAACGATATTATTACGGATGATAATCTTGCAAGACTTATGACGTTTCCTAACGTACTGGTTACTTCTCACATGGGATTTTTTACACAGGAGGCCATGCAGGCAATTGCAATTGAGACACTGGAAAATGCGTATGCATTGGAAAATGGGTTGCCGTTGGTGAATCAGGTAGGAACTGATGGAGCACATTAACGCGGGAAAGTGTGGAATGGGAAATTTTTCCTATAAAATCGACAGAATATTTCCATATTTTCTTGTAAAATTACCAATAGTCAGCTATAATTTTTAATATCAAAGTTTAGAATGGAAGATGAATATGCTAGATGAAAGGTTTCCGTATTTCATTCGAAAAGCCCGAAAAGAAGATTGGGATGATGCCATGGCAGTGGCATGGAAGACGTTTTTGAAATTTGAGGCTGATGTTTATACAAAAGAGGGTGTCCGCAGCTTTTATGATTTTATCACAGACTCTTTTTTGTACCGTATGTTTTTAAATGGTGCATATCACATGTTTATTGCAGAAGACGAGGGGAAAATCATTGGAATAATTACGCTGCGTAATGACACCCATATATCTCTTTTATTTGTGGACGAGGATTATCACAGGCAGGGTGTTGGAAGCAGTTTGATGAAAACATTATGGGTTTTTGTTAAAACAGAACTGGGAAAAGAAATGGTTACAGTCAATTCTTCGCCATATGGAAGAGAGTTTTATCATCAGCTTGGCTTTTTTGATTTAGGTCCGGAAGAGGCAAGAGATGGCATTCTCTATACACCAATGAAACGGGTATTGAATGAATGTTAGGTACAGATGAGTTGTGAGAAAGGCATGGTATTCAATGGATTATATCAGCAGTAAAAATATCTTTTATCTTATCAGGGATACATTAAGATTAATTGATGGACGAGTAATGGAACATGGTTCCAGAACAGCGTATATTGTATATAAAATGTTACAATGTAAAGGCGGTCTTGAAGATTTTGAGATGGCTGATATTGCCATGCTTATGACACTTCATGACATTGGAGTGTATAAAACAGATGATCCCGGCGATATGTTGCGATATGAAGGCAGAGATTATATGCCGCATTCTATTTATGGTTATCTGTTTTTGAAGTATTTATCACCACTTAGGAAGCAGAGTAAAATTTTGTTGTATCACCATACAGACTATAATCAGTTACTGCATCTGGAGCAGAATGAGGGTATACGTCAGTATGCATCTTATCTGAATATTGCAGAAAAGGTAGACATTTATCATAATGCCATGGGCAGTAAATTTGATTACATGATGTTTAATAAATATGCAGGAAATAAGCTTTCCGGAGAAGGAATGACGCTGTATTACAAGGCGGTAAAGCAGCTGAACATTTTAGATAAGCTGAAAGATGGTACATACAAGGATGAGCTGGATGAGCTGTTTGAGAATTTGATTTTTACTAACGAAGATAAACGAAAATATTTACAGATGCTTATGTACTGTATCGGTTTTTCAAGTGAAATATATGCGGTTTGTTCTCATGTTTGTGCTTATGTCAGCGGTGAGCTTGGAAAGAAGTATATGCTTACGGACTATGAGCAGGATATTATATATTATGCATCACTTCTTCATGATATAGGAATGCTGATGTTGCCAAAAGATATGATTAATGCCCATCGAAGAATCAGTGAAGAAGAAATGAGAATATTGCGTACTCACGTTGATAAGACGGAAGAGCTTCTGCGAGGTCGTGTGAAGGATGAAATTGTAAATCTTGCAATCAGCCATCATGAGAGAGGGGATGGCACAGGTTATCCGAGACATATTAAAGATACGGAGCAAAATAAGTTACAGCGTATTTTGCAGGTTGCAGATAAAGTTTCTGCGTTGTCATTAGATTGGAATTTCAGGGCTGCAAAAACGAAACAGGAGCTTATAGACCAGATTAGTCAGAAAGCGGCAAGAAATAAGCTGAATCCGCAGGTTACAAATACCATGATAACTCATTATGATGAAATTATGGGAGCGGCAAAAGTGCGATTAGAAGAGGCAATGGCAATGTATCGCAAATTGAATGATGATTTTGAACGGATTAGTGTCCAGTTTTCAAAATAATAAATTTAGACAATATAGAGAAAGGCATGATTAAAAATGGATAAAATCTTTAATTTAGAAAGTCCCTTTATGCGGGTATTAAGTAGAATAACAGATCTTGTGTGGTTAAATATTTTAACGATGATTTGTTGTATTCCGGTTGTTACGATTGGAGCTGCACTTACGGCGCAACATTATGTTGTGTTAAAAATGGTTCGTGATGAAGAGGGATACGTTGCACAGTCTTTTTTTAAATCGTTTAAAAGTAATTTAAAACAGGCAACATGTATCTGGCTTATTTTCTTAGTATTTATTGCAATGTTTGCAGTGGATATATATATATTCCTGTATTCGGGCATGGAATTTCCAAAACCTATGGTAGTTATTGTTTGTGCTTTCGCGGTTGTGGTTTTAATGGTAGGTACATATGTTTTCCCGGTACTTTCTAAATTTGATAATACGGTAAAAAATACAATCCTCAATGCGTTTAAGATTGCAATTGTTAATCTTCCCAAAACAGTTGTCATGATGATTTTATGCGTAACCCCGGCAATAATGCTGATGTTTTCTTTAAGAACAGTACCAATTGTATTTCTGTTAGGTTTTTCGGGAATTGCATATTTGTGTGCAATGATTTATAGTGGTATATTTAAAAAATTTGAACCGGAAGAAGAGGAAGAAAATTTTACGGTAGAATTAACGGAAAAGGCTGAAGAATTGGATGCAGGATTAACAGAAGACAAAGAAAAATAAAAGGGAGAGAACGTAGTATGAGTAATAAGCAGGAAAAATCATCAACTATGCTATGGCTGATGCCGACAGCAATTCTTTTAATTGCTATTGTCATAATGTTTATTGACTTTTATACGACAAGCAGTGAGGCGGCGCAGAATCAAGTCGAGAAAAACTTTGTAGCAGTGACAGAGAGTTATGCATCTAAAGTAAGAGAACGTTTGAACTCAATACAAAGAACCGGAAAAACAATCGCTACGGTAATGGAAAATCATTCCTATAAAGAGCTTGGTCTTGCAGAAGAAACAGTACAGGCATTACACAGCCAGACAGATGCTTATATGGTAATTATGGCAAATATGGACGGCAGGGGAGTCAATCAGGACAAAGAATGGGTATCCCTTACGGAGACTGATTACTTCGAAAAGATAAAGGATGGAACAGAACAGTTTCTTTTTTTGGAAAACGATGGAATGAGTGGTCAGACAGCAGTATTATGTGTTCTGCCTATTTATCGTACTCAAGGAGAAAATCCGGATATTGGCGGAATGCTTTTGATGTACTACCCTATTGGAGAATTTGATAATGTGATAAAGTATGGAGAATTTGAGGGTAATGCATTTTATCTTTTGGTAGATTCCAAGGGAAAATTTATGGAGAGTACAGCCGGGGGCGGAACTATTTTAAATAGTACAGAACTGTGGGATATGATTCCGGATGCAGATATGCGAAGCCGTGTTCGCGTGAGAATGGAGAATGGAAACAATGACATTATAAAAGTTAAAGACGGGACGACGGAATATCGACTTGTTTATGAACCGATAGGAATCAATGACTGGTATATGGCAGTGGGGATTAAAGAGAATTATGCTGTCCTGATTCAAAACCGGTCTTGGGACAATACGAAAAATATGCTTATTAAGCTGGTGGCAATTGTTGGTGTATTCCTGGGAATTGTAATAGTATTAAACACAATCAGTAAAATTCGCAGTAATGAAAAAAATAAGAAGTTAGAAGATAAAGCAGATACAGACCTTCTTACAGGTTTAAATAATAAACTGGCAACAGAACGAAAAATTAAGGAATATATGAGTTCATATCCGAATAGCCAGGCACTTTTGTTTTTACTTGATATTGATAATTTCAAGAAAATTAATGATACCATGGGGCATGCTTTCGGTGATGAGGTAATTAGTGCAATCGGGCATGGAATCAGAGGAGAATTCAGAATTTCAGATGTTATTGGACGAATCGGTGGTGATGAGTTCATGGTGTTCTTAAAGGATGTAAATAACGATGCACTGATAGAAGAAGAGTCTCAACGTGTCATAAGATTTTTTAAAGATCTTCAGGTAGGAGAATATGTAAAATATTCACCGACTGCAAGTATTGGTTGTGCAGTATTTCCAAAGGATGCGAATGATTTTGAGGGACTGTATAAGGCGGCAGACAAAGCTCTTTACAAGGCAAAAGAGAGAGGAAAGAATCAGTTGGCATTTTATGGTGATGATAAATAATATCTTGTACAATCTGCCTATGAAAAATTAGTTTCTTTGTTCAAAGTGACAAAGATAATAAAAAAGAAATTTATAGATAAGCAATTTTTACAATGTATTTACAAATCTTTGTGGAATAGTGGCATAGCAGAAAGAGAAGGTTTCAGTTATACTAACTTTAGATTTAGTGCTAGGCACTGCTTATTTATTAAAATGAAATATTAATTACGGAGAATTATCTCCAAATAACAGAAAGGAGCCCATAAAAAATGGCAAGTTTATCTTTAAAAAATGTTTGCAAAAAATATCCTAACGGATTCGAAGCAGTAAAAAATTTCAACCTTGAAATTGAAGATAAGGAATTTATTATTTTCGTAGGACCTTCAGGTTGTGGTAAATCTACAACACTTCGTATGATCGCAGGTCTTGAAGATATCTCCTCCGGAGAACTTAGAATCGGTGACAGACTTGTTAACGATGTAGAACCTAAAGACAGAGATATCGCGATGGTATTCCAGAACTACGCTTTGTATCCTCATATGTCCGTATATGATAACATGGCTTTCGGTCTTAAATTAAGAAAAGTTCCGAAAGATGAAATCGATAAAATGGTTAAAGAAGCAGCTAAAATCCTTGACTTAACAGCTCTTCTTGATCGTAAACCAAAGGCTTTATCCGGTGGTCAGAGACAGCGTGTTGCTATGGGTCGTGCTATTGTTCGTAATCCTAAAGTATTCCTTATGGATGAGCCTTTATCCAACTTGGATGCTAAACTTCGTGTACAGATGCGTATCGAAATCGCTAAATTACATCAGAGATTAGGTACAACCATCATCTACGTTACACATGACCAGACAGAAGCTATGACACTTGGTACAAGAATCGTAGTTATGAAAGATGGTGTTGTTCAGCAGGTAGATTCACCTCAGAACTTATATGAAAAACCACAGAACCTCTTCGTAGCAGGTTTCATGGGTTCACCTCAGATGAACTTCTTAGATGCTGTAGTTGAAGTAAACGGAGATGTTGCAAGCCTTAAAGTTGCAGGAAAATCTATTCCGCTTCCTCCGGCTAAATCTAAAAAATTAATCGAGGGTGGTTACAACGGAAAAACTGTTACATTTGGTATTCGTCCGGAAGATGTATATGATTCTCAGATGTTCATTGAATCTTCACCACAGAGCGTATTTGAATCTACTATCAAAGTATACGAATTACTTGGTGCAGAAGTTTACTTATACTTCGATTTACAGGACTTCCCGATGACAGCAAGAGTAGATCCTCGTACAACAGCAAGACCTGGCGATAAAGTTAAATTTGCTCTTGACGTTGAAAAGATTCACGTATTCGACAAAGAAACAGAAAAGATTATCACAAACTAGTCTTTAAATATAAAAGGGGGTGCTTTATAGCACCTCTTTTTTTATGCTTGCACCAAAAATAAAAATGATTTATCATACTTTATATAACAATTTTGCACTTATGGCAGAAAATTTCGGATAATTTAGGAAAGGCAAGGTTAAATTATGATTTCAAGTCAGGTAATACAAACGAGCATTGAAGAACTTCGGGCAATTACAAAGGTGGATTTATGTGTGTTTGACTTGGAAGGCCAGGAAGTGGCGGCAACGTTTGCCACAGAAGAAGTCTCAAAAGAAATGATAACCGGTTTTGCAACATCACCGGCAGACAGTCAGGTAATCGGCGTATATCATCTTTTGAAAATTTTGGATGAAGGAGAGCTCATATATGTATTGATTGCCAAAGGAATCAGTGATGATGCATATATGATTGGAAAAATTGCGGTCAGCCAGATACAACATCTTGTAGTTGCATACAAAGAACGATTTGACAGAAATAACTTTTTTCAGAATCTTATACTGGATAATCTTTTATTGGTGGATATTTATAATCGTGCGAAAAAACTTCATATTGAACCGGTAGTTCCGCGTATAGTTTTTCTTGTTGAGACAAAAGCAGAAAAAGACAGTGCTGTTATGGAGCTTTTAAAAAGTATGTATTCTTCACAAAGAGGTGACTATATTACAGCAGTTGACGAGAAAAATGTAATTCTGATTAAAGCATTGGAAAAGGGAGACGGTTACGAAGAATGTAATTCCATTGCAGATACCATTGTTGATATGATGAATACAGAAGCTATGCTTAATGTAAGAGTAGCTTTCGGCACAATTGTACAGGAATTAAAGGATGTTTCCAAATCCTACAAAGAAGCAAAAATGGCGTTAGATGTAGGAAAAATTTTCTATGCAGAGAAGAATGTGAGTGCGTATAATACACTTGGAATCGGACGTTTAATCTATCAGCTTCCAATAAATCTGTGTCATATTTTTATACATGAGATTTTTGGGGAAGAAGGTCCGGAAGATTTCGATGAGGAGACTTTGACGACTATTAATAAGTTTTTTGAGAATAACCTGAATGTATCAGAAACATCAAGACAGCTTTTTGTACATAGAAATACATTGGTTTATCGAATTGAGAAGCTTGAGAAGAGTACGGGACTTGATATTCGTGTATTTGATGATGCATTGACATTTAAGATAGCACTTATGGTTGTGAATTACATGAAGTATTTGGATTCTTTAGAGTATTAATCAAATAAATATTTAGGACAAGTGGCATGTAAAGCCCTATCCCTGAATACAATAGTTTTATAAAAGACTGTTGAAGGGATAGGGTTATTTTTATGTATGATAAAAAAATAGCATATTTGCACTATATCAAAAACAATGAATTAATGGGGAATGCAGGACATGCTAAAGTAATGTATCGGGGAAACGGTATGTCCGTGGAGGTTTATGTGCGGGACATGCAGATGCTTTCAAGTGGATATTATTTTGTAAAAGGTTTGGGGGAGAACAGTTTTGAAGATAAAATCCACATTGAAAGAGGACAAGCGGTATATAAAAAGCGTTTTGATGTGGATAAGTCCAAAGAAAATCAGTCACCTTATGGTATAAAAATTGAAATTGCCGAGAACGAATATTTAGAAGCGGTATGGCAGGCAGGAAGACAACAGGAAAGGGAGATAAAAGCAGCAGAGAGTGAGCAGAGAGCAGTAGAGGGGGGACGGAAAATAACAGAAGATACACAGAAAATATCTAAGTCGGAAGAAAAAAAGCAAAATATTGTGGAAAAAGACAGTGACAGTTTCAGGGAAAACCAGCAAAACACAGAAACAAAAATGTGGAATCAGCTTACGTTTTCTGTTCCGGCAGAAATGTACGAGGATAAGTGGAAGGAGCTTTGTAAGAAATATGATGTTGTGTATCCGTTTGGGAATGGAGAGGCATACATATCCATAAGTCCAAAAGATTTTATTATTTTTCCTGAGAAATATCAAAATCTTGTAAACAACAGTTTCCTGCTTCATGGTTATTA
The DNA here is from genome assembly GCA_017437065.1 of Lachnospiraceae bacterium. Lineage (GTDB taxonomy): Bacteria > Bacillota > Clostridia > Lachnospirales > Lachnospiraceae > RGIG3002. The sequence goes on from JAFSBX010000137.1 coordinate 24,254, forward strand.
TAATTATCAGCATATTATATTGGGAAAGAAAGAAGAGGGAAGTAAAAATGTATATTATTTAGGCGTTCCGGGGGTTTATTATGAGCGGGAGAAAATGGTAGCTATTATGTTTGGTTTTGAGGGATTCGAGTGTGGAGACAAACGTGCGTATAATGGAGGATTTGGATATTATATGCGACGTGTGGAGCTATAAAGGCAGCGGAGTATCAGATACCGCTGCTGTCAAATTCGGGAATAAAGCTTTCTGCTGCTACGTCTCCTTCCTGAATAAAACCATTTTCCACACCGAGGGATATGGCATAATCTACAAGTGCTTCGTAATCATCAGGGGAAACTTTGCGGTTAAGCTCAGGAAGTCCGGCTACTTGTTTTAATGGAGTATATTGGTTCATAATACTGATATATATTTGATTGCCGAATGTGTTATACAGATATTTTATGACGGATTTTGAGTCTTCCAGACAGCCGGGTAAGAGCAGATGACGTACAATGGTTCCTTTACAGATGTAGGCTTCGTCATCATACTGGTCTGCAGTAAGCAAAATGCCGTCTTTGGTACGAAAAAGCGGTTCTCCGGTTTGGCGTACCATTTCCGTAATTGCAAGAGAGGCTTTTTCAAAATAATCTGTGGCATGAGAATACTTCCCACTTAATTCAGAACTGAAATATTTTAAATCAGGAAGATAGACATCAATCAGCCCGTCCAGCATTTGCAACATTTCGACAGATTCATAGCCACTTGAATTGTAAATAACCGGAATGGAAAGTCCGTTCTTTTTCGCGTTCATAAGTGCATCTATAATTTGTGGAATAAAATGTGTTGGGGTAACCAGATTTATATTATTTGCGTTTTTGTCCTGAAGCTCTAAAAAAATTTCTGAAAGTCGAGTGGTAGAAATAGCTTTGCCTTTTTTTCTATGTGCGATATCATAATTCTGGCAAAAGATGCAACCTAAGTTGCAACCGGAAAAGAATACGGTTCCCGAGCCTTCTTTTCCTGAAATGCAGGGCTCCTCCCACATATGAAGTGCTGCTCTGGCGATGACAGGTTCGCTACCTACGCCACAGACACCAAAGTTATTATGTGTTCTGTCTGCATGGCAGTTGCGAGGACAAAGAGTGCAGTCTGACATAAGCTTTTTATTAGAATTTTCTGTAGTAATTTTTTTCTTATCTGTATCTATTTTCATGATTATTTCACTATTTTAAAAAATATTAAAACCGTGCGTTTTTCCTCGAACTAAGCTCACACACGTTACCTTTACAGTTAACTCCGCCAGGCACCCTTACGGCACATGAGAGGTTCTACTTAGTGCTGCTTTGTTCCCAACCTGACACGGTTCATAGATTCCCATTGCGTAAGACCCAAACTTCAACGCCACTTATAAAGGGCAGCTATACAAGCAATAGCCCTCAGTCAAACATCACCCCTACTAGAGCGGATTGTAGGTACAGGGCACCGCTAACGCCCCGGCTGCACGGTCTTTTAAGTATACTGTTTTTATATGGTTTTGTCAACAGATTCCATAGCTTTTCCGTTTTTCCGTTCTTCTTTTTCCCTCTTATTTCGCACACGAAGTTCTTTAAAAAAAGAAGTCAGCATATGAGAACATTCTTCTACCAGCACACCTCGTGTTACCTCTACCTGATGATTGAATTCCGGCATTTCCAAAATGTTTAAAATGGAGCCGCCACAGCCGGCCTTCGGATTCATACTTCCCATCACAACGCGGGTGACGCGGGCTTGTACAATGGCACCAGCACACATCTGACATGGCTCTAACGTTACATAGAGGGTGCAGTCCTCCAGCCTCCAGTCACCGATTTTTTTGCTTGCTTTGTTAATGGCGGTAATTTCCGCATGTGCAAGCGTGTTTTTATCGGTATTTCTGCGATTGTAGCCACGTCCGATAATTTTTCCGTCATAAACAATCACGCATCCGATAGGTACTTCGCCCAGAGCGTAAGCTTTTTTTGCCTGACGGATGGCTTCCTTCATATATTTTTCATCTAAATCCATAATAGTAACCTCAATCAATGTCTTGTAGTTTGTTTTAAATAAGCATCCAAGTCATATTTCATTTACAAGTATTATGCGGTAAAATAAAAGAAGCGTCAAGAAGAGATACGGAATAGGGAGCTGAGACAGATAAATGCAGATACATGGATTGAACAAAACAACACTGTTAGATTATCCTGAGCATGTTGCGGCAACAGTTTTTACCGGCGGATGTAATTTTCGATGTCCGTTTTGTCACAATAAAGATTTAGTTTTAAATCCGTCGGGACAGCCGATGTTTAAAGAAGAGGAAGTATTGGCTTTTTTGAAAAAAAGAAAAGGAATCATTACAGGTGTCTGCGTGACGGGAGGGGAACCTACCCTGCAGCCTGATTTAAAAGAATTCCTAAGGAAAGTAAAAGATATTGGATTGAATGTGAAGTTGGATACAAACGGATATCGCCCTGAAGTTTTGATAGAATTGGTGGAAAGCAGACTTGTGGACTATGTGGCAATGGATATTAAATCGTCTAAAGCGGGTTATATTGTTGCAACCGGCTGTGAATACATGAATAAGTTCGATGTGAATAATATCGAAAAATCAATAGCATACCTTATGCAGAATAAAATTCCGTATGAATTTCGAACTACCATAGTTAAAGAGTTGCATACAGAAAAAGAGATAGAAGAAATCGGTAATTGGATAAAGGGCTGTAAATCATATTTTCTTCAGTCTTATGAAGAAAATGAAAATGTTATTGAGCGAGGCTTTCATGCCTGTTCCAAAGAAAAGATGATTGAATTTTTGGAAATATTAAAACAGTATATTGACAATGTACAATTGCGGGGAATAACAATTTGAACCGGAGAAAAACTTATAAGCTGTAAAAAGTTGTACGTAGAGAGGAGTTTTGCAGATATGATTTCCTTTATTATGAGTCTTGTATTACTGGGAGGCTTTTATGATTGGAGTGTTTCGATTACAGGAATTTGCATCTTAATTGAAATACTCGTTCTATATTGCAGGAAAAAGCCGATTTATAAAAAGAAAAAAGATTACTTCATGTGGATTCCGGCGATTGTTTTTTTGTGGATGTTTGCAGTAACATTTTGGTCCCTGGATTATTCGGAGAATTTACTGGGTATTTTGCGGGGAGGAGTAATTCTTTTTTGGATGTATCTCTGTTTTCAGATGGAAGAGACCGAAAAGCAGAAAATATTTGCAATCATCCCCTATTTGGGGGCAATTATGGTTGGTATAGGGATAGTTAGTCTGCTGAATGAGAATTTGGCAGCAAATTTCTGGCAGGCAAGGCGTTTTGGAGGATTTTTTCAGTATGCCAATACATGTGCATTTTTTTTGATGATAGGGATGATTTTGCAGGGGAAGAAAATAGAACAGGAAAAGAAGTTAAATTGTCAAAAAAGTATATTATCCTTAGCTATATTGGTTATTTTGCTTGTGGGACTGTTTCTGACAGGAAGCAGAAGTATTTTACTTTTATTTCTTGCATGGGGAATTTACAAGGCGATAAGAATAAAAAGACTGCGTCTTCCATTCCTTATAACAGCAGCAGTATGCCTTATAGTGGCCTATGTGTATGGGATGATAGCAAAAGACAATCAGAATATTGCCAGAATTTTCACGATTTTTCAGTCAAATAGTACAATTTATGGAAGAATTTTGTATGATATAGATGCGCTTTCCATTGTCAAAGAGCATCCGCTTGGTCTTGGATATATGGGATATTATTATATTCAGCCGGCGGTGCAGACAGGAGTTTATACCACTCGATTTGTGCATAATGATGTGTTACAGGTAATGGTTGATTATGGAATTCCGACGTTAATATTAATACTTACATATTTGGGATATCAGCTGTTAAAAGGAAAACAGAGTGCACAGCAGAAAGAACTTATAGTACTTCTCGTGCTGGCCTCACTCATGGATTTTCATTTGCAATATATGAGTTTGCTGATGCTTTTGGTATTGTGCTTTGATTTAGGAGAAAAAGAATGTGTGAAAAAGAGGAAAGAGCTGCGAGAGAACTATGTTTTCTTCGGAATCAGCATTGTGATAGGAGTTTATTTTACCGTTGCTTTTGTTGCGCATTACTTTGGAAACAATAAATTGGCGATGATGCTTTTCAATGATTATACAAAAGCACAGATACAAAGTCTGAACGAATGCTCGGATAAAGAGGAAGCGGTGAAACTGGCAGATGATATTCTTTCACATAATTCTTATGTATCGGAAGCGTATCATATAAAGGTTTATGCTTCGGTAATGGATGGAGATTTCCTGCAGGCAGCAGAGTTCATAGATAAGTCACTTTCGCTTAGGCGTTATGATGTTGAAAGTTATCAACAATATGACAATTTGCTTGAAAAAATGATAGAATTATGCGAAAATATAGACATATTGCACGAAAAGAAAATATTAACAGAGATAAAAGCGGAGTTACCTCAAAGACTTGCAGCATTAGAGGAAGAAACGCACCCTATTGCGTTTAAATTACGTGACGTCCCACGGTTTATGTGGTGATAATAAAAAATTACATAGGAGGAAGATACATGAGAAAACTAGCAATTCTTTTGGCAGCAGTTCTTGCAATTGAGCTGTGCTGTCCGGCTACTGTATTTGCACAGACGGCAACATATGCAGTGGAAGAAACGGCAGACGAAGCGGAAATTTTAGAAGAATCTAACGAAGAAGTAGTCGAAGAAACGTTAGAAGAGTCTACGGAAGAAGTAGACGAGGAAACGTTGGAAGAGTCTACGGAAGAAGCAGTCGAAGAAACGTTGGAAGAATCTACGGAAGAAGTAGACGAGGAAACGTTGGAAGAGTCTACGGAAGAAGTAGCTGAAGAAACGTTGGAAGAGTCTACGGAAGAAGTAGCTGAAGAAACGTTGGAAGAGTCTACGGAAGAAGTAGCTGAGGAAACGTTGGAAGAGTCTACCGAGGTAGTAGCTGAAGAAACGTTGGAAGAGTCTGCCGAAGAAGCAACTGAAGAAACAGAGGATGAATTATCAGAAGAGTTCATTAGCAAAATTCAGAATGCTACGGAGGTTACTTCGAAAACAGTAGACGGTATGATAATTACCGTGTATGACAATGGATACATGACTGTAACAGGAGAACATACAGATTCTTGGGCTGATTTTGAATTAAGTGCGGATATTAAAGAGAGAGTTACGGAAATTTATTGTGATTTTACAGCATTTGATGGCGATAATTTTGCGTATTTATTTGATGGTTTTAGAAACGTAAAGACAATCACCTTTGGTGAAAACTTTGTAAACAGTACCGGTAAAGTTATAGAGATGAGTAACATGTTTCAGGATTGTACATCACTGAGTTCATTGGATATCAGTGATTGGGATGTTGGAAATGTTACCCCGATGGGAAAGATGTTTTCTAACTGTTCCTCATTAACTACTTTGCAGGCGAATAATTGGAACACCGGTAAAGTTACAGATATGAGCTATATGTTTCATAATTGTACAGCGTTAACATCTTTAAACATAAGTGGTTGGAACACAAGCAGTGTGACAGATATGTCCGGTATGTTTAAGGATTGTACATCACTGAAATCTTTGAATATAAATGACTGGAATGTAAGTAAAGTTACAGACATGAGCAGTATGTTTTCCGGATGTACAGTGCTGACTACATTAGATTTAAGTAAGTGGAATCTTGGCGCTGGTGAATTGGCGTATATGTTTTACAATTGTCAGGCATTGACAACGTTGAATGTAAGTAGCTGGGATACCGGTGAAATTACCGGCATGACCGGTATGTTTATGGATTGTAGCTCCTTAACAACACTGGATGTAAGTAAGTGGGATACCGGCAATGTTACATACATGTATGGTATGTTTTCCGGTTGTAATGATTTGACAACATTAGATGTAAGTGGTTGGAACACCGATAAGGTTACAAACATGAGTTACATGTTTGCGGACTGCGGTAAGCTGACAACCTTGCAGTTAAATGAATGGAACACCGGTAAAGTTACAGATATGAGTCATATGTTTAACAATTGCACAGCAATGGAAACATTAGATATAAGTAATTGGAATACCGACAATGTTACTACCATGTATTGGATGTTCCTAAACTGTAAATCCTTGACAGAACTGGATATAAATGATTGGAATACTGGCAATGTTACGGATATGAGCAGTATGTTTTCCGGCTGTGAATCTCTTACAGCATTGGATTTAAGTAGTTGGGATATCAGTAAAGTTACAGAAATGGATGGGATATTTTACGGTGACAACAAGCTACACCTTTTGAAAACACCGGTAAATAATACAATTTCCTATGATTTTGATAATGCGGTATTTTGTGAATTTAAGGACGGAATTATTGATACAACTTCTTCTTATAAAGAAATTCCGGTAGGAATGACTACCAGTTTGTCATTAATCAGACCGGACAATCATGATTGGTCAAAACAAATAGAACAGGAAGACGGAACAATATTAAATATTTGTTCTATTTGTGGAATCCGGCAGGCACAAACAGGGGTAAAGCTCTTACTTCAGGAAAATTATTATAATACAAAAAGCGGTTATCCGTTATTTGCAGTATTTGTAATTCCGAAAGATACGATTTCGGGCAGCTCCTTTACATTGGAATCACTTACATTAGCGGTGGACGATGGAAAAGAAAAGGAACTTACTGTAGGAAAGTCAACAGTGCAGAGGTACTATCTGGGTAATAACAGTTCGACATATGCAGGATATACTCTTGGATTTAATGCAGGGTATGATAAAACGATTTCTGCAGGTGAGCATACACTTACATACAAAGCTGTAATTAATAACGGAACAGAGTCTTTTGAAGTCTCTGTTTCAAAAAAGGCACAGTTCATAGATGATTTGGCAAGTAAAGAATGCGTGATTCCATTAAAGTCCACGGAAAATACGCAATATATGTCTTCCCTTAAGGGAAATTACGTCAAAATGATATATCATCGTGTAGGAAGTTTTCAGAGCAGTTCGGAAAAATTCAAGACAATGAAATTCCGAAATCATGAGACAAAAAAAGAAGTACCTGTTAAGATAGTCAGCAAAAAACAAGAGTATGGAAGTTCTAAAATAGCTGATACCCGTTACGGAACATTTGTGGAAGAGGAACTGGGAGTTACTGTTTATGGAACTGAGATTATTCCGGAAGATGCATACGGCGGATGGTCAGACATCAGTATTCAGTTGACAGAGGATATACCGGTAGGAATTTATGATGTGGTATATGTATCTACCACAGGAAGAGAATATATTTTTGAAGAACGCTATGAGGCAACTGACAAAACGGTTGTATTTGAGGTCAGAGATACAGTGACAGCTGCGAAATCAAGTACTGATGAAGGAATTATGAATGCAGTTCCGGTTTATGCAGATAACAGTGGAAATTATGTTTCCATATTTGTGTATGGCTTAAACTTAAGTAAGAACAACATACCTATATTCTATAACAATGGTAAAACAGCAGCTATTACAGAGTACGATACAAATGATACTTTGTGCGGTGTGGAAGAATGGGAATATGGTTTTGATTTTTCCGTAAGAAAGAATGATTCATCTGCAGGGGAATGGGTCACAGAAAGTAATATTCCCGTTAAAGTAAGCGGAGATGTTATATACACAGAACATCCATGGACAAATGAGCCGGCAGAAGGAAGTGAAGATGGGTTTATCATATCTTATTACAGAGAATCTCCGGCATATCGCCATGAGTACAATATCCATGATAAATATGTCAGATATTATCTTTCACCGGAATATGTAAAGGCAGGAGATAAAATAGAAGTAACTCCTTGGAATAAATATCCTTTATTTGGAGATCCGGAGTATGTATTTGAAGCAGTTGTTCAGGATAACGGAATTGAACACTATATAGAATTTTTAAGTGATACTCAATTTTATCAAAAATACAACGAAATATCATGGGGTGCTTACATAAGAAAAAAAGGAGAAACCGAATATTTTAGTGTGTCAAACTACTGGGAGCCGGGTGCAACTATAGCTGATAATATTACTGTTCCGGCAAACTGCAGATGGGAAATCCATCCGGCAAAGGATGTAGGGAATGTAATTTACAGCGGTTCGACCACAACCAAAAAGAAGGTTTTAAACGTTTCACAGGTAAACAATCTTGCAGGCAAGGGTGCTTTCCGTATTTGTATTTATAATGCGAATGGAAAGGCAATAGATGGAGGAAAATACTTAACTTACTTTGGAGGCAGTCCGGCATATAAAATTGAATATGTGTTAAATGGCGGTGAAAATAATCCGGATAATCCGGCAGAGTATGCTTCTGAACAAGCTGTTACACTGGCAGCACCGGCAAAATATGGCTATGTATTTGGCGGATGGTATTCCGATGCAAAACTGACAAAGAAAGTAACCAAGATTGCCAAAGGAAGTAAAGGCGATAAGACGTTCTATGCAAAATGGACATTAAGTAAATATAGTATCGTGTATAACGCAAATGGTGGTTCAGGTAGCGTAAAAGCAACTTCCTGTAAATTCGATACCGAAGCAACCGTAGCAGTAAACAAGTTTAAGAAAAAAGGATACGTTTTTGAAGAGTGGAACACGAAAAAAGATGGAACCGGAACTGCATATAAAGAAAATGAAAAAGTGTTGAATCTGACAGCTGAAAATAGTGATAAGATTCAATTGTATGCAATCTGGAGACCGGTTACATATACCGTGATACTTGATAAAAATGCATCGGATGCGATGTTTGGAGAAATAACTGAGGCAGATGTTGCTGTAGATTACAGTTATGAAGATGAAATAGTTCTTTCCGGAAAAGAATATGAAAGAACAGGATATACACTGTCATCATGGAATAAAAAAGCAAACGGTAAGGGTACAAAATATGTATTTGGTAAACCTTATAAAAAACTGACAGCGACAGATGGAACTGATGTTACATTATATGCTGTTTGGACGCGTAATACTTATAAAATTACATACAATCTTGACGGTGGTAAAATTAAGGGTGCAAATCCGAAGAAATATTATGTAGATTCAGCAACGATTGTTTTAAAAGAGCCGACAAAAGCGGGATTTACCTTTGAAGGCTGGTATGAGACGGATGAAGAAGGTAACTTTATCGGAGAAAAAATTACAAAAATTGAGAAAGGATCCCACGAAAATCTGGAACTTACTGCAAAATGGGCACCGATGAGTTACGAAGTGGAATTATATCCGAATACGGATAAATATGTGAGTGACGAAAATCAGGGTACAATAAAAGAAAGTTATGATTGTAGCCAAAAAGTTTCACCGGCAGACTGGTCAGCATTATATGAACCTATGGAGGAGTGGAAAAATAAAGGTTATGGAATTATGTACTGGAGCACAAAGCCAAATGGTACAGGGAAGAAATTCTATGACAATAAAACATACTCTGCACTTGCTACTTCCGGCACTGTAAAGCTCTATGCAAAGTGGGGAATGAAGAAATATGCGATTACCTACGAAAATACAGAAGGAGTTCGTAATACAAACCCTGCGAGCTATACATATGATGCGACAAAGAAAATTACACTAAAGAATATCACGAAAAAAGGATATACCTTTGAAGGCTGGTATACAGATGAATCTTTTGCAGAAGGTACAAAAGTTACAGAGCTTAACCGCAATGTGTGCAAAAATATTACACTGTATGCGAAACTGACACCAATTTCATATACTGTGAAACTGGCACCAAATGGAAATAATGTGATTGCAAATGAAAATCTGAAAGATTCTTTTGTAGTAAACTATGATGAGTCATTTACACTTACAGAGGATTCCTATACAAGGGAACATTACCGAATTGCTTACTGGGCTACAAACAGTAAAGGCACCGGTAAAAAGATTAAGAACGGTTCAATCAGCAATCTGACAACAAAGGATAAAGCGACAATTACGTTATATCCGAAGTGGGAGCTTGTTACTTATACTATTTCATATGAAAATGTGGATTATGAGAAAGTAACAAATAAGAGTCCGAAAAGCTATAAATATAATGCCAAAAAAGATGTTTCCCTTAAAAATCCGACAAGACCGGGCTATGCATTCGGTGGTTGGTTTACAGAGGATACAACAGCAGAAAGCTTTAATGTAAAAACAGCAAAACGCATTACAAAAATAGCAAAAGGAACCGGTGGAGACCTTCATTTGTATGCACTTTGGACACCAATCCAATACAAGATTCAGTTGGTGGCAAATGCAAAAGATGCAGTAAGCGGAAGTGTTACAATCGGAAGTGCACAAGAGGTTATGAACATTGCATATGGAGATGCGGTTACATTTGCTACGGATTCCTATAAGAGAAAGGGATATGTACTCACAGGATTTAGTACGAATAAGAACGGAAAAGGCACAAAATATGCACTTAATGAAGCACAGTATGTTCTTTCCACAAAAGCAAACAAAACGATTAAGTTATATGCAGTGTGGGAAAAAGTAAAAACTGTAAAAGTATCTGATGTAACAATTTCATCTGCCGCAGGAGAAATAGTGGTACGGTTTGCGCCTAATGCTGACTGTAATACATACGAAATATCTTATTCTCCTACGATTATGATGAGGGATGCAAAAATGCTTACAGTGTCAGCAGAAAATGCAGAAAATGCGATAATTTCCGATGTGGAAGCAGGTATGCGTTATTATGTTCGTGTTCGTGAAGTACGTTACGATTCCTGTGGAAATGCCATAACAGGAAAGTGGAGTACACTTAGAACGACAATTGTGGCAGAATAAAAAGAAAAATTTAATACATCATAAAAAAGAGGCATATCTCAAGGGGCAAAGACTTGAGATATGCCCTTTTAACATAATGGAAAAGGCTTATACGATGGTATTGATTCCATTCACATTAGCATGTTCATCCTCTTCCATAGGAATTACAATGCATTTTTTTCCATCAATTACCTGTGATTTAATCTGGTCTACCTTTTGCGGTTTCACACGCAGAATCACATCATAGGTTTTTACTGTGGAAGTACCGTCATCATCATTTTCAACCACTGTACTTGCGGCCATCACAGCGGCATCACATTCTGCTGTTTTTTCTTCCAGTTTCTGTTGAAGATGTACTACCTGATTTTCTAAAACCTGTTTTTCTTTCTTTTCATTGTTAGCGGCAAGAGCTTTAGCATCTAACAAAAATTCTGCTTCCGGTGCTTCGTCACCAAAGTTTTCTTCAAAGGACTGTTCAATCTTTGCGGTAACTTCCGGTGGAAGTTCAATGGTGCTCATCAGTTCATGAACATTTTCTTTTTTCAAAAGAACAGGAGTGGCGGTTTTTCCATGAACCTCTTCCGGTGTTTCCAGCATGGTATTCAGTCCCTCCTGAATTTCCATGAAAACCTCTTCGCTTTTATCTTCGTCAATTACGGCATTTTTGACAATGGCACGGAATGTTTCCTTTTTCTCAGTAGCAGTCTGCTTGGAACCACAGCCCAGTCCGTTTTCCATCAGTTCAGGATGAGGATCTTTTGCGTTTCTGGCATAATATAAGACTGCATGAATATCGGAACTACGGTCAGAAAATGCAGGAAACAGAAATCCGTTTTCCGGAACACCTACAACCCAGTCCCTGATACGGGGTCCGATACGATTTTCATCTTCCCGGTAACCAAGTCCGGGTTTGGAAAGTACTACCGGACAAATGGAACAGAGAATATATTCATACACTTCTTCTGACTCGTCTAATTTGGCATTGTCATTTGTTTTGGTAATAACATCATAAACATCATGAAAAAGTAGAATCAGAAAGTTACCTGTATAATCATAGCTGTCAATAATTTTTTGATAAAAAGTATTTAAAAGTTCTTCATTTTTTAACTCACTGCTTTTCAGTCCCATTAAAAATTGTTGTCTTCCTCCCGCAAATTCTTCATCAAGAGGAAAATTTAACTCCAACAGATTGTTCCCAAGAGTACCGGATAAAGTCTTTTTGGCGATTTCCAGATATTTATAAAATTCTTCGTCTTCCAGATTCAAAAAGGTTTCGTTAAATGTAACAACAATTTCGCGGGTTGCATTCACATAGCATCCGCATACCTTTGTAAAGGTACATTCATTTTTTGTAAAACGTCTTTTTAATTCCAAAACATCTTTCTTTGTCATAGGTGCCTCGCTTTCGTATAAAATAAAAAACACCATGCAGGTGCTTTGAGTTTAAGCGGAGTCGGAGGGATTCGAACCCTCGTGCCCCGGAGGGCTAACGCATTTCGAGTGCGCCCCGTTATGACCACTTCGATACGACTCCAAATATTATTTATGTATCAAATATTATAATGTTTGAAAGGATTTCAGTCAACATAATTTTATGGCGAAAGTAGGAGAAAGAATAACCGGCACAGTCATTATAGAATATGTAACTATGTGTTATAATTATTATGGAACCCGCATTGTACGTTTCTTTGGGAAAATGCATCTGAAACGGTACGTTTTTTTGCTTGCGGAATTTTGTTGAGTAATGTATAGAAGGGAGTTCGACCATGGTTTTTAGTAGTCTGGTATTTTTGTTTGTATATCTTCCGGCAGTTCTTTTGACATACTATATCAGTCCGGCAAAATGGCGGAATATAGTTTTATTTTTGGTAAATATGATTTTCTACGGATGGGGAGAGCCTGTTTATCTACTGCTTATGATGCTTTCCATTGTAGTAGATTATCTGCTTGGGATAGGAATTGGAAAATATAGGGAAAAACGGCGGGTTGCAACAGGCATGCTGGTGGCATCCGTAGTGTGGAACATCGGGCTGTTGTTCTTTTTTAAATACTTTGACTTTTTATTGCAGTCGTTACAGTCGGTAGGTATCTTACGAGGAATTTCACCATTGGGATTTCCTTTGCCTATCGGAATTTCTTTTTATACCTTCCAAAAGTTGTCGTATACCATTGATGTATATCGGGGAGAATGTAAAGAGCAAAAAAATTTTATAGATTTTTCTGTTTTTGTGACGTTATTCCCACAGTTAATTGCAGGTCCTATTTTACAGTATAAGGATTTGGCTGAACAGTTAAGCAAACGTGTGCTGAGTATGGGGAAAATGCGGGAAGGTATTCGTATTTTCACGATTGGTTTGTGTAAAAAGGTATTGCTGGCCAATTCTGTAGGTAAGCTTTGGGATGATTACAGGGTGCTGGAAATTACGGAGTTGAGTACGGCAGGAGCATGGATTGGACTTCTGGCATTTTGTTTTCAGATTTATTTTGATTTTTCGGGTTATTCAGATATGGCAATCGGACTGGGGAAAATGTTAGGCTTTGACTTTAATATAAATTTCAATTATCCCTATATTTCAAAGTCTGTCACAGAGTTCTGGAGAAGATGGCATATTTCCCTTTCTTCCTGGTTCAGAGATTATTTATATATTCCTCTGGGCGGTAATCGTAAAGGAAAAACCAGGTGGATGCTAAACATACTGATTGTCTGGGCTGCGACAGGTATTTGGCATGGAGCAAGCTTCAATTTTCTTTTGTGGGGATTATATTATGCAGTGCTACTGATGATAGAAAAGCTGTGGTTGCTTAAGAAATTAGAGAAACTGCCGGTATTTCTGGGACATATATATGCATTGTTTTTTATTGTTTTAGGCTGGGGAATTTTTGCCATTCCCGATGCTACAGCGGGAATAAAATATCTGGGAGCATTATTTGGAACAACAGGTGTGATAATAGAACCGGGGGATATTTTTCAAATGCTGAATTATATGGTTTTACTGATTGCGTTGATTTTTGCAAGTGTGCCGCTTGGCAGACAATTGTTTCATAAAATGCCGGCAAAGGCCCAAAGTGTAACAGAAACTGTATTGATTATGGGCGGACTCCTTTTGTCAACAGCGTATCTGGTAGATTCTACCTATAATCCGTTTCTCTATTTTCGGTTTTAAGGAGGTAGGGCTGTGAAAAAAAAGAGCGATTATATTATAGTAGTGCTTTTTCTGATATTCATATACGGAATTGCTTTTGCTAATTTCTTTGCTAAGGATAAAAATTATTCCGAAATGGAAAACAGAATGCTGGCGCAAAAACCGGAACTTAAAGTAGCGGATATGATGTCGGGGAAATATATGGAAAAATACGAAACCTACATTACGGATCAGTTTGTGGCAAGAGATACTTTTGTAAATATAAAGAGTGTCAGTGAAAAAGCATTGGGGAAAAAAATAAATAATGGTGTTTATTACGGCAAAGACGGGTATCTGATAGAACAATTTACGGAAATAAATGAAGAATTGATTGCAAAGAATGTGGAAGCAATTGGAAATTTTGCAGAAGGTACATCGGCAGAAATCGCTGTTGCCATCATCCCGGGGAGTGTGGAAATAAACCGGGAGAAGTTGTCTGCGGCTGTGCCGGATTTAAACCAGAAAGAAATAATTGAACAGATATATAACAGTCTGGCAGAATACAATATCAACTGCGTAGATATGTATGGCAGTTTGTGGGAACATCGAAAGGAAGATATTTTTTACCGGACAGACCATCATTGGACGTCTTTAGGAGCATATTATGGATATCGGGCATATGCAGAGTCTGCGGGGCTGATACTGACAGATTCCGACGAATATATAGAACAGGTGCGTTCAGAAGACTTTTATGGGACTTTATATTCAAAATCAGGTGCTTTTTGGATAAAGCCGGATTCTATTTCCACTTTTGTGGAAGAGGAGGGAATCAGTGTGGAGCATGTGGAGGGAAATACCACGAAAACCGGAGGACTTTATGATGTAAGTAAGCTGTCGGGAAAGGATAAATATTCTATGTTTCTGGGAGGCAATCAGCCGCTTGCTATTATCAAAACAGATAAACAGAAGCTTCCGAAATTACTTGTTATTCGTGATTCTTATTCAGACAGCCTTGCACCGTTTCTTACAGAGCATTATTCGGAGATATACATGTGGGATTTTCGTTACAATAAAATGAGTGTTTCAGCCTTTATAGAAGCAAACGGAATTGAGCAGGTGCTCATTTGTTATAGCATTGATAATTTCAGTGAAGATACAAATATTTCCTTTGTACTCGGAAGGGAATAAAGGAAGACAGAAATACATTGAATTTAGCGAACAAAATCTTGTGGTAATAGCCAAATTATACTATAATTTACTTATCTGAATTAAGGAGGGAAACCAAATGAAGAGAATAGGTATGCTTACAAGTGGTGGTGACTGTCAGGCTTTAAATGCCGCAATGAGAGGTGTTGTAAAATGTCTTTCATGTAGTGGTGAAGATGTTGAGATTTATGGATTTTTAGATGGATACAGGGGATTGATTTACGGAAACTTCCGTATGCTTACAGGTGCAGATTTTTCCGGTATTCTTACAAAAGGCGGAACAATTTTGGGGACAAGCAGAACACCGTTTAAATTAATCAGAGAACCGGATGAGAATGGTGTAGATAAAGTGGAGGCTATGAAGCAGAATTATCATAAGTTGAAACTGGATTGCCTTGTAATTCTCGGTGGTAATGGTACACATAAGACAGCGAATCTTCTGAGAGAAGAGGGACTTAATGTAGTTACACTTCCAAAGACAATTGATAATGACCTTTGGGGTACAGATATGACATTTGGTTTCCAGAGTGCAGTTGATATTGCTACAGAGGCCATTGATTGTATTCATACAACGGCAGCTTCTCATGGACGTGTATTTATCGTAGAGGTTATGGGACATAAAGTAGGCTGGCTTACATTAAATGCAGGTATGGCCGGTGGTGCGGATATTATTCTTCTTCCGGAGATTCCATATGATATTAATAAAGTTGTGGAAGCCATCGAAGCAAGAGACAAACGCGGATGCCGTTTCACAATCCTTGCAGTTGCGGAAGGTGCCATTTCCAAGCAGGATGCAAAGCTTTCCAAGAAAGAATACAAAGAAAAACTGAAAAAGAGACCATATCCGTCCGTTTCCTATGAAGTAGCGGCACAGATTCAGGAAAAAACCGGACGTGAAGTAAGAGTTACTGTTCCGGGACATACACAGAGAGGTGGAAGCCCTTGTCCTTATGACAGAGTGTTTGCAAGCCGTCTCGGTTCAGAAGCAGGAAAATTAATCTTAAAAGGCGAATATGGTTTCATGGTAGGTTATCGCAATCGTGAAATTGTAAAAGTACCTTTGGAAGAAGTAGCAGGCAAGCTGAAAATGGTTGAGCCAAATTCAAGCATGGTAAAAGAAGCGAAAATGCTCGGAATCAGCTTTGGTGACTAGAGGAGAAGAATTATGTCTTATACCGCGCTTTACAGAAAGTTCCGTCCGAATAATTTTGAGGATGTTAAGGGACAGGATCATATTGTAACTACATTAAAAAACCAAATAAAAGCCGACCGTATCGGACATGCATATCTTTTCTGCGGCACAAGAGGAACTGGAAAAACTACAATAGCCAAGATTTTTGCAAAAGCGGTAAACTGTGAAAATCCAACAGAGGGCAGTCCCTGCGGGGATTGCCCTACTTGCAGGGCAATTACGGCAGGTGCAAGCATGAATGTAATAGAAATTGATGCTGCATCCAATAACAGCGTAGACAATATCCGTGAAATTGTGGATGAGGTTTCCTACTCGCCGGCAGAAGGTAAATTTAAGGTTTATATTATAGACGAGGTTCATATGCTTTCCATAGGAGCATTTAACGCTTTACTGAAAACACTGGAAGAACCGCCGTCTTATGTTATTTTTATACTGGCAACAACAGAAACACATAAAATTCCGATTACGATTCTTTCCAGATGTCAGCGTTATGATTTCAAAAGAATTACAGTAGATACCATTGCAGACCGCCTTTCGGAGTTGATGAGGGCAGAGCAGGTTTCAGTAGAAGAGAAAGCCATCCGTTACGTGGCAAAAGCGGCGGATGGTTCTTTGCGTGATGCTCTGAGTCTTTTGGATCAATGTATTGCGTTTCATTTCGGGCAGGAACTGACTTATGACAAAGTACTAGATGTACTTGGTGCAGTGGATGTAGGTGTTTTCAGCAGTCTGCTCAGGAATGTGTTAGAACGCAATGTTTTAGGCTGTATTCAACTGTTGGAAGAGATGATTATGCAGGGGCGTGAGCTTACACAATTTGTAACAGACTTTACATGGTATTTGCGTAACTTGCTTTTAGTGAAAACTTCGGATAATATAGAAGATGTTGTTGACATGTCCAGTGACAATCTGGCACGATTGAAAGAAGAAGCGGAAATGGCAGACATGGAAATTATCATGCGCTATATCCGTATTTTTTCGGAGCTTTCCGGACAGTTAAAATATTCCGCCAATAAGCGTATTCTCATAGAAATGTCACTGATTAAATTATGTAAACCTGAAATGGAAACTACGAAGGATTCCATTTTGGACAGAGTACGCGAAATTGAAGAAAAACTGGAAAAAGGTATTGTTACTGCAGCACCGGCAGCAACTGCCGGACAAAGCGAGCCACAGGTAACGCTAAACAAAGAGCGCACGCCTTTACCAAAAGCAATACCCGAGGAAATAGAACAGATTGTGAGTCGGTGGAGTGGAATCGTTGCAGAGTGTCCCCAGCCGCTGAAAACATATGTGAAGTCAGCCAAATTAAGCCTTGGAGGTGATAATAAGCTGATGGTGGTATTGGAAGACGGAATAGCTTCTGATTATCTGATGAAAATACCTGAAAACAGACAGCTGTTGGAGCAGATTATATCCGAGTCCATCGGAAAAGAAGTGGAAGTCAATGTACAGAGCGTAGGAAGCTCAAGAGAATTTGAATCAAATTATGTAGATTTATCCCAGATTATCCATATGGATATAGAGGAAGAAGATTAATTTTATTTTAGGAGGATTTAAAAATGGCAAAACGTGGAGGATTTCCGGGAGGAATGCCGGGCAACATGAATAATCTTATGAAACAGGCGCAGAGAATGCAACGTCAGATGGAAGAAAACCAGAAAGAAATGGAAACAAAAGAATTTACCGCAAAAGCCGGCGGTGGTGCAGTAGAAGTAACTGTTACAGGTAAAAAAGAGGTTACAAAGGTAAAACTTTCAGAAGAGGTAGTGGATCCTGATGATATTGAAATGTTAGAAGATCTTGTAATGGCAGCAACGAACGAAGCTCTGCGTATGGCAGAGGAAGCCGGTGCTGAAATGATGAATAAAATGACAGGCGGCTTAGGATTAGGAGGAGGCTTTCCGTTCTAATGGAACTTTATAGTGGACACATAAACCGTTTGATAGAGGAACTGGCAGCATTGCCGGGGATTGGTTCGAAATCAGCCCAGAGACTGGCATTTCATCTGATTAATATGCCACAGGACAGGGTGAATCGTCTGGCAAATACCATTATGGAAGCAAAAGCCAATGTAAGGTATTGCAGTCAATGCTTTACATTGACAGATAATGAAGTCTGCCCTATTTGTGCAAACCAAAAGCGTAACCATAATTTAATTATGGTTGTGGAAAACACAAGAGATATGACCGCCTATGAGAAGACCGGAAAATATGAGGGTGTTTATCATGTGCTTCATGGGGCTATTTCGCCAATGCTTGGAATCGGACCAAATGATATTAAATTGAAAGAACTGATGTTGCGGTTAAAGGAAGATGTGGAAGAGGTTATTATTGCCACAAATTCCAGTCTGGAAGGTGAAACAACTGCAATGTATATTAGTAAACTGATTAAGCCAACCGGAGTAAAGGTAACAAGAATTGCCAGTGGAGTACCGGTAGGCGGTGATTTGGAATACATCGATGAAGTAACACTTTTGCGTGCATTAGAAGGACGTGTCGAATTATAGTAAATAATACTGGAGTGTAATCAGTGTAGAAAAGAGGAATATATGGTAAGCGAACAGACATTGTATGGAACTACTAAGGATGGCAAAGAAATTTACAAATATACGCTGGAAAACAGAAATGGAATGAAAGCGGTTGTCATGAATTATGGTGCAATTCTAATCAACCTTTTGGTACCGGATAAAAATGGGAATGTAGATGATATAGTATTAGGCTACGATAAGCTGGAAGACTACTGTGGAAATATGTTCTTTTTCGGTACAACAGTCGGACCAAATGCAAATCGTATTGCAAATGCTTCATTTGTTTTAGATGGTGAAACATATTCTTTAAAAGCAAACGATGGAAAAAATAACCTGCATAGTGATGAAGAATACGGTTATCATAAACAGGTGTGGAGTACGGAAATCACAAATGACAGCGTTATTTTTATGCTGGAAATGGAAGATGGAAAGTTGGGCTTTCCAGGAAATAAGAAAAATACAGTGACGTACACATTAACAGAAAATAATGAATTAAGAATACATTATACGATAACAACAGACAAAAGAACGATATTAAATCCTACAAATCACTCCTATTTTAATCTGTCAGGAGAGGGAAAAGGGGATATCTTAGATCATAAAGTGAAATTTTATGCTTCAAAATATATCCCTGTGTCTGAAGGTGCAATTCCTACAGGAGAAATTGCAGATGTAGCCGGGACACCAATGGATTTTCACGAGTTTAAAAAGGTTGGAACACAGATTGACTCCGATTTTGAACAATTTACAATAACAGGCGGATATGACCATAACTGGGTAATTGATAATTGGAATAATACAGTACAACTGTTTGCAGAGGTAGAAGATGAAAAAAGCGGCAGGAAAATGTATGCATATACAGACTTGCCGGGATTTCAGTTTTATGCAGCGAATTTCAAAGGAGCAGTAAAAGGAAAAAATGGACATGAATATATAGGAAGAAGTGCCATATGTCTGGAAACACAGTTTTTTCCGAACACTGCCAATGAACCGGCATTTCCAAGTGCGGTTTTCGGACCGGAAAAACCATATGAATCAACAACGATATATCGTTTTGCGTAAAAGCAGGAGCAAAGGCGCAGAGATGAGGTAAGAATGTCTGATATAAGAAGTTATATGAAGTATAAACAGCAGAAAGAAAAGCAGGAAAAAGTAGAAAAAATTAAGACAGTACAGAAAGATTATAAAACCAAAATATGGGAACACCGTATGAGATACTTTTTTGCTGTTCTTTTTGTGATTCTTATCCTTGTAGCAGCAGGAGTATTTTTACATATACAAATAAAAAATCGTACATATACTGATTATGAAGTGAAGAGTTCTATTTCCCGTGAAATGATTAATGGAACTACCGTGTTAAATCTGGAAGGAACGATTCTTACTTATAGTAAAGATGGTGTAAACTGTGCGGATACAAAAGGAACGGTTTTATGGAATCAGACTTTTGAAATGCAGAATCCAATTGTGGCTGTACAAGGAAAGACAGCGGCAATTGCAGACTATAATGGCAGAAATATTTATGTAATGAACAATGAGAGTTTTCTTGGACAAATAAGCACTAACTTACCGGTTAGGAATATAGCAGTATCTGCGAATGGTGTAGTTGCGGCAGTTTTGGATGATTCCGCAGTTACTAGGATATATTTGTATGATTCACAAGGAACCGAATTAGGCTCGTTCACGACAAGAATGAAAAACAGTGGTTATCCGGTTAGTGTGTCCCTTTCAGAAAATGGACAGCTTGTTTTAATCTCATTTCTTTATGTAGACAGTGGCGAAATTAAGTCTAAAATTGCGTTTTATAACTTTGGGCAGGTAGGAAAGAATAAAAGTGATAATTTTGTAAGTGGGTATGATTATACAGATTCAGTAGTTCCGTTTACAGGATTCATGAACTCTTCTATTGCATTTGCGGTAGCGGATGGTCGTATTATGTTCTATTCCGGTTCACAGATACCTACCAGTGCAGCAGAGCAGCTGTTTGACGAAGAGGTACAAGGTGTCTACTATAATAGTAGTTATGTAGGGCTTGTGTACTTGAATACAGATAGTGAAAACAGATATCGTATGGATGTATATAATACAAGTGGAAGTAAAATACTCAGTAAAGAATTTAATATGGAATATACAGATATTATATTCTGTGAGGATTATTTTGTTGCATATAATGAACTGGAATGTATGGTATGTAATATGAAGGGTGTGGAAAAGTTCAACGGAAATTTTAAAAATACGGTATATGCAGTAATACCTACAAAGAATGTGGCACGTTATGTACTTGTTACACAGAATTCACTGGAGACAATAGAATTAAAATAAGGTGTATAGGAAGAAAAAATGAATTATTTACTAATCATTATTCTGCTTGTTTTTGTTTGGCGAGTGGTATCAGGATATAAAAAAGGTATGGTAAAGGAACTTCAGTCCTTTATTACGTTTATTGTATCGTCGATTTCTATTGCATTAATATGCAAAGCAATAACTGCTTATATGAATGCAGAAAAAATCAATATGATAATTGCCGTTTTACTACTAATCATTTTAGGAACATGTTTTAAAATATTAAGTCTTGTATTTTTTTCGGCTAAAGCAATAGTGAAATTACCGGTGATACATTTGGCGGATAAAATTTTGGGAATTGCTATGGGAGCAGCGGAAGTATTGTTTATGTTGTGGGCATTGTGTCTTCTGATAGATACGTTCCAAACGGGATTGTTTGCTAAAATGGCGTTGGCTTATATAAAAGACAATAATTTTTTAAAGTATTTATATGAAAATAACCTTTTGGAAAAAATATTTGAGCAGATAAGTCAGGCAATTAGTTCAGTGATATAAGGAAAAGAAATTGTGTATAATAGTTTGTCTATTGTACACAATTTTTGATTTTGGAGTTATTAGTAACATTTTTGGGGTTGAAGAGTATTGTAAAATAAAGAAAAATAAGAATTGTTTTAATTGATTGAAAAAAATAAAATTTTTAAAAAAACCTGTTGACAGAAAATGTGTTGCATGATAATATAAAGTTCCACCGCGGAAAACGGTGGAAGAAATTTAAATCTTAAAAAAAGATTTAAAAAAATAAAAAAAGTTGTTGACAAACAGAAAACAACATGATAAGATAACATTCGTTGCGAAAGCGACGAGATGAAATCTTAAAAAAGATTTAAAAAAATAAAAAAAGTTGTTGACAAACAAGAAACAATATGATAAGATATCAGAGTTGCTTGTGAAACACAGAACAACAACAAAACAAACACGAAAGTGATTGTAAGAACCTTGACAAATAAACAGTAATGCAACCCTGAAAATTCCAACGGGATACATTAAAATGAATCCCAAGAGAAAATTCAGAACAAAAGTCCGAAAGAGAAATCTGAGGACACGAACCAAAAGTAAGCCAGATAAAACTGGCAGGACAGACGAAGATAAATAGTCGTCGAACTATTTAATATGAGAGTTTGATC
>JAFSBX010000138.1 GCA_017437065.1 Lachnospiraceae bacterium
CCAACTTCACATACGCAATACCATATTTAATCAAAAACAATAATCTTTCCGGACTACACATAGATGTCAATATTCTATTCGTTGGTGTATTTACAGCAAGATTGGTTTGATATTCCGGTGCATGGTGAATAACCTGACAATTGAAATCGGACAAAATTTTTCTTTCAACATCAGACTCTATATCCGCATACGGAAAATTGGCTATGTAAGGGGCTACTGCCTCATTTCCCATATTTTCTTCTCTAAAACAATTAAATGGTGCAAATTCTCGTGCCGCAGTACAATAGAATGCACCTTGAACAGGAACAATGCCACCTAAAGTATCATATTCCATGTTATTAGAAAAAATCATAAATTGCGTAATATTAATAAATCTTCTAAATTTCTTGTTAGGAAATCTTTGACGATTCATTCGCGTGCTTTCTTCTACCATACCGCCCCGATTATTTGGTTTTTTTACATCTACAAATACCAATGGCAAACCATTAACAAAAATTGTAATATCTGGTCTAAATTCATCCTGATCCCTTTTACAAGTAAACTCTGCTGTACAATGATACACATTATTCTTAGGCTCATCAAAATCCACCAGCTTAACAGGAGATACGCTAGTCAATCTTTTATAAAACCCTCTTCCAAGGTCATCATTATCCAGTTCCTGTCGAATCATTCGTAATATTTCATCAACTTCACCTTCTCTGCCAGGATTTAATTTGCAAAATTGTTCTTCAAAAACTTCTAACAAGATATTCGTATCGGGATCATATTTTTTCCCTGCCATATCTTCATATAACTTACCATAATATGTATATCCCAATCTTGTAAGGTGAACTAACCCAGGCATCTGTACTCTGGTTGCTTCTGTAAATCTTGTAATATTGCCTACTGACATAATTGCCACCTCCAACAAAAGCTAATCACTTCTCAATCTCTACGATATCATCCAATCCGCATTCCAACGCAACGCATATACGCACTAATACATCTAAAGACACATTTTCATTATTTGCCATCTTTGTAAACGTACTTGCAGCAATCTTCGTATTTCTTCTCAAATCTCCCTTGGATATATCCCTGTCAATTAACATTTTCCATAAAGGTTTATAATTAACTTTAATGCGTTCTTCTGCCATAATACATCCTCCATCACATATAACTTCATCAACGCAATTTCCCAAATAATATTATACCAAAACATCTTCGATTTTCCAACTTCATTTTCGATTTCTCGAACATCCAATTTGTTACATCTTTTACACTAAAATATGGCACACTTTACCGCAACTCCCACCAAAATCACGGTAAAATGTAGCATACATTTCATAATTCCAATCCCTACATCACAACCTTATAACTTATAGCTCCTCTTCCACTCCTCATACTCCTGCCACAACCTTTTCTGTTCCCCTTTTTACCTCATTATTTCATCCAAATCTCTTTCCATGGATTCACTATTAGCACTTTCAAGGTGTCCACAGTACCCACTCTTCTGCTGGCACAAATTTAATGCTGCACCGCCTCTTTAGAATACTGTTCCATGGTATCCACATTCACATAACCACATACGGAATAGCTGTAACCATTATCTATAGTTCCCATATAGGTATTATAGAGATATCAACAAAGAGAAAAAAGCTCCAGAAACGGCTTGTTTTCTCCATTTCTGAAGCTGTATTTATTACTCAAACGCTATATATTTTTCTGAAAATATTTCCAACCAGCTTCCTTATCCAAATCCACCTGTGTCTTCAACTCTTCCAATCCATCAAACTTCATTTCAGGTCGCTTAAAGTGTTCTAAGGAAACCGTTATTTCTTTTCCATACACATCCTTTTCAAAATCAAAAATGAATGTTTCCACGCCCATTCGCGGTTCATCACTGACCGTTGGCTTATAACCGATATTTGTCACACCATGATATACCGACTCATCAACATAAATTTTGGAAAAATATACGCCCCTTGGAGGCATTAGTTTTTCTTCCTCGGGCAATAGATTCGTAGTTGGAAATCCTAGCGTCCTTCCAATTCTGTTTCCATGCTCCACTGTACCGGTTACAGAATATGTTTTTCCTATTAACGCTGCCACCAATTCCATATTTCCTTTTTCCACTTCTTCTCTTACATAAGAAGAACTGATTTCCCGTCCTTCGTGGCAGACCTTTTCAATAATTTCCACCTGAAATCCGTACTCTTCTGAAAACTGGTTAAGAAGCTTTGTATCTCCTGCGCCTTTATATCCGAAGGACAAATCTGTTCCCGCCGCAATGAATCCTACATTCATTCTTTTTACAAGAACCTCTTCTATAAAATCCTCGGCACTCATAGCTGCTGTCCTCTCATTTAAGGGGAATTCAATCAAAATATCGACTCCCATTTCCGCAAACATTGCTTCTTTTTCTTTTTTTGTCGAAAGCTCTTTCATTTTTGTTTTTTGAAAAAGAGTTGCCGGAGAAGGATCAAAAGTAAATACGACTGCTTTTCGTCCCTTTTTCTTCTGTTCCAGAATTTCGTCCAAAAGCTTTTGGTGCCCACGGTGAATACCATCAAATTTTCCAAGTGCCGCCGCTGTCTTTTCTTCTATATAAAAATCTGTCGTTTGCTGAATAATCTGCATTTTTTTCTTGTACTCCGTTTATCTTCATTCACATTACCGGAAACATTTTTACCGGCTTCCACTGCCTGTCCTCAGCCCGATATTCGTAAATTCCGCAAAAAACACCTTCATCATTATAAATACGGCATTGAACTCCCTGCTCCTCTGTGAGGACACCTTCTGTTACATTCATCTGCTTCTTTAATAAATAATTTCCATTATCTATTCTCTTACGGAATTCTTTCTTTACTAGCACTTTCGGAAGTACCGAAAATACAAAATCTGCCGGCATTATCTTTTCCAAAATAGTCCCAGCCTTCGTCAATTCTTCAATTTCTGTCAGAGTTAACGCATTTTCCAGAACAAAACCACCGACTCTTGTTCTCTGTAAAGACTCCATTGTTGCACCACATCCAAGCTTCTCACCGATATCCTGACAAAGAGTACGAATATAAGTACCTTTCGAGCATCCTACCCGGAATTTCACAAGTGGCAGTTCCATGGAAAGAATTTCTATTTCACTGATAAAAACCTGTCTCGGCTGTCTTTCAATTTCTTTTCCTTCTCTTGCCAGCTCATAAAGTTTTTTGCCATTGACTTTCAGTGCAGAATACATCGGCGGAATCTGACTATATTCACCTACAAAAGAAAGAATTGCCGCCTGCACTTCCTCTTCCGTACAAACAACTTCTTTTTCCTGCAAAATCTGTCCTGACATATCCTGCGTATCCGTCACAACACCAAGACGCATTACTGCGACATACTCCTTGCTTTTATCCGCAAGCATATCACACAGCCTTGTTCCATTTCCAAGACATACAGGAAGGACACCTGTCGCATCCGGATCAAGAGTTCCTGTATGTCCAATCTTTTTCTGTTTCAGTATTCCCCGCAGCTTCGCAACTACGTCGTGGGAAGTAAATCCGGCTTCTTTATATACATTTATAATTCCATTTAACATACTGTCAACTGCTCCTCAATATGTAAGGATAAGTTATTAATTACATCGTGGAACGTACCTTTCATCGTACATCCTGCGGCACGCACATGGCCGCCGCCGCCAAAATATTCTGCTACTTTGGCAACATTCACCTTTTCATTGGAACGAAGGCTTACTTTATATTCAAGTACACCCACTTCATACATGAAAATCGCACAGTCTACACCTTTCGTATTGCACAACTGGTTTACAATGCCATCCAAATCTTTGGAACTTACATTATAGAAATCCATAGTTTTTTTATCTACGCCGCTTACAATACAATGTCCATCCATGAACGATATACTTTCTAACAATGCTCTTCCCATAATCTGATTCTGCACATAAGATTTCTGATAGAAAGTTTCTTCAATTAACTTCGGAAAATCAAAGCCAAATTTAATCAATTCTGCCGCAATCTGCAATGTTTTCGGTGATGTATTGGAATACTGGAACACACCGGTATCGTGAATAATACCAATATAAATTGCTTTTGCAATCTCTTCATTTATTTTATCTTTTTCCAATAAATCATACACCAGCTCACTTGCTGAGCTTGCGGTAGGTACTACATAATTTAACTGACCACTTCCGTTCGCATTACTGATATGATGGTCTATATTAATAGTCTTTCCGGCAGCATCAAAATATTTTTCTGCTCCGCCAAGACGTCCTTTTTCACAATCCACTGCAAAGAAAACATCATACTGCTTATCCGCTTCAAAATCAGACTGAATATTCTCTACACCTTCTATACATGAAAAAATATCTGCCGGCTGCTCCAACAAAACATCAATTTCTGCATCCGGCAATTCTTTTTTTAAATATAAGTACAGACTCAGACAGGAACCTACACAGTCCCCGTCCGGTCTGACATGACCACTGATACCAATTGTTTTTGCATTACTGCATTCTTCTAAAATATTAATCATCTTCACCATCTTCTTCTCTATTCGGGATATTCTTATTTACATCATCAATTAATTTTGACATGGAAACCCCGTAAGCAATTGACTGATCCATAATAAAATGAATTTCCGGCGTATTTCTTAAATTCAGCTTCTTCGCCAACTGTCCTTTAATATAGCCTCCCGCACTTTTTAATCCTGCAAGAGTATCCTCAATCGCCTTATCCTCCCCTAAAACACTTATCCATGCTTTACAGGTCTTCAAATCCGGTGCCACTTCCACTGCCACAACACTTGTAAACGGACTGATACGCGGATCTTTAATTCCACCTCTTATTATATCTGCAAGAACCTTCTGCACTTCGCCATTGATTCTTGTATTTTTAACACTGTTTTTTCTCACTATATTTTTCCTTTCTATTTACCAAAAAGAAATTAAAGCAGGAAGAATCACCCCTGACTCTTCCTCTCTGAAACTAAGTGGGAAGAATTGCGAGCCATTCTTCCGCATGAAACCTAGAAAAGCTTAGATTGCGTATTCTGCAATCTTAGCTCACTAAATTCATTTAAGCGGGAAGAATCGTTTACGATTCTTCCTACATGAAACATAGAAATGGTTAGACTGCGTACTTTGCAGTCTTAATCTTCCTACCCTAAATTCGCCGGGAAGAATCGCCTGCGATTCTTCCGCATGAAACTTAGAAAAGCTTAGATTGCGTATTCTGCAATCTTAGCTTTTCTTTTCATGCTGTTAGCGTGGTACTTCCACCATTTTATATGCTTCTACAATATCTAATTCCTGCATCTGGTCAAATCCTTCAAATACAAGACCACATTCAAATCCTGCTTTGACTTCTTTGACATCATCTTTAAATCTCTTAAGGGAAGCAAGTTCACCTTCGAAGATTTGCTCTCCTTCTCTTGTAATACGTACTTTACAATTTCTTTCAAAGATACCGTCAAGCACATAAGAACCTGCAATGTTTCCGACTGCAGATGCTTTGAAAATCTGACGAACTTCTGCATGACCGATAATCTTTTCTTCGAATACCGGATCAAGCATACCCTTCATAGCAGCTTCCACATCTTCGATTGCCTGATAGATTACTCTGTAAAGTCTTACATCAACGCCTTCTCTTTCTGCAATTGTTTTTGCAGTTGCATCCGGGCGAACGTTGAAACCGATAATAATTGCTGAGGAAGCAGATGCAAGACTGACATCGGATTCATTAATGGCACCAACACCACCATGAATGCATTTTACCACTACTTCTTCATTGGAAAGCTTCAACAGACTCTGTTTTACCGCTTCCACACTACCCTGTACATCGGCTTTGATAATCAGGTTCAATTCTTTCAGATTACCAGCCTGAATCTGGGTAAACAAATCATCCAATGACATTTTTGTCTTGGTTTCTTCCAGCATTTTCTCCTTGTTCTGTGCAAGATATGTCTCTGCAAAGGATTTTGCTGTTTTATCATTCTCATGTGCAATAATAACTTCACCTGCACTTGGAACATCGGAAAGACCTAAAATCTCTACCGGCATGGAAGGTCCGGCTTCTTTTACTCTTCTTCCCTTATCATCAATCATAGCTCTTACTTTACCGTGGCTTGCACCTGCGGATACAAAATCACCTACATGAAGTGTACCTTTCTGTACTAATACAGTAGCAACCGGTCCGCGACCCTTATCAAGCTCCGCTTCAATAACAAGACCTCTTGCTTTTCTGTTCGGATTTGCTTTTAATTCCATAATTTCTGCTGTAAGAAGAATTGTTTCTAATAAAGTATCAATTCCTTCTCCTGATTTTGCAGATACAGGAACAAATTCTGTGCTTCCGCCCCAGTCAACCGGAATTAACTCATGCTCTGTCATTTCCTGTTTTACACGGTCAAGATTTGCACTCGGTTTATCAATTTTGTTTACGGCAACAATAATTTCGATTCCGGCAGCCTTTGCATGGTTAATCGCTTCCACAGTCTGTGGCATTACACCATCATCTGCCGCAACAACTAAAATTGCAATATCCGTAGAATTTGCACCACGCATACGCATTGCTGTAAATGCTTCATGTCCCGGTGTATCAAGGAAGGTAATCTGCTGTCCGTTCGCTGTTACTGTATAAGCACCGATATGCTGTGTGATACCGCCTGCTTCTCTGTCTGTAACGTTTGTTTTACGGATCGCATCCAACAGGGAAGTTTTACCATGGTCAACATGACCCATAACACAAATTACAGGTGGTCTGCTTACCATTGTTTCTTCTGCTTCATCTTCCTCTTTCAACAACTCTTCAATTACGTCTACTTTTTCTTCTTTTTCACAGATGATTTCATAATCAATTGCAATATTCTCTGCATCTTCAAAGGAAATCTCTGAGTTTACAGTAACAATCTGTCCCTGCATAAACAGCTTCTTGATAATTGCAGATGGCTGCATTTTCATCTTGTCTGCAAGTTCTTTAATTGTTAAAGAATCCGGAATAGTAATCACTTTAATCTGTTCTTCTACTACTTCCACTTTCTTCTCCGGTTTGATAAATCTTCCGGCTTTGTTTTTGATTTTATTATCGTCCTCTTCGTAGATTAAATCTTTCTTGGAACGTTTGTCTTTTTCCTGACTGATTCTACGTTTTTCTTCATCTCTGTGCTTTTCGGCATCCTTGATTGGAGCTTCCGGCATAAAGCTCTTGCTCGGAGACGGCTTTCTGAACTTATTGTCCTGCCCTCCATTGCCTCTCTTATCGCGATCATTATTTCCGAAAGGACGGTTATTATTTTGGTTACCGCCATTATTCGGACGATTACCCTGACCACCGTTATAACCCGGTTTAGCACCTGAGCCATTTCTGTCTGTGTTTTGTGTTCTTCCACCATTACCATTCCTATCCTGGTAGTTTCCACGGTTATTTCCGTTTCTGTCGTGATAACCGTTTCTGTTTCCACCGTTATTTCTATCCTGCTGATAGCCACCTCTGTTGCCACCATTTTCTCTGTCCTGATGACCGCTTCTGCCGTTATTGTTTGTATTATTTTTATTTTGATAGTTTGTGCGATTTTCAGGTTGTTTATCCATAGTTACTGTTTTCTCTTCTTTCATTGTCTGCTCTTTCTTTTCCTGAGTCGAAGCAGCTTCTTCTTTCTTTGTTTCTACTGTCTTATTTACTGCCGGAGTTTCTTCTACCGTTTTCTTTGTTTCTACCGCTTCTGCCTCTGGCTTAACACTATTTTTTACTTCTTCCTGTTTTGTTTCTGTCTTCTTTGTTTCTATCGTTTTAACTTCTACTGTCTGAGTTTCTGCCGGTTTCATTTCCTCTTGTGACTTAACAGCTTCTTTTACCTCTGTCGGTTTTACATCTGTCTTCTTTGTTTCGGCTTCTTCTGCCTTCGGTGCCGGTTTTGCTGCAGGCTTTACTGCCGGTTTTGCAGCCTGTTTCATGGCACTTGATGCAGGTGGTCTTTGACTGGTAGGCATTTTTGAATTATTTGGATTACTTACAAAAATAATCTTTTTCTTTTTCTTAGGTGCCTCTGCCTTTGCTTCTTCACTTTCTGCCTTCGGCACACTGCTTTCTGCTTTTGTGAAATGTTTCCGTACCATTTCAGCCACATCATCCTCTAATGCGCTTGCCGGTGCCTTTCCTTCAATTCCTTTATCTTGTAAAAAAGCAACGATTTCTTTACTTTGCTTTTCTAATTCTTTCGCAAGTTCATGTACTTTTATTTTCGCCATGCTTACTAACCTCCGTCTTATTCTTCACGAGTTTCCATTTTCTTTACGATTGCGTTTGCCAGTCCTTCATCCGTTACCGCAAGAGATGCCCTGAATTCCTTGCCTATTGTATGACCTAAAGTTTCTTTTGTTCCTATCTGAACCAATGGAACTTCATAAAACTCACACATATTCATAAACATCTTTTTTGTATTTGCCGATACGTCTTCAGCAATAATTACTAAAAAGGCTGTTCCCGTTTTTATGGCATTTTCTACGGCATATTCACCGCTCACTAAATTTCTTCCTCTCG
The DNA here is from genome assembly GCA_017437065.1 of Lachnospiraceae bacterium. Classification (GTDB taxonomy): domain Bacteria; phylum Bacillota; class Clostridia; order Lachnospirales; family Lachnospiraceae; genus RGIG3002. Next base: position 8,511 of record JAFSBX010000138.1, read on the forward strand.
CTGCAATAGACAATAGCGATAATGCTTTATTCTGCACCACTATCTTTAAACTCCTTTTCTAAGCTCTCGTATACTTCCACCGGAATACTCATTTTGAAAGAACGTTCCAAACCTTTATTTTTTCTCGCCTTTTTTAAGCACTCCTCAGATAAACAAAGGTAAGCTCCTCTTCCATTCTTTTTACCTGTTACATCTAAAACAATGGGACCTTCCGCAGTTTTTAATACACGCATCATTTCTTTTTTGCTTTTCATTTCACCGCAGCCCACACATTGCCTTAAAGGGATTTTCTTGCTCATATTCTACTTCCCTTCTTTTTACAATTATTCTTCCGTCATTTCCTCTGAAGCTTCTTCATCGTATTCTTCATACTCTTCGTAATCTTCATAGTCTTCAAATTCATCCATGTAATCTTCATAACGGAATCCCGGCGCATCCTTCGCCTGTGTTTCGCTCTTAATATCTATCTTATAACCTGTCAGTCTTGCTGCAAGTCTTGCATTCTGACCTTCTTTACCGATTGCCAGAGAAAGCTGATAATCCGGCACAACAACTTTTGCTGTTTTTTCATCCGGATCAGCAAATACTGCAACGATTTTTGCAGGTGATAATGCATTCTGAATCAGATTACCAGGGTTTTCATCCCATTCTACGATATCAATTTTTTCGCCGCGAAGCTCTTCCACAATGGCATTTACTCTGGCACCTGAGGAACCGATACATGCACCTACCGCATCTACGTTCGGATCATTTGACCATACTGCAAGTTTTGTTCTGCTTCCTGCTTCTCTGGCAATGCTCATGATTTCTACTGTACCGTCATTAATTTCCGCAACTTCTGACTCGAAAAGACGTTTTACGAGTTCCGGATGTGTACGGCTTACTAAAATTCTCGGTCCTTTAGGAGTATTCTTAACTTCCAGAATATATACCTTAATTCTTTCTGTCGGTTTGAAAACCTCTCCTTTTACCTGCTCGCTCTCATTTAAGATGGCATCTGCTTTTCCTAAGTTAATGCTGATATTTTTACCAACATAACGCTGTACTACACCTGTTACAACATCTTTTTCTTTTTCGAAGTACTGATTGTAAATAACACTTCTTTCTTCTTCGCGGATTTTCTGTAAAATAACATTTTTTGCATTCTGTGTTGCAATACGTCCGAATTCTTTTGACTTAATCTCCACATTGAGAATATTGCCAAGCTCTGCTCTTGATGAAAGCTCTTTTGCCTCTTCCAGAGAAATCTGTAAGCAGTCGTCTTCTACTTCTTCAACAACTTCTTTTTCTGCATAGCATAAGAAATCACAAGTTTCTCTGTTAATTTCCACCTTGATATTATCAGATTTTCCAAAATGGTTCTTGCACGCTGTAATCAAAGAATTTTCAATCGCCTCAAAAAGAGTCTCTTTACTGATTTCTTTTTCTTTCTCCAAAATATCCAGTGCTTCCATTAATTCCTTATTCATTTTCCTTTTTCCTCCTAATTAAAAGTCAAGCGCAAGACGTATCACTGCAATATCCGCTCTTGTAAAAACTTTTTCCGTTCCTTCTGTTTCTATTGTAATGCTGTCCGCATCAAATGCCTTCAATATACCGGCAAACTCTTTACATTTTTCAATCGGCTTATAGGTCTTTATTTCTACTTCTTCACCAAGACTTTTTTCTAAATGTTTATCCTTTTTCAATGTTCGTCCTAACCCCGGACTGCTGACCTCCAATGTATAAGCCTCGTCAATAAAATCTTCTTCATCCAGCTTATCTGATAAAACACGGCTGACCGCTACACAGTCATTAATGTCTACACCGCCTTCCTTATCAATATAAGCTCTTAAAAACCATTCATTTCCCTCTTTTACATATTCCACATCATAAATTTCTACCTGATTGGCTTCTGCGATGGGCTTTAACAGTTCTTCCGTTTTGGTTTCGTATGTCTCTTTTTTAGACATCTTTTCACCTGTCCCTTCTTTTCACTACAACAAGAAAGAGTGGAACGCGTCCACTCTCATCTAGTACATTTATTTAATTCTTTGTCAGTATAGCACTATCATTTTTAAATTGCAAGCCCTATAATTCGTTTTTTCATGATTTTTACACGCTTTTTCCCGGGAGTTTAACAGTTGAATATTAGAAAAAGTAGTTGCAGGTATTGATTTACCTGCATTTTTTGTGTCAAATTTTCTGTTTTATTTAGTAGTAATTGGTGGTAATTCTTAAAGAAGTATGATATACTAAAAGAAAAAC